>JACNJM010000183.1 GCA_014382605.1 Anaerolineae bacterium
GAAATCGTCTACAAAGAAAATATTACATCACAAACCAATTACTACGTCATTTAGTTACAGTATCATACCAAATCATACGTCACTTTGCACATAGACTTGTAAAATTCCCCAAAGATCTATTACACACATATAATCAAAAAGCGCCAGAACATATCCAGCGCTTTTTGTTTTCAACATTCGCTATAACCGCAGGCATAACACTTGCGGCAACCCTCTTCATTTACCACTGCCGCCTGTCCACAATCGGGGCAGAGATCACCAATTTTGAAGTTCGGCGGGGGGGGGGCATCCGCAGCTAGCGTGGATTTTCGTTCAGTTGCGTGATGCCCGTTGCCGTGTTCCACTTCTTTCCAGGCATATTCATCGAGGGAGTTTTCGAGATATTCGCGCAGGGCTTGCGACACACCATCGGGCAAGGAGCGCACCCGGTTGACGCCAAACCCCAGGGAGCGGCCACCGCCAATTCCAGAAAGTTGATGAACGATCTCGTTGAGACGTTCGCGCGGCTCAATGGGTGAGGCGATGCGTAATAAATACGAAAGCAAGCGCCCTATAGCTTCAGAAACCGCGGCTGTGTCCGAGCCTGCTTTGGCGGTGTTGATGAAAACTTCAAAAGGTTGGTCGCCCCCGTTTTCATTGACTGTAACAAAGGCTTTGCCCAACGGTGTGTTGACATTGTAGGTATATCCCTTGAGACGACGCGGGCGCGGTTTCTTGGTCTCATGCCACAGAACTAACGGCTCTTTCTCGGCAGTGGGCGCGGCCGCCCGGCCATTTTCCTTCTCACTGGCAGTCGATTGTGTCTCCAAAACTACTTTCTGGCGCGAACCGGTTATGTAAACTGTCGTACCTTTGCACCCCAATTCCCAGGCCAGTTTATAGGCAGTGGCAACATCTTCTTCCAGCGCGTCTGGCGGGAAATTAATCGTCTTGGAAAGGCTGTTGTCGACAAATGCCTGCAAAGCAGCCTGCATACGCACATGGTCATCCGCGCTAATATCTTGTGAGACGACAAATGTTTCACGCAGGTGTTCAGGTAGAATCTCAACATTCTGACAACTCCCACTCTCTACAACCCCGGCGACGATTTCC
Source organism: Anaerolineae bacterium (assembly GCA_014382605.1). Lineage (GTDB taxonomy): Bacteria > Chloroflexota > Anaerolineae > Anaerolineales > UBA11858 > NIOZ-UU35. Next base: position 1,093 of record JACNJM010000183.1, read on the forward strand.
TGATGAGTATCTTCTTCGATACCGGCTTCAAAGAGCGCTTTCTCAAACAAGGGGCTGGTATAGGTGAGTTGCATATCTTTACCGTTATCATCCACATGACGGGTATAGGCCAGAGCAAACACAGGTTCGCAGCCATACCCCTCACAATCTGCCACGGTTGCAATTGTGCCTGTGGGGGCAATCGTCGTTTGGGCGGCATTGCGAATACCATATTGACGAATGCCATCCAGAATGGCATCCCAATCCAGCGTTGGGCGCTCCCAATCCTGATGATAGGGGCTTAGCGGGCTGGGCGATTCCCAGGTGAGGTTCTGCGGGTCATAGATACTGCCTGAGATTCCGGGGAACGCGCCGCGGTCCCGAGCAAGCTCGATGCTGGTCTTCATAACATGATAGCGCACAAATTCCATCACCTGAGCGGCAAATTCTTGTCCAATTGAAGAGCCGTAGCGAATACCGGCATGGTACATCATATCGCCCAAACCCATGATACCCAACCCAATCCGGCGGGCGTTGAGCGCGGCTTTGCGCAATTCTGGCACTGCGGGGACATAGGCATTCGCATCGACAACATTATCTAAAAAGCGTGTGGCGAGTTCTATGGATGTTTGCAGTTTTTCCCAATCCACATTGCCATCCGGGCCAAAGTGCTGGGCCAGGTTGACTGAGCCGAGGCAGCAATTTTCATAAGGCCCCAAAAATTGCTCGCCGCATGGATTTGTCGCTTCAAGCATATAGAGATGCGGTACCGGGTTACTACGATTGGCGGCATCCAGGAAAAGCACACCCGGCTCGCCGTTATGATGCGCGTGGGCAACAATCTTGTCGAAAAGTTGGCGCGCCCGCACGCGTCGGTGAGTAATCACAGGGATACCCGCTGCCTCGGCCTGATCGAGGGTGCCACTAAAACCGCGATAGGAAGGATGATCTACATCGGGGAAACGCAACGACCACAAAGCATCATGTTCAACAGCCTTCATAAAGGCATCGGTAATACCCACAGAGATATTGAAATTGGTAATTGCGTTTTCATCTATCTTGCAGGTGATAAATTCTTCAATATCGGGGTGATCAACGCGCAGCACAGCCATATTGGCCCCGCGGCGTGTGCCGCCCTGAGCGATTTCGCCAAACGCTTTGTCGTAAACTCTCAAGAAACCAACTGGCCCCGTAGCCTCCCCGGAGGATGTTTTGATTAATGCTCCTTTTGGACGCAGGCGTGAAAATGAGAATCCATTACCACCACCAGTTTGCTGGATCAGTGCAGCGTTGCGTAGTGTTTGGAAGATGCCATCGTTCCAGCGCCCCATATCATCACTGAGCGGCAGCACGAAGCAAGCGGCCAACTGTCCCAGGGGTGTGCCTGCCCCTGTGAAGGTGGGTGAGTTCGGAAGAAAACGTTTTTCGGCAAGCAGAGCGTAGAACTGGCGCGCCAATTCCGAGGGAGTCCCGCCCCACTCTTCTTCCACCGCGGCAATATTCCAGGCTACGCGCCAGAAGGTCTCTTCTACAGTTTCAACCGGCTGTCCATTTTGATCCCGGCGCATATAACGACGCTTGAAAACCTGATAGGAATTTTCCGATAGTTTTATTTGGCGCATATCATCAGGCAATTGCGCTTTTTCAATTTGGTGTGTATTAGTCGTTAAAACCATTAAACGCTCCTCTTTGCTCAATAAATCGACTTGCCGCTACCCCCATGTTTAGTTGCTATCGAGTAGGCGGTCAATTTCTGTGCGAACGGAAATTAGGTCATCGAGGCCCAAATAGACAATCGCATAGCGAATATAGGCGATATGGTCTAATTCTTTGAGACCCGCGATGACAATATCCCCCACAACTCTTGATGAAACTTCAGCTTTGCCCATCGACTGCAAGGTGGCTTCAACCTCACCCGCTAAACGCTGAATATCTGCCGCAGAAACAGGGCGTTTGACACACGAAATACGAATGCCGCGCATCAATTTTTCACGGTCAAATTCCTCGCGCGTGCCATCTTCTTTAATCAGCAATGGCGTAGCCAAGATAGGGCGCTCAATGGTGCTAAAGCGTTGAGCGCAGGCCAAACACTCACGGCGTCGGCGAACGCCCCAACGCTTGTCTTTTGTGGTATCAATTACTCGCGAACGTTCTGTCTGACAATAGGGACATAGCATAAGTCACACCCAAAACCAACCCCCATATATGGGGGTGTACTCAGAATTAATCCAAACATATAGCGGTTCAACAGTTCACATTCTAGCACGCCTGAGCTATTACAGCAACCTTTCCGGGGTACTAATTTACCTTAATATATTCTAAAAAGTTGAAACCTTTAAGATGGGGGCTCCGCGCAGTTTGAAACTGGCGAAAGATGTGAGAGACTTTCTGTAAAGCGTATCCGGATTTCACCTTAAAACCCAGTTCCCCGCCAAAAACCTGTGGCGGGGAACAAGGGGCAAACAGATGGATAGAGGCTTTGTGAGGAGGAGGCAAAACCTCTAAATTCTTAGGTCAATGAACTATTTTTTGCTACTGAATGGTTACGAACGCACGCGATTACGTAAGAAGGTGGGAATGTCCAGGTCTTCTGTGTTGAGCGTGCGCGGTTTAAATTCTTCGCGTTGTACCTTTTCGGGAACAACCTCGCGCTGACGGGCAGCGCGTTCCATAATATTGCGCGGAATACCTGAACTTTCGAAGCCAGTTGCAATCACGGTCACGCGCAAATCTTCGCCCATATCGGGATCGATCACCGCGCCAAAGATTAAGTTCACATCGGGGTGCGCGGTCTCTTTGATGATCGCTGCGGCCTGGTTGACTTCAAAAAGTGTCAATCCCGGGCCACCGGTGACATTGAAGAGAATGCCACGCGCGCCGTCAATGGTAATATCCAACAATTGGCTGGAGATAGCCTGTTCAGCAGCATCACGGGCGCGTTCTTCACCCGAGGCTTTACCTACAGCCATCAGCGCGGCGCCGCCTTCGGACATGATGGTGCGCACATCGGCGAAGTCGAGGTTGATCAGGCCAGGGATGGTAATCAGCTCTGAAATGCCTTGAATACCCTGGCGCAAAACGTCATCGGCGACCTTGAAGGCATCTTGCAGGCTGGAGCGTTTATCGACAATCTGGAGCAGGCGATCATTGGGGATCACGATAAGCGTATCGGCGTGCTCCTTGAGGCCATCAATCCCCAGTTCGGCAGATTTGATGCGCCGGGCGCCCTCAAATGTGAAAGGACGGGTGACAACGCCAATTGTCAGCGCTCCAATCTCGCGCGAGATCTGGGCAATCACCGAGGATGCCCCCGTTCCGGTGCCACCACCAATTCCGGCGGTGATAAAGGTCATATCGGAGCCTTTGAGAACATTGTATAGCTCCTCGGCCGATTCTTCAGCGGCTTTTTTCCCAACTTCGGGGTCGCCGCCAGAACCCAGGCCGCGCGTCAGCTTATCGCCAATGCGCACCCGGATTGAAGCGCGCGACAGAGCCAGCGCCTGAGCATCGGTATTGACTGCGATGAATTCCACACCTTGCAGGCCTTCATCGATCATGCGGTCAACCGCGTTGCAGCCGCCACCGCCAACACCAACCACTTTTATGCGGGCAAATGATTCAGGTTGATTCATTGTTTGCATTTTGTCTTCTCCTCGTTTTGAGCTTTTATGTTAGCGCCTGAGGAAATCTGGAGCACCTGCTTCGTGAAGGCTCAAAAGAATTCCTCTATTCTACCAAAAGCTCCTTCATAATACGGCTGGTCTTTCTTAAAATTTGCTAAGGCAACAATCGCCGCAGCCAGTCTTTCATTTTCATCCAATCTACGTTTTCACCCGAGATGATCGGGCGACGCGAACTGTAGGCACCGACAAATTCACTCATCAGCACAGCCCAGCGCAACAAACCAACACTGGTTGCATACGCCGGAGAATTAAGTTGATCGACCATACCAATGATATTCTTGGGCTGGGAGATTTGCACCGGCATCCCCAATACATCCTTTGCCAATTGACGAATACCTGGCAAATTACTCACACCACCCGTCAAGATCATGCCTGCGGGCAGCAAGCCATCATAACCCGAGCGTTTGATTTCCTGCAAAACCAGGCTGAAAATTTCTTCAATACGCGCTTCAATAATGTGGGTCAGATCGCCGCGTAATATCTTTACGGGATCTTTTTCGCCAAAGGGATTGATATAAAAAGCTTCTTCGGGGTCAATCTCGCCTTGCAGCGCATGCCCGTGCTTTAGTTTTATCTCTTCGGCTTGCTCAAGCGATAAGTGCAACCCGTGGGCAATATCGGAGGTGACATGATTGCCGCCAACGCCCAGCACCATCGTGTGCCACACATCGCCATCAATGAATATTGCCATATCGGTTGTGCCGCCGCCAATATCACACACAACCACCCCCATTTCGCGCTCCGAATCTGAGAGTACAACTTCTGCGGAAGCCAGGGGATTGAGTACAAACTGGCTGGCGTGCACCCCCGCAGCCGCAACAGCCTGACGCAGGTTTTCCACCGTGGCAGCCGCGGCAGTAATCACATGCGTTTCCACTTCCAGCCGGTAGCCGTGCATCCCCGTCGGGACACGAATGCCGCCCTGCCCATCCACAACGAAATCACGCTGAATCACATGAATCACTTCGCGATTATGCGGAATTGAAACTGCGCGGGCGGCTTCTACAGCTCGCACAACATCGTCATTGCTAATTGTGCGCCCCGATACGCCTACCACACCGCGACTATTTTCTGATGTAATAAACGATCCCGCCAAACTCACCAGCGCCGATTCAATTTCAAGGCCAGACGTATGTTCAGCTTTTTCGACCGAGCGCGCAATGACTGCACCGGCCGCGTTCAAATCTACCACGCCGCCTTTGCGCATTCCTTTCGAGGGTTCAATGCCTACGCCCAAAATTCGCAACTGGCTATCATTCTCTAAACGGGCAACCAGCGTGCAAGTCTTGGTCGTTCCGACATCAATACCAACAATAATTGGCGATTCCATAGCTAAGGCTCCAAACGATAAAACGGAGCATGCAAATACTCCACACTAATCATGGCAGGCTGAATCCCTTCCCGATTCAAATGCCGCAACAAAGTATCATAAATGGCAATTTTCATCTTTACATTGTCATCATCCATACCAAAATATACGATCCAGCCATGCGGATCGTGCCAGCCAAATCCGTGTTCACCATCGTACAAAAGGTCAACACTGTCCGGCGCATAATTTCTGACTGACAAAATTGCCGTGACCATTTCCGGCGTCATGAGGGGATGTGACTCGCCGGTTTCTTCGCCCTCATCCAGAATGATCGGCGCGGGAGGCGGGGTTGATGCGACCACCCGAACCAGATTACTTGCATCCCCGCGCGGGGGAAACGCAAATCCCTGAGCATCGACCCACTGCGCTTGACCATCCAACTCCCAAACCAGCACCGGCGCGCGTTCTTCAACCGTCACCGTAACCTGGGCAGGAAAACTTACCGTCACCGCGGCAGATGTCAATCCATCCAGCGTGTCAACCAACTGACTGGCAATCACCTGAGGTTCGACAAGAAAAATAGGCTGGTTGTAAATCAACATCATCCGGCTGATACTCTCGGAAGATAAATACACACCGCCCGCAATTTCAACATCTTTCACCCGATAAACAGGCGAAGTAAATAAATAATACAAAACACCCGAAAGCAACAAAACAAACATAAAAGATACCAAACGCCAGCCAACCCTAATCACCGGCACTGCGGGCAGACGCATCTCGACGCCCGGCGCAGGCAAGGCAATATCATAACGGCGCTTGACTCTTTTAGTCTTGGCGCGTGAATTTTGTACGGAGGCTGGCGTACCGCCGCGCACCATCACCGGAGGCAACGCCAAACGAGCGCCAGACGTTTTTTTACGGCGCGCAACCTGATTGCCCTGTGTATTCCGTTTTTCTCGAACCTGTTTGGCCCGCGGCAAAGTCGCTTCACGCTTCATAGCAGGAGTTATCTTTCGCCTTCGTAGCGCCACTGAGTTTGATCACGCTCGGAGCGACGCTCCACAGCCAGTTCAATCAGGCGGTTGCATATATCCGCATACGACATACCGCAGGCTTCCCATAGCTTCGGGTACATACTAATTTGGGTAAACCCCGGCAGCGTATTAACTTCATTGAGATAGAATTCACCGCTATCCTTGTCCAGCAAAAAGTCCACTCGCGCCATGCCTGCGCAATCAATCGCCTGATAGGCGCGCACGGCAGTACTACGCATCATTTCAGCCGTTTCGGCGGGGATATCCGCAGGGATAAAGGCTTGCGAGCGGTCATCATGATATTTGGCATCATACGAGTAAAAATCGGCTTCGGGGCGGATCTCGCCCGGAATCGATGCCTGGGGGTGATCGTTGCCCAAAACGCTGATTTCAATCTCGCGGGCATTAATGCCGCGCTCAATCAGAATTCGGCGATCAAATTGGGCCGCATGCAGCAAACCTTCTAACAAATCGGCACGGTTGTAGCACTTACTCACACCCACCGAAGAACCCATATTGGCCGGTTTGACAAACACGGGGTATGCCAGCGAGGTTTCAACCTGATCGAGAATTGCATCCATATTTTTGTGGAGATCGCTGCGCAAACTAAGTACCTCATCCACCACAGGGATATTATTAGCGCGCATCACCGCTTTGAAAACAGCTTTATCCATGCCCACAGAAGAACCCAGCACGCCCGCGCCAACGTAGGCAACATTTGCCATCTCGAACAGGCCTTGCAGCGTACCATCCTCACCGAAGGTGCCATGCAGAATTGGAAAATATACATCGACATCGGTGAAGTGTTCAAACTGCTCTCCGTGGGGCGTATTTTTGATTAGATAGAGGCCGCGGCGGTTGGGGTCTGGCAGTAATGTGACCGGCGTCAGGCGACTCGTTTTCTCGGCAACAAAAGCATCCAACACGCGTTCACCAGCCAGCCAGATACCTTCATGCGTGATGCCAATCTCAATCACATCATATTTGTCGACATCCAACGCCGCAAAAACCGCGCGCGCTGACATGCGCGAAACCGCATGTTCACCTGAACGACCACCAAATAAAACTGCTACTTTCAATTTCTCTGTCATAAGCTTAGCCCAACGGAAGAAAATCTCCCAATAACTCTATCTCCAATTCAAGCGTGATGCCAAATTCTTGCAAAATAAGTTGACGCACCTGTGAAATCAGGGCATAAATATCGCTGGCGCTGGCGCCACCATGATTAATGAAAAAATTGGCGTGCAAGGGGCTAATTTCTGCATTGCCCACGCGAGTACCCTTAAGCCCTGCGGCCTCAATCAGGCGGCCCGCATAATCGCCGGGTGGGTTCTTGAACATGGAACCCATGCTTGCTCCAGGAGGCTGCGTGCGGCGGCGGAATTCGGCATAGTCATCCATTTTTTGTTGGATCGTCGCTGAATCGCCAGAAGTAAGCGCAAAGCGCGCCGCCAACACGACGGCTGCTATTTTTTCGCGCTTCAACCGGCTGGAACGATACTCAAAGCCCATTTCGTCAACAGAATAAGTTTTACGCGTACCACTCTGATGCAAGATTTCTGCCATCAGTAGATTTCCGGCTACATCGCCACCGTGCGCCCCAGCATTGCCAAATATCGCGCCACCGACTGTGCCAGGGATACCGGCAGCCCATTCCAGGCCTGACAAACGATGTGCAGCCGCGCGCCGGGCAAGGCTGCCAAAATTTACGCCAGATGCCGTCCAAACCGCGGGTGGATCCGAAGCCGTGTCAAATTCTATTTCACGCGCCCGGTTGAGCAGCACAATATCGCGCACACCGTCATCACTCACTAACACATTCGAGCCACCGCCTAACACGCGGAAGGGCATCTCAAGTTCCCACAACTGCTGAGCGGCCTGAGCCAACGCTTCAACAGAATTAACCAGCAAGAGCACATCGGCCTGGCCGCCTACCCGCGCCGCCGTATAGCGCGCCAAAAAAGCATCGGCCTGGCAATCAGCGCCAAACAGGGTCCGCAAATGTTCATAGGCGTGTTTCTTCTCGTTTACCAACATTAGCTCTTTCCCAAGGCTTCAATCACGGGCAAGTCCGCCAGTAAATTTGCATTGATTTTGGTGGCATCGCCTGCCGAAAGCACCAAAACTACGTCACCTGCTTGCATGTGGGTCTTCAAATACGCGACCGCAGCATCCAGATTAGGCGCGTAGTGGGCGCTTTCACGCTGTAACGCGGTCGCGATTTGCACCGACGAAAAATTCGGATCAACGGCTTCGCGGGAACGGTAAATTTCGGTAATCAATACCTGATCGGCATCATCGAAGGCGGCCACAAATTCATCGAAAAGTAATTTGCTGCGTGAATAGGTGTGCGGCTGCCAGACTGCCCAAATTCGATGGGCTGGATAACGGGCGCGGGCTGCGGCGAGCGTGGCGCGGATCTCGGTGGGGTGGTGGGCGTAATCATCAATCAGGGTGATTCCGCCGACTTCGCCAACCACCTGAAAACGGCGGCCAGCCCCAATGAATTCGCTGAGGCCCTGAGCAGCTTCTGCGACAGGGAGTTGCATCTGATCGATCACCACCAGGGCTGCCAGCGCATTGGCAACATTGTGCTGTCCTGGCACTTGCAGCGAAATTTGCGCCAGTTGTTCGCCGTTGTGCAGCACCGTGAAGTCAAAACCGCCGCGCGTGTTGGGGCGCATATCTTCAACAGCATAATCTGCAATGCGAGAAGCCAGCGAATAGGTCAACTTTTGGATACCGTTGGCCGCTGTGTAAATTTCGGCGGCGCCGGGATCATCCCCAAAGGTGAGTAAAATGCCGTCGGATGGCAGAAGCCTCACAAAGTCCAGGAAGGCTTGCCGAAAACTCTCCGGGGTGGGGAAAATATCGGGGTGGTCGTGTTCCACATTGGTAATCACCGCTATGCGGGGCTTCAATCCCAAGAACATATAATCATATTCGTCGGCTTCAATCACAAAGGCAGCACCATCTCCGGCACGGGCATTGACTCCCAGATTAGCAATATCGCCACCGCAAATGAAGGATGGCTGTTGCCCTAAATATGTGAGTACCCAGGCCAACATGGCTGTGGTGGTGGTTTTTCCGTGCGATCCGGCGATTGCCACACCCAAACGATCTTCCATGAGGCGGCCCAAAAAATCGGCACGCTTCAGGACTGGGATATTCGCCTGACGCGCGGCCACCACTTCGGGGTTGTCGTCCGGGATTGCCGATGAACGGATCACCAGATCGGGCGCGGCAATATTTTCGGCGCGGTGACCCTGATAAACACGCGCGCCCGCCTTTTCAACCGCTTGTGCCAACGGAGAATATTGCTGGTCGGAGCCGCTGACTATGTAGCCGCTCTCCAGCAAAACCCGGGCAATCGCCGAAAGGCCTGTGCCGCCAATCCCGATGAAGTGAATGTGTTGTGTCATTAGATGAACACCACCAATACAAACAGAAATGCCAGCCCCACGGCAATATAGATGCCATAGGGTGTTGAACCAATCCAGGCCGGGAACATGCGCTCCACCATTGCGATAGCCGCTTTGCCAACTTCTGTAGTGGCATCCGGCGCAATGATTTTCTCAAATGGATACCCGGCATGTGCAAGATAGAACCACAAAGTGCCAAAAATTAGATAGCCATTGATAGCGCCCAGAAAAATGCCCAGGAGGGAATCGGAAATGCGCTCTCTACGCGCGGCCCCAGATAGGCGCGAAATTTTGGGCGTTTGATAGCCGAAGAATACCAACATACCCACGATAAATACGCGAATCCAGAATTGCCTAAGTGTTCCATCTGGGATCATTCCAGTGCCTTCTAGTATCTGTGTTTCGAGAATGGCAATCAAAAACAAGGCCAGAACCACACTGAAACTGACCAACGCTTCGGTTGCCCAGCCGCGCATAAAACCGATCACGGCAAAAAGGATGACAAATATATAGAACATAAACAGCAAACTTACCATGTCGATTACTCCAAATGATTGCTTTGCTGAGCAAGCTGATGCAATATCTCTGCGATTGAGGCAGCAGCATCGGGTTGTGCCATTGCCTGCATCTCGGCGCTCATTTTTTTACGGCGATTTTCATCTTGCATGAGTTCGCGTACCAGTGGCGCTAAATTCTCGGGTAATTCATCGTCCGTCAGGACCACCGCTGCCCCCCGTTGCGCCAAATAATCAGCATTCACTTTCTGGTAACGCCAGGCATACGGATAAGGAACCAGAATGGCTGGAAGCCCAAAAACAGGGAATTCGCCCAGCGTTGATGCGCCGCCACGGGCGACAACCAGATCGGCTGCTGCGAAAGCTGCGCCCATTTCGGCATGCAAGTAGGCGTGTGCATGATAGCGGGCTGCCTGATCGGGGGGCAACTTTTCGTAGGCGGCTTCGGCTTCTTCCCAGTTGGCTGTGCCACTAACGTGTACAATCTGCATTTCAGTCAATAAATCAGGCAGCGCAGCGAACAAAGCACGGTTGATCGAACGAGCGCCTTTACTGCCACCAAAAACCAACAAGGTCGGCAAATCCACCTGCAAGCCGAGAGCGACCTGCGCTCTTGGACGATCCCAATTAAGTAAATCATGACGCACGGGGTAGCCGGTTTCGACTAACCGTTCAGCGCGTCCCGGAAAGAATTGTTGCGAATCTGCCGCCGTTATGGCAATGCGGTCGGCGAAACGCGTGAGTGCCTTTAGCGCCATTCCCGGCTCAATATCGGGAATGTAGAGCGCCGTGGAAACGCGCCAACCCGCCAAGGCCACGGGAGCGGCCACGTAGCCACCGGTGAAGAATAACACGTCGGGGCGAAACTGGTGCAACAGGTGACGCGCGGCGAAAAATCCACGCACTAAACGCCACAAGTTGCCCGGCAAAGCGCGCAAGCCGACACCGTGCAACCCGGCCGCGGGAATAGCTGCAAAAGCAATGCCAGCACCCGCTGCGCTCACTGTGTTCGCAACAAGCTCAGCTTCCATGCCACCTTCGCCGCCAACCCACAGGGTTTGCACATCTTCAAACTTAGCGTTTAGCCGTTCGAGAACGGCGAGCGCGGGATACACGCCACCGCCCGTTCCACCGGCGCAAATCAACAATCGCACCCAATGTCCTCCGTGATTCTTCAACTTGTTTGCGTTCTGATAAACGCGAAATATTGAACACAATTCCCAATGCAGCCATCGAAGTTACCAAACTGGAACCACCAATACTGAAGAAAGGCAGTGTGTTCCCGGCAAAAGGCATCAGTCCCAATAAAGACGCCATATTCATAAACGCTTCCAGCGTAATCCACATGGTCAGACCAGCCGCCAGTAGCGACCCCAAAGCATCGGGGGCTTGCCGGGCAATAACCAGACCACGCCAAAACAAAGCACCAAAAAGAAAAACCAGGAACGCAGCACCAAAAACACCCGTTTCCTCGCCAACCACTGCAAAAACACTATCGGTATGTGGGAAAGGCAGTGTAGTTAGCTTGGTAGTTCCGAGGCCAATACCAACACCAATCCATTTGCCGCGTACGAAAGCCACCAATGAGTGCATTACATGGTCGGACGATTCGAGAATATCATTCCAACCGTTGATGAAAGTTGCCACACGGTCATTATCGGTTGGGTTAAAACGCAGCACCAGAAAACCGGCCACGCCCGCGATTAAAAAGAGTATCGTGGTCTGAAAAGCGTCGCTGCCAGCCAGGTAATACATCAGGGCGCCTAGAATAAAGACCATTCCGGCGGCGCTCAAATCGGGCTGGCGCAAAATCAAACCGCCGGTGATTCCAACAATTGCACCCAACGGGAGCAAACCAAAACCAATATCATTTAGTTGATCACGCTTGGCATACAGCCACACCGCCAGATAGATCACAATAACAAATTTGGCTAACTCCGAAGGCTGCACCGATCCGTTTTCAAAACTGCGCGTCACCCCATCGTTGCTCTCACCAACCAGCAACACAGCCACCAACATCAGCAGGGTGACGCCCATCGCGCCAATCGAAAGATAATGCCAATAGTGATAGTCCAGCCAGGTGAACAACAACATAACAATAAACCCAACACCCAACCAACGCAATTGACGGAAAAAGAGAAATGTCGGTGAGCTATAGCCAATTTCCTCTGGAGAGAGCTGCAACGACGCATTCCAACTGGCCGAATGCGTCATCAAGAGACCAAAACCAACCAGTGTAAGAAATATCAACACCAGCAACACATCGAAATTCAGTCGCGGCGAAGGTAGTTCAGTCTTTTTCTTCGCCCCATGAGGGGATGCTATTACACCTGTTGGTTCAACCATGCTCGAAAACACACTCCTCGTTCAGAAAAATCCTTAAATTCATCAAAACTCGTGCCGCCCGGCGAGAGCAAAACCACATCGCCCGGCGCGGCGACTTCAGCGGCGACTTCCAGCGCAGCTTGTAGCCCATTACACTCGTGCAGTGAAAATGGACGTTCGGCGGGGCCAGCGGCTTCTACGGCCTGCCGGATCAACGCGGCGGCCTCGCCAAAAAGGACCAAATGATCCACGCGCTGCCGTACAATTTCGGCAAAAACATCCCAGGGTAAATTCTTATCGCGCCCACCCGCCAGCAACACCAACGGCTCGTCAAAAGCATTCAATGCTGCAAGCGCGCGTTCCGGGGCGGTGGCAATCGAATCGTTATACCAATCGGCGCCGCGCCACGTGCGCACAAACTCCAGGCGATGTGACACGCCAGCGAAACCATCCACAGCGGCGCGCATGGCCGCGGGAGGAATGCCCGCGGCGGCGGCAATCGCACAGGCCGCCAATACATTTTCCAGGTTATGTTCGCCGCGCAGATGAATCAACTCGCGCGGAAGCAAATCGTGAGCGAATTCTCCATCCCAGAAACGGATCCACGCCCCGTGCAGAAAAACACCGGCCAAACCCTCGGGTGGGCGCGCCCGCCCAAAGCTGATGCAATCACCCCGAAGGGAGTCCGCCAGGCCCCAGGCTCCGGGGTCGTCGCGCCCCAAAACGGCCACATCCTCCGGGGTCTGATATTTTAAAATCCGGGCTTTGGCCGCGGTGTAGGCCCGCATGTTGCCGTGCCGGTCGAGATGATTGGGGGTGATATTCAGCACGGCAGCCACTTGGGGAGAGCGGGTCATTACATCCAATTGAAAGCTGGAAAGCTCCATCACCGCGATGTCGTTTGCATTCATATTGTCCACATCAGCAATTAATGGGTTGCCAATATTGCCACCGATCCAGGCCCGGTTAAAGGTTGCCGGTTGAAGTTCACAGGCAGCGTCAGCCATGCGCCCAACCAGCGTTGTGGTGGTGGTTTTACCCGCCGACCCGGTAATGCCAATCACCTTGCAGGGGGCGTGCTCCAAGAATACTTGCGAATCATTCGCCAGCGGGATGCGGCGCGCCAGCGCTTCAACAATCAGCGGCAATTCCAGGGGCACGCCGCCGGAGGGGCACACCCAATCGACCTGATCGAGGATGCCCAGGGGGTGACCGCCCAACACCCATTTAAGCGGCACATCAACCAGCGCGGCCTGCGCTTCAGATAGTTCTTTCGCAGAACGGCGGTCGTTAAGCACAACTTGCGCGCCATGATTGGCAAAAAAGCGCGCCAGAGCCATACCCTGACGGGCGGCTCCCACAATCAAAACGCGCTGTCCTTTCCATTCAATCATCGTCACGCCACCGCCAAAGCGACTCCAATCATCGCGGTCATCAAACTGATCAGCCAAAAACGCTGCACAACCTGTGTCTCACTCCAACCCGAAAGCTCAAAATGATGATGCAAGGGCGCCATTTTAAAAAGACGGCGACCCTCGCCATACAAACGCCGGGTGAGTTTAAAATAGGGTACCTGAAGCATCACGCTTAAAGTGGTGCTCACCGGAATGATGGCAATAATAGGCAGCACAGCCCACTGACCCGTCATTAGGGCCACTACGGCCAGCGCCGCCCCCAAACTGAGCGAGCCAGTATCGCCCATAAATAATTGCGCCGGGTGAACGTTAAACCACAAAAAACCAAATAACGCGCCCACCAACGTGAAACAGAAACGCGCCACAAATATTTGTCCTTGCATCACGGCAATACCGCCATAGGCTACAAAGGCCGTCACAGAGATCAAACCGGCCAGGCCATCCAGGCCATCAGTAATGTTAATGGCGTTAGAGAAGCCCACAATCAGGAACATGGCAACTGGGATATACCACAAGCCAACCCGAAACTCGATGTGAAAACCCGGCAAGTATAAATGCGGCGCATCGAGATAGTGGTACAAACCATAAGAAGCCCAAAATGCAATCACTAATTGCAAAAAGAACTTCATTCGGGCGCTAAGGCCATCGCTGCGTTTACCGCGCAGGCCAGCCCAATCGTCCACAATGCCAATCAGCGCGAACAATACCAACACGCCGGTTGGCAACAACACCGACTTACCCAACATTTCTGTGGGGCCAATCAGCGAAGCGCCATTCAACAGCAACGTAATTAACATCACTGGCAACACAATCATCAGCCCGCCCATTGTAGGCGTACCCAACTTGGCAAAGTGCCGCTCCGGCCCATCCATGCGGATTTGTTCGCCCATCTTGAAATAGCGCAAAATGCGCAGCAATGGGCTGCCCCAAATCACTGTCAGCAAGAAACTGAAGGCAGCCAGCGCCAGGGATACAGAGGTCTGCGTCATGAGCGCGCCTCCAGGCTGGCTACAATCCGATCCATGCGCATGCCGCGCGAACCCTTCACTAAAACAACATCGTCGGTGCGCAACTTTTCGCGCAAATAATCAATCGCCTGCTGGCTATCTTCCAATTCTACTATCCGCTCTTCCGGAAAACGCGTCCTGCGCACTGCCGCGGCTATGACGCGGGCACGTTCTCCGATCGTAATCAACTCATCTGCCACTTCCGCGGCGCGCAGGCCCATCTTCCAATGGCCTTCGTGTTCATAGGGACCCAGTTCCAACATATCGCCCAGCACTGCCACTTTACGGCCATCCATTTCATCAAGAAGATTCAACGCCGCCAGCGTAGATTGCGGTGAAGCGTTATAGGTGTCATCAAGCAGCAAAGCGCCGCTTTCGGTTCGGACTGCCACCAAGCGCAACTGCGTATGCCCAGCTCGCAGCCCGGTAACGATTTCTTGCCAGGTTAAACCATCTACGAGGCCCACAGCCGCCGCTCGGAGAGCCGTATGTACCGAGTGGCGGCCAATCATGGGTACGCGCAAATGCAAGGTTTCGTTCTGGTAATGCAGCCGGAAACGAATTCCTTCCAGCCCAAGTCCCTCCACCTGATCGGCCCACAAATCGGCCTGCTCATCAAGCCCGTAATAGAAAACCTGCGCTTCTGTCTTTCCGGCCATCTCACGCACCCAGGGGTCATCGTAATTTAGAATCGCCACGCCATCTGGAGGCAGCGCCTGAACTAGCTCTGCTTTGCCACGCGCAATCGCTTCTTGCGATCCGGCGCGTTCAGCATGAACCGTACCAACATTGGTGATCACACCAATATGTGGCTGCGCCAAATCACACAAAAAAGCAATTTCGCCCGGCACGTACAGCCCCATCTCCAAAACTGCTCGTCGATGTCCATCGCTCAGGCCCAACACTGTAAGCGGTAAACCAATCTCATTATTCAGATTGCCGGAATTTTTCAAAGTGCTATACCGCTGGCCCAAAACCGCAGCAACTAATTCTTTGGTCGTCGATTTCCCAACGCTACCCGTGATACCAACCACTTTTATATCCAGTTGGCGACGCCAGTAGGATGCCGCGCTTTGCAAAGCCGTGAGGGTATCTTCCACACGCAGAACGCAGGGAAGCTCGACCCCGGCACCCAAGTTGAGCGCTGCCCCAGGGCGCAAATCTAAAACCGGAAATGGTTCTGGTAAATCTTGCTGCACAAATGCACACACTGCACCGCGTTCGAAAGCATTAGCAACGAAACGATGCCCATCAACTTGCTCGCCGGGCATGGCCACAAACAACGCTCCGGGGATAGTATGCCGGGAATCGACAACAGCATCCGTGATAACCTGTGTAGCCCAGGCAGGACGCTGATCGACCAATGCGTTCAGAATATCGCCTAAAGTTAGCATAGCATCTTTAAATTATTCGGCATTCATGCTCAGTCTCACTTCATCGGGTGGAATATCCATCAGAACCACCAACCGGGACACCACATCACGAAAGACTGGGGCAGCGACTAACGAAGCCCAGGGGGTGCTTGTAGGCTTGTTCAGCCAGATATACACCATAAACTGGGGATCATCCACCGGACCCCAGCCAACAAACGATGCATTGGTAAGACTGCTGTTATAAATTGTGGCCGTGCCTGTTTTTCCGGCCACACGATAACCCGGCACCAAAGATGTGGATGCTTCTTTCTCTAAAGATGTAGCCAGCATTTCCGAAAGCGTATGAGCTGTAGCGGCTGAAATCGGCTGCCCGGCAACTTCTGGGCCAAACGAATATTGATGTTCATCATCCACTACGGCTTGCAAAATATACGGCGTCATCATTTTTCCATCGTTAGCTACGGCTGATATGGCTCGCAGCATTTGCAACGGCGTGACCTCAATGCCCTGGCCATATGAATTCGTCGCCAAGTCAATCAGATGCCAATCGGGATCATTATGAAAACGGACATTGCCAGCATATTCGCGCGCCAGTTCAACATTGGTGGGCTGCTTGAAGTGAAAATCATGCAAATACTGGTAAAACAATGTGGGACCTAGTCGTTCTGTAGCAATCCAGGCCAAACAAACATTCAACGAGTGTTGCAAGCAAGTCGTCATCGTTTGCGGGCCCCAGGCACCGCCATCCCAGTTATGAATCGTCCAGCCATCGACAGGCAACCCGCCGGTATCGATGAATTCGGTGTTTGGCTCAACTACGCCAGCATCTAAGGCAGATGCCATGGTGATCACCTTGAAAACTGAACCCGGCTCATACCCGTCAATCGCCATATTAAACGCCAGATTCCCCTCAAAGAGAGTTTCAAAATCCCACTCCGCCGACAAATCCATACGCGGGTACGATGCAATGCCAAGAAGCTCACCCGATCGGGGGTCCATCACAATAATGCTGCCAGATGTTGAGCCGCTGGATGCCATATGAGCATCGAGTATCTCTTCCATTGCAGACTGGATTTCTCGATCCAGCGTCAACACAATATCTGCGCCGTGGATCGTTTCTGGTAATTCCATAGCCAGATGCGGATCTGTGGAAACCGCTTCCAGTTTCTCCACGCCAGAGAGGAGCCAGTGCAACTCTTCCTCAACGCCATGAATGCTGGTGCCATCTTTCATCACAAAACCTAACACATTGGATGCTAGTGGCCCCTCCGGGTAACTACGATCCAGCCGCGGGGTAATTGTCAATCCAACTAAGCTATGTATTTTGTTGTTAGAACCCACACCCGCATTTTCAGGGTGATCAAAAAAATCGAGCTTCAGCGCCAATAGAGTTTTTGCGGCGTCGTAGGGCACAAAATTGCTCAGTGTAATATGCCTGAGGTCTGTCTCATCAAGTTTCAAACTGGCTAAAGCAAAGACTTCGTTATAATCCAGGCCAAGATATGCACTTGTTGCCCAGGCAATCGTTTCCGGGTTGCGCACATAATTGAGTTCAATTGCGACTTCGTAAATCAGTTGATTTCCCGCCAACATACGTCCATGGCGATCATAAATATTGCCGCGTGCCGGGTCCAGGTTGACGAGTTGCAACCCATCCACTGCTTCAAAGGTCTGAATACTTTCATGCGTGGGCCCAATTTGAATATGAATCAGCCGTGAGACAATTGCCAAACCGGCAAAAATAAAGACCGCGCCCATGCTGACATAACGAAAACGATTGCTTGTATTCATGGTCGCGAGTCCGCTACCGACACAGCGGGATTCTGAAGTTGCTCTGTAAGCCACTCCACCCAAGATTGGGTAAAAGCAGGCAAAAGCACTGGCGCAGTTGAAACCACTGTTTGCGCGGGAGTGGCAATACTGGCCTTCGGTTTGCCTGTATAACCGGTCACCCGGATATATGTAATCTCTTCGGTGGTAGCCGGACGAAATCCCAGTTCCAGGGCGCGCGCCTGGAGTACCGAAACCGAATTTAGTGTAGCCACTTCGGATCGCAGATTGGCAATTTCATATTCCAGGTCTTCGTTCTCCAGGCGATAGCGCTGAATTTCACGGCCTAGTGTCGCAGCGCGTGCTGTAATGCTGACAAATACACTGGCAGCCATCAACAAGATAATCAGCACGGACAAAAAAATGCCGATCACCTGAAGTTGTTTTCGCCAGGGAGCCTGAGAATATGCCTGTGTAATTTGTGATACGTTGTCCATATCATCACCATGAGTAAATCGCATCTAATAATCACTATTTACCCTGCAAGTCTTATGCCAATCTTAGCGCTTTGCAGCAACTCGCAAGCGAGCGCTGCGCGCCCTCGGATTTTCACCAACTTCAGCCACGGTGGCCTGTAATGGCTTGCGAGTTATCACGTTTATCGCAGCCTGGTGCCCGCAATTACAAATCGGTATTTCGGGCGGACAAATACAATCCTGACTCTCGCGCTGGAAATAGCGCTTCACAATTCGATCTTCTAGCGAATGAAACGCAATCACCGCCAACCGCCCCCCAGGCGCCAATGCCGATACAGCCAACGGAAGTACAGTCTCGACAGCCTCCAATTCTCGATTGGTGGCAATCCGCAATGCCTGAAAGGTGCGCGTGGCCGGGTGCAGACGAGTATACTTTTTGCCTTTACTCACCACGCGGCTGACGATCGTTGCCAGCTCGAGGGTGGTGCGGACTGGTCGGGCTTGAACGATTGCCCGAGCCACCTGCCTCGATTTGCGCTCCTCGCCGCAGCGATAAATCAAATCGGCCAACTCAACCTCGGGAAGCGAATTCACCAAATCGGCGGCGGTGCGTGCTTCCTCGGGGCTGAAACGCATATCCAGAGGGGCATCTACTTTGAAGGAAAAGCCGCGTTCCGGCGTATCTAACTGCATCGAAGAAACGCCCAGGTCGAGTACAATCCCCTGGACAGAGGGCCAACCCAGGGCTTGCATCTGCTCATCCAGCGATGTGTAAGAAGCTTGCACCAGGGTCACGCGCTCGCCAAAAGAGGCTAAGTTATCTTTGGCTAAGTCCAATGCCCGGGGGTCGAGGTCCAATCCTAGCAATTTTCCATTCGGAGAACTGGTCTCTAATATCCCCCTTGCATGGCCGCCAGCGCCTACAGTGCCATCAATATAACAGCCGCCATCGTGAGGATGCAGAGCTTCCAAAATTTCGTGGTAAAGTACAGGTTGATGCGTCATCGGGTTGGATGGGTTGATTGGTCTTATTGGTCGTTAGGGCAGCTCGGTGGTTGAAAGCGCCTCGTTTGACCTGTAAGACAAATCCAGCCATAAGACTATAATTCCAGGGCCGCAAAGCGCTGTGAATTGGCATCGACATCGCTGAGCAAGCGAAGCTGTTCATCCCAGGCATCAGGCAGCCAGATTTCGATAGCCTCGCCAACGCCTACAATAACAGCATCCGTTTGCAATCCAGCCACATCGCGCAAAAACTGCGGAATCAAGATGCGGCCAACGCTATCCAGATCGGCCTCGCTGGCGCTTGCGAAGATCAAACGACGCAAAATACGGGTCAGCGGATCGGTCGTCTGCATCTGACTGACTTTGGTAGCCATTTCATCAAACGCCGCCTTGGTCACCAGTCGCAGGTTGCGATCAAACCCTTGAGTCAGATGCGCGCCATTCGATAATTCGTCGCGAAACTTTGCTGGAATTGTCAATCGTCCCTTGTCATCAAGCGAATGGCGATACTGACCCAAAAACATTTGTTCTATTTCTCCATTAAACAACCACACGCCGGTCGCCCGGCGCGCCACTTCTTCCCACTTTATCCCACAAGCACACACAGTATATACGAAACGCTTCTAAAATGCAAGTAGTTTTGTCCAATTTGAAAGGTATACGAAAGCTTGTTGAGGCTTATACACTCACCTGCATACGAAGTCCATCCCTGTTTTTTTGTTATTTTCTCGCTGCGCGGCGAAAGCTCTACGCGCTTACATGCGATACAATATGCCGAGCAAGCACAACTCCAAACCAACGCAGATCACCGAAAGGAACGATGGAATGGAAATATCAATTTCTGATTACAGCGAAAATAATTTAGATCAGGCTCTAGCCGCCTTCAAAAAATACTATCCCTCTTTTGAAAGCACTCATCGATTAGATAATTTGCGCGCCAGCGAGTACGCCCGCCTGGAAAAACACAATCAAATCTATTTGGATTACACTGGTGGTGGTTTGTATGCCGCATCGCAACTTCACCAGCACATGGCTCTGTTAGAAGAAGGTATTTTTGGCAATCCCCACTCTAAAAACCCAACTTCGCTCGTCATGACGCACCTGGTTGAACAGGCGCGTAGTTATGTACTGGAATTCTTCAACGCCTCACCCGATGAATATGTGGTCATCTTCACACCCAATGCCAGCGGCGCGCTGAAACTTGTGGGCGAAGCGTATCCATTTAACGCACACAGCCGTTATTTGCCTGCCTTTGATAACCACAACTCGGTGAATGGTATTCGCGAGTTTGCACGTAGCAAAGGCGCAACAGTAACCTACATACCCACTGTGATGCCGGAATTACGTATGGATTCAGCCGCGCTCGAAGCAGAATTGAATCAAGTTGAACCCGGCAGCGATAATCTATTCGCCTATCCGGCGCAATCCAATTTCACCGGCGTACAACATTCGCTGGAGTGGATTGCGATGGCGCAAGCCAGGGGTTGGGATGTTTTACTTGATAGCGCAGCCTTCGCCCCCACAAATCGCCTTGATCTGAGTATCTGGAAACCTGATTTTGTGCCGTTGTCATTTTATAAAATATTCGGCTACCCCACCGGAGTGGGCTGCTTGCTGGCCCGCAAAGTAGCTCTGCAAAAATTACAACGCCCCTGGTTTGCTGGCGGAACCATTTCGATTACCTCCGTACAAGGCGAAGGGTGGCATTATTTATTAGAGAATGAAGCCGGATTTGAAGATGGCACCGTCAATTATCTCAATTTGCCTGCCATAGAGATTGGTTTGCGTCATATTGCCAGCATCGGTATTGATATTATTCACGAACGGGTTGCCTGCCTGACTGGCTGGCTGCTGAACCAAATGATAAATCTGCGCCACAGCAATGGGCATCCTCTGGTGCAGATTTTTGGGCCTACAAACCTGAAAGAACGGGGAGGGACGATCTCGTTCAGTGTGGATGACCCCGAGGGGGCGCGCATCGACTACCGGCGTATCGAAGCATTGGCGAACCAGGCAAATATCTCGCTACGAACAGGCTGTTTCTGCAATCCGGGAACCGGCGAAATCGTGCATCACCTGGAAAAAGAAGAAATGGCTCAAGTTTTCAATCAACCAGCCGCTTTATCGTTTGATGATTTCTTTGATTGGGCGCAAAGTGAACATAACCGCAACCCCAGCACCATTCGCATCTCGGTTGGGATCGTATCCAACTTTGCGGATGTCTATCGGTTTATGCAATTTCTCCACAGCTTTAAAGACAAACTGGATGCAGATATTCAGGTGGTTGAAATAGATTATCCAAAATATGGCTTACTACGTGACAGTGCATAATTCCTCCCCCGGGGTCGGCAGCCGGACTTCAACGCTGACTTCCGAAATCTTCGAGTCTTCGAAAGTCAGCGTTTCTATCGGCGCAGTTTTCGCCCCATTTCCATGATTTCATCTACCCAAACTTCCTGATAGGCGTTGTGCAAAACTTCGGGTAGCAGATGTAGTGAACGCGCCGGGGTTAGCGGGCGCTCGGCCCAGACACGGTTGACGATGAAATCCACATCTCGGTGCAACCCTTTGGTATCAAAAAGCAAACCCACGAAGGGATGGCGGGAACGGATGTCGGCAAGCAATGGGCGCGAGATGCCAAAAGCCGAATGCGGAAAGGAGAAGGGAACAATTTCCTGCCCGGTGATTTCCTGCACAATACGGCACGAATCTACGATTTGGGCTTCGATTTCGGCAGCATCCAGCCCGCGCAATTTGGGATGTGATTTAGTATGCGCGCCGATCACAAAACCCTCGGTGTGCATCTGCCGAATTTGCTCACGCGTCAGATAGGGCCGGACTTCACGTAAAAATGATTGCCAATCCACACCCAGTACGCGGCAAATTTCATTGATCAGGGCTTCATCAGACAGACGCAGTCCTTTGAGCCACTGAATCGCTGCGTCAGACGTCGTGACGTCGGATATCAGCCCAGCGAGTTTTTCTCGCTCAGACGGCTCGCCGTGTAGACGTTCAACACACAATGAAATTTTATTGCGGTAAAACATGGCCTGGTTATCCACCCAATCGGTGGCGACGAAAAATGTGCAGGGGATTTTCTTTTCCAGCAGTAACGGGCGCACCACCGAGTAGCATTCGCCAAAACCATCGTCAAACGAGAGATGCGCCGCGTTGGATGGCAATTGCTGCCCCTGCGTGTAATGGACGTGCAATTGAGGGTAGTCCACCGGCGTGTAATGCGCACGAATGTAGTCCAACGCCGCCGCAAATCGCGCCACCGGTACCACCGGATACAGCCAGCGGGCAAATTCCATCGGCTCATCAGAAACGGCATGATAGAAAATATCCACATGAGACCGGCGTAAAACGAATGGATATAGATTAAGGGGTAGTAAACGTGCTATGAATTCAAGGGTTTTGATGAATAGTGTTTTCATATTGAAAGTTACAGGTTGAAGGTTAGCAGGTTGTGTCAATAACTTTCGACCTGCAACCTGCCAACTCTTTAAGAAAAGGCCATATCCCCATCCACCAGCTTGAAGGCCAAATCATCCCAGGCTTGCGCCAGGGGGCTGTCGTTGGCCTTGGGCATACATTGGTAGATGCGCGTTTTAGAATGCAACAATATTTTTCTCGGCCAGCGCGGCTGCATATATTGCGCCATTTCTTGCGGGATTTCGATCGTATCGGCCTGATGCTGCCGCCCGTAACGCAACGCCAACGCCAACGCATAACGCCGGTCTTCGCGGCGGGAAAATTGATAATCAAGCATTTTCAGAAAAACACTATCCGCTGATTTGCGGGAAATCGAAAAGGTCACAAATCCCAAATATTCACCTTCCGGGGAGGTGATCTCGACCCCAAAGATGCGATACATGGGGCGCGTATCACTGAAATAGTAATCCATTTCTGCGGTGACGGATTGGCCTGCGTCGACGATCCAGGGGTAGTGCAACATCCAGTTGACCGCGTCAGCGCCGCGGTGGAGTTCGACGTTCGGACGCGGCTCGGGGGTGGTAGGCGCCTCCCGAAGATGAGTCACATCCTCATAGCGGGCACCCGCCAGGAGCGAGTCCGCTGTGCCGCTCATTACTCGGTAGATAATCTTTTTCGTCCACGGGGCAAACCAGTTATCCACGCGTTTTATAAAATCCGTCTTCAGGGGTACTTCGCGCTTGATCCGCAGCAGATGCACCACTTTTCGCATCCCGCGGCGGAGCCAAACCAGCGGATTGAGATGCCCCATGCCGGTAGCATCCAGCCAGTAATAATGCAGCGGAGCGCGCTCCCAAAAGCCATATTTTTGGCACACCCGCCGGGCATGAACACTGCCCACGATGAGATAATCTAGCTTGAGGCCAAGCGCTTCGGCCATAAGCTGCGCGCCAACCCCTTGCCCGCGCACCTTGCCCGAAACCGACCAGGTAGTGAACCAGTGGACTTTGAAAAGCTCTTCGCCGCGGCGCAACAAAAGCGGCAAAATGCCGAAGAAACCGACGACTTCATCGTCAGCGTCTATGGCGACGAGCAAGGCGACATCGTCTTTTGCGGCGTAGGGATTATTGGCGTGAGCCAGGGCGCGCTGCATGGTGATGGGGATAAACTGCCCGGGTTGGGCGCTCCCCAGCACGCGCTCGGCGAATTCATGCAAGTCTTTGACTTTAATATGGTCGAAACGAATATTGCTCATAATTTTTGATTATCGACGGCACATTTGGAAAATGGCGCTGAATTTCAACGCGGACTACGCGAATAAGCAAATCGCGCGAATGAAAAACAAAGAGCAAATTCGCGTAATTCTATACTGGTCAATAGTGGTATGAACACATCTCACGCAAAGACGCAGAGCCGCAAAGCTGTTTTCTCTCTTATTTCTTGGCGACTTGGCGCCTTTGCGTGAAAATGTTTGTGTTTACACTTCTCTTGATGATTACAAAATTCGCGTAATTCACTATATTGGCGGCATTCGTGTTCAAAAAACAGAGTAGACAATTATACATAGTGTCTCAGGATAGCCTGTATCTGTTCAAGATAGGCACGACCAAAAAGATTGACATGATTGAGCAGATGATAGAGATTATACAGCGGAAAACGACTGCGATAGCCCCCTTCGAGGGAACGCGTTTCTTCATAAGCTCGATAGAAAACTTCGGGGAAAGCGCCAAAGAGAGTAGTCATGGCGAGTTCGGCTTCGGCCCAGCCGTAATGCGCCGCCGGATCAATGATGGCGGGCGCGCCATGCCTGTCGCTGATGGCGTTACCGCTCCACAAATCGCCGTGTGATAAAGATGCCGGTTGCGCGGGAATGAGATTGGGCAGGCGAGTGATGAGTTTATCGAGTTTTTTTTTGTCAGTCGCGCTGAGCAGATCGCTATCGTAGGCCAATTGTGCCTGAAACCCTAACCGCTGCTCGGCAAAAAAAGCATAGCCATCTTGCATCCAGGGGTTGGGCTGAGGGGTGCTGCCAATATAGTTATTGTGTGCGAAACCAAATTGATGGTTGGTGTTTTTGTGCAAAGCCGCCAGTCGATGCCCAAACTCAGGCCAGTAATCCTTCTGGCGCGGCGCAGGGGTTAAATCTTCCATCAAGATAAAACCATCACCCCAGAGCAAGGGATTCGGCACAACCGGCCCATCGGCGGTACGCAAAACTTCGAGGCCATCCGCTTCACGGGCAAACGTATCCGCCGGAGCGCGCCGATTGGTTTTAAGGAAAAAAGTTTCCCCCGAAGCCACCTCAAGAATCATGCCGTTGCTAATACAGCCACCATCAACAGGGCGCGTGGATATGATGGGGCCGTAATGATTTTGCGTAAACCACGAATGCACAAGCTGAGGAATCATGTTCGATTGCAGGTTGAAAGTTGGGGGTTAGATATTTCCACGTTCTAATGCATCCAGCAAACCCAGGCAAGAGCGTTCAACGATCTGAAAAACTTCTTCGAAGCCATCAATACCGCCATAATAGGGGTCGGGGACCGGATCATTGGGGCTGCCCTGAGGGTCAAATTCACGCATCAGGCGAATTTTCAACCGCGCGGCTTCGCTATCGGCCAAGCGCGATAAATCGGCATGATTACTGGCATCCATGGCAATAATCCAGTCAAATTCGAGGAAATCGCGCTTTGTTACCTGACGCGAGCGACCAGTATAGCGAAAACCGTGTTCGGCGGCCACACGGCGCATCCGTCGGTCGGGTTCTTCGCCCACGTGCCAACCTGAAGTTCCAGCGGAATCGACTTCGTATTTATGCCCCAGGCCAGCCTGCTCAGCCAGATGCCGGAACATGCTCTCCGCCAGGGGGCTGCGGACAATATTCCCCAAACAGACAAAACAGATGTGGGTTGAATCACTCAATCGGAGCCTCCAGATGCGCTAGAAATAACCCTCGAATCGTACCATAAAAGACGGCAGGCTACAGACCGCAGAGCAATATCAATTGCTCATCATTGCAGTCTGTAATCTGCCGTCTGTCGTTAATCGTTACGTAAAATCACTCGCCGATAGAATTCGGCATCAGTCGCGGCTGGCCGCATCCATCACAGCCACGGCGGCAATATTGACAATATCGCGCACATCAGCGCCAGTTTGCAGGGCGTGCACCGGAGCGCCCATCCCCAGCAAGATCGGGCCGATTGCCCGAGCGCCGCCAAGCCGAGCCAGTAGTTTGTATGCAATATTTGCAGACTCCAGCGAGGGGAAGATCAGAACATTGGCATCTTTAACCTGGCTGAAGGGGAAACGCGTCTCGATAATTTCGGGAACGACTGCCGTATCGGCTTGCATTTCACCATCCACAACCAAGTCAGGGCGTTTCGCACGGATCAATTCCAATGCCTTTTGTACTTTCGCTGTTAGCGGATGCGGCGTGCTGCCAAAATTCGAGAACGAAAGTAGCGCTACCCGCGGTTCAATCTCGAGTTGGCAAGCAAAATCTGACGCCAAACAGGCGATCTCTGCCAAATCTTCTGCGGTTGGGTCAATATTCACGGTCGCGTCTGCAAAGATATAGGTTTGTTTATCAATCACCATGATGTAGGCCGCGGCAGCTTTCTTATTACCCGGCATGGTTTTATGAATTTGCAAAGAAGGCCGCAGTACTTCCGGATAGTGATATGTCAGCCCGGAAACGAAAGCATCCGCATCACCCATTTTTACCATCATGGGGCCAAACACATTCGGATCCTTGACCATCTCCATCGCATCTTGTACTGTCACACCCTTTCGCTGGCGCAATTCATAAAATGCCTGAGTATATGCATCAATCCGGGCGAAATCCTGGGGGTCTTCGACATGGGGACAACAACGCAGTCCCAACTCTTCGACACGCTTATGAATATACTCAGGGCGGCCCACCAGAATCGGCTGTCCAATGCCCTCTTCTTCCACTTGTGCCGCGGCGCGGATGATTTTATCTTCTTCGCCTTCGGCAAAAACAACCCGTTTCTTCGGTGAGGCAGCCTGGGCTTTGTGCATTATAAAATGGCGCACCCGCTGACCACTTCCCTGACGGTAGGCCAACTGCTCACGGTATTCGTCCAAATCAATCTCACGACGTGCAACACCGGTTTCCATAGCAGCTTTAGCAACAGCTGGGGCTACCCAAAGCAATACCCTGGGATCAAATGGCTTAGGGATAATATACTCATCCCCCAGACGCAGGCTCTCTACCCCATAGGCTTGCAGCACGCTATCGGGCACGTCTTCTTTGGTGAGATTGGCTAACGCATAAGCTGCCGCCAATTTCATCTCATCATTGATAGCGCTAGAGCGCACATCCAAAGCGCCGCGGAAAATAAAGGGGAAACCCAAAACATTATTGACCTGATTGGGATAATCTGAACGTCCTGTTGCCATAATACAATCTGGACGCGCTTCCTTAGCGAGTTCGTACTTGATTTCAGGGTCCGGGTTCGCCATCGCAAAAATAATTGGACGATCAGCCATGGTTTTAACCATTTCCTGTGTTAGAACGTCGGCCACAGAGAGACCGTAAAACACATCGGCGCCAACCATCGCGTCGGCCAGCGTGCGCGCATCCGTCTCGCGGACAAATTGGGCCTTATACTTATTTAAACTGGGAAGGCGCTCTGTAGTCAACACGCCACGCGAATCCAGCATTATGAGGTTTTCTTTGCGCACCCCCAATTTAATCGCCAAGTTTGCACAAGAAACCGCAGAAGCTCCCGCCCCATTGACCACGATTTTCACTTCATCAATCTTCTTGCCAACAACTTCCAGGGCGTTCATCAACCCAGCGCTGGAAATAATTGCCGTGCCGTGCTGATCATCGTGGAAAACAGGAATATCCAGCATTTCCTTGAGCGTCTCTTCAATGTAGAAACACTCCGGGGCTTTAATATCTTCCAGGTTAATGCCGCCAAAAGTCGGTGCCATCGCCGCCACAACTTGAATGATGACATCAGAATCATGCGTATCGAGTTCAATATCGAAAACATCAATATCCGAGAAGACTTTAAAAAGCACCCCTTTGCCTTCCATAACCGGCTTGGAGGCCAGCGCGCCCCGATCGCCAAGTCCCAGAATAGCCGTGCCGTTGGATACCACCGCAACCAGATTCCCCCGCGAGGTATATTCATACGCCAAATCCGGATCATCGGCAATTTCCAAAACCGGGATCGCCACCCCAGGAGAATACGCCAAAGATAAATCCCTTTGCGTATCCAGTGGTTTGGTTGGCAAAATCGAAATTTTCCCTGGTTTACCATCTAAGCGATGATATTCCAGAGCATCTTCACGAGTGATCTTACTCATCATACACTCCTTCGTAAGGAATAGAAGAAAATGGGATGCATCACAGGACTTGTGGAGGGTTGATTTCTGCTTCCAGGCTTTTTCCTATTCCCAAAGCAATGCCTGATAAAACGCATCCGCGAAAGTAGGTCTATTTTGCCCCCAAATATGAACCGTGCAAAGTTTCGTTTGTCACCTTTTCAGCAGAAACCTGACTAAAAATTTACACTGCCTTCCATTATCAACGCAATCATGTTAAACTGTTAACAGATGCCAAAGCGCACACCGAAGGACACCCCAATTTTATGAGCAACGCTCAAAATAAGCGTTTCGAAGTATTGGGTGAACCAACACTCCATCGGGGCAATATATATCAAAGCGTTGATGTTATCCCCACCGGTTCGCTTGCGCTGGATATTGCGCTGGGTGTCGGTGGCATTCCTCGGGGCAGCATGATCGAAATATTTGGCCCCGAATCTTCAGGGAAAACGACCCTGGCACAACACATCATCGCCGAGACGCAAAAGCTGGGCAACACAGCTGCTTTCATCGATATGGAACACGCCTTCAACTCGGCCTATGCAACAATC
Source organism: Anaerolineae bacterium (assembly GCA_014382605.1). GTDB lineage: Bacteria > Chloroflexota > Anaerolineae > Anaerolineales > UBA11858 > NIOZ-UU35. The sequence goes on from JACNJM010000183.1 coordinate 29,750, forward strand.
TGCGGTGTCGATGCAAACAGCTTGCTCGTTGCTCAACCCGAAACTGGTGAACAGGCGCTTGAAATCACCGAAACATTGGTACGCTCTGGCGCTGTAGACCTGATTGTTATCGACTCAGTCGCAGCGCTGGTGCCCCGAACCGAGTTAGATGGCAATTTTGGCGACGAGCATCAAGGTTTGATGGCCCGCCTGATGACGCAAGCCTTGCGCAAACTTTCGGGCGTGCTCAAACATACCAGCGCCACTATTATCTTTACCAATCAAATCCGCTATAGAATTGGTAAATCCTATGGCAACCCCGAAACAACGCCCGGTGGCAACGCCTTAAAATTTTACGCATCTGTCCGAATTGATATGCGCCATCTGGAGAATGTCGAATTGGATGGAGAAATTATAGGCAATCGATCACGCGCTCGCGTGGTCAAAAACAAGGTTGCCCCGCCATTCCGCAATGCGGAACTTAACATTTTGCATAACGAAGGTATCTCCAAAATCGGCGAGATCGTTGATCTAGCGTGCGAATTGGAGATCATCAGCCAGCAGGGCGCTTTTTATCAATTCGACAATCTAGCTCTGGGGCGAGAACGCCGTGAAATTGAAGCGTTCTTGCAGCAGAACAGAACTATTGCCGAAGAAATCGAAACCGCCTTACGGCTGGCCTTATTACCGCATCCACGGATGCCACTTGCACATTGACACATCTCTGCTATCCCTCGGGGTAGCCCCCAAACGGACGTCAGCATTTTGCACATTCGTTTGGAAAATTGATAGCGCGCCAGATTTATTCCTTTCTTTTTTTCGGCGCGGCCATGGCTTTGAAAATATATCTCAGTAAAAGTAATACTGTTCTGGAAATTAGCCCTCCATTATCGCGTTTGTTCTGAAGGAGAAAAAATCTTAGCTGCTTGCGTTCGTCTGCTGAAACTAAAAATAATGCTCAAATCAAGAAATTGTGACATTTACGAACTTGCGTACCCATATTCTGCGATTTCATACCGTTAAATTTTTAGCAGCTACGAGATTTTCGAGTATTCCAAAACCAAAGGGCTATTTTTGCTAATAATCTGTCCAAATCGCTTCGAGAACTGCTGAGCGTGAGGCTCATTTTCCATAACTGAGATACAAATTCGCGTTGCACAAAGCCGTGGCACTTTACTATGCCAGGGCTTTTTTGTTGTTGCACTTTGGCTTATGAGAAAAACGATTACTGCGCTACAAACCCAAAAGAAGAATCCCGATCGCATCAGTGTCTTTCTGGATGATGAGTTTGCGTTCGGGCTTTATCACATTATTGCAGCGCAGTTGCGCATTGGGCAGCAGCTTGAGGCTGAAGAAATTCGGCAGTTAGAACAGGCTGAAGCCGGTGAAAAAGCTCACCAACGAGCGTTAAATTTTCTCAGTTATCGCGTGCGTACCGAAACAGAAATTCGGCGCAACCTGGCGAAACACGACACGCCCGAAGATATTGTTGAAGATGTATTGGAACGTTTGCGTCGCAATCGGCTTGTGGATGATGCCTATTTTGCGCAAACCTGGGTTGAAAATCGCTCCGATTTTCGCCCGCGCGGGCGACGGGCTTTGCACAGTGAATTGCGTCAAAAGGGCATCGCGGATGAAATCATCCAGGATGCCATCCACGACCTGGACGAGCAAGCGCTTGCACTGCGAGCTGCCGAGAAAAATGCCCGAAAATATCGCCGGTTGGAATGGCCGGAATTTCGCAAGAAACTACTCGGATTCCTGGCTCGTCGCGGCTTCAATTACGAGGTTTCCGCGCCCGCGGTTGAACAGGCCTGGGCCAAGATGCAAGACGAAGCTTAGGGAGCAGAATCCACACCGGTTACAAGTTTGAAATTCCAGCTCCGGGCCGGGCATCCCCTAAAAAGGCCAGCCAGCCATACCTTATTCGCAAATAGACATACGAGGCAACTATGAAAGAAATCTTCCCCTTTATCTTTCCACTGTTCGCACTGCTGATTGGTGCAGCAATAGGCTATTCTATAAAAGCCTATCTGGCTCATCAGGCCAACCAAAGGCTGATCGAGCAGAGCGAGAATATTCTTATAAAAGCTGAACAAAAAGCGCATGAAATTGTATTGGAAGCGCGCGACGAAATTCTGAAAGAACGCCAGGAGACCGAAGAAGAAATTGCCCGGCGACGGCAGGAAGTTTCGCGCTCGGAAGACCGCCTGCAACGACGCCATGACCAGCTTGACAAACGCTCCGAACGGCTAGAAAACCGTGAGCAATCGTTGAATAATCGTCAAAGCGCGCTTGACCGCCAGACGAATGCCATTGAAAAAATCGAATCGGAGGCACGCGAAAAACTGGAGAAGATAGCCCGCCTAAACGTGGAGGAGGCCCGCAGTATTTTGCTCGCTGAAGTCGAAAAAGATGCCCGTGATGATATGGCGCGTATTATCCGGCAGGTCGAAGCCGAAGCCCAAGAAGAAGGCGACCGCCGCGCCCGCAAGCTGGTGGCCGATGCTATCCAGCGGGTGGCTTCTGAGCACGTTGTCGAGGTGACTTCATCCAATGTAGTGCTGCCCTCCGACGATATGAAGGGCCGCATTATTGGCCGCAACGGGCGTAATATTCATGCCTTTGAACGCGCCGCCGGGGTGGATGTGATCGTCGATGATACGCCTGAGGCGATTACGATCTCCAGTTTTGATCCGGTACGCCGCGAGGTGGCCCGCCGCTCAATGGAAAAGTTGGTGCTGGATGGGCGTATTCACCCGGCGCATATTGAAAAGATCGTCAAGAAAGAAGGCAAAGAAGTTGAGCGTGTGATTCTTGAAGCCGGTGAGGAAGCCGCCTTTGAGGCCGGTGTTCCCGGGCTGCATAAAGAAATTATCAAAAAATTGGGGCGGCTCAAGTTCCGCACATCGTATGGGCAAAATCAATTGGCACACGCGGTCGAGTCGGCCAAGTTAGCGGCGGTTCTTGCAGCAGAATTAGGCGCCAATGTGGAAGTGGCCAAGGCAGGCGGTTTGCTGCACGACCTGGGCAAAGCCATGGATCATAATGTGGAAGGCACACACGCCGGAATTGGAGCCGAATTCGCCCTGCGCTACGGGGTTCCCCCGTTGGTGGTAAATACGATCGCCGCGCATCATCATGAAGTGGAACAGGAAACTGTGGAAGCGGTTATCGTTGAAGCGGCGGATGCGATCTCCGGGGCGCGGCCCGGCGCCCGGCGGGAGAGCGTGGAACAGTATATCAAGCGGGTGCGCGCACTCGAAGAGATTGCCAACACCCACGAGGGCGTGCGCGAAACCTACGCCCTGCAAGCGGGCCGCGAAATTCGCGTCTTCGT
>JACNJM010000291.1 GCA_014382605.1 Anaerolineae bacterium
GACTTGGCGCCTTTGCGTGAAAACGTTTGTGTTTACACTTCTCTTGATGATTACAGATTTTTTAACAAACACTACTCTTCCAGTAAAAACATTCCCCGACGGATTGCAAAACGGATCAAATCCATTCGAGTCTTTAATTTGAGCTTGCGCATCAAATTCGCCCGATGGCTTTCGACCGTCCGTTGACTGATCGACAGGCGTTCAGCGATGGTTGCGTTGCTAAGCCCTGCGGTTATCAGCAAAAAGACTTCACGCTCGCGCTTGGTCAGCGTTTCGAACGGGTCATCAAGTAACGCTTCCCGGGATTTCTGAATATACGCTTCAATACCTTCTTCAGAAAACGGCGGGCTTAAATAGCGCCAACCCAATAATGCCTTATGAACAGCTTGCACCAAATCGTCGGCGCTGGAATCTTTAAGCACATAACCCGAAGCCCCATTTTGCAGCGCTTCCAGCACATAGGCCTCATCGGCATGCATAGAAAGTACAATAATGCGCGTTTCGGGATTGCGCTGTTTGATTTGCCAGGTTGCTTCCAACCCATTAATTTCTGGCATCATCAAATCGATGACTAAAATATCTGGACGGAAACGCTCGACAAGTTGAATGGCTTCAAGTCCAGTAGCTCCCTCAGCAACAACTTCAAAACCTGGCTCAGCCTGGAGCAAGGCGCGTAACCCCTGGCGTACAATGCGATGGTCGTCGACAAGTACAATACGCGTCATAGTTATTCACGTATGGGAAGATGAGCATGGATATGCACACCCTCACCAAGCGCCGCATCGAGAGAGATTGATCCGTTCAGCGAGGCTACACGCTCTCGCATACTGGCAAGGCCTACCGATACGCCCTGGGGATGAACCGCCTCGGGTGAAAAACCTTTGCCGCGATCATCAATTTGAATTCCCAACGCATTGGCATTCAAAATTACCCGGACGGATATTTCACGAACGTCAGCATAACGAGCGGCATTGGTAAGCGCTTCTTGAATAATTCGATAGGCGGTAATCTCCACTTCGGAAGAAAAACGTCGATCAATACCCGCATGTTTAAATTGAATCTCAATTTGCGTCTGCGCAGTAAAACGATCAAAGTGCCATAATAAAGCCGGCAACAGCCCTAGATCGTCCAGCATTGCAGGGCGAAGGTCCAATGACAATTGGCGCACTTTTTTCATCAATTCATGTACCAAACCGCGCGCCTCTTCCATATTATGACGAGCGGTTTCAGCGGGCAGACGGGTACTCATCTTTAGGAGCAAGTTTAACCCGGTAAGCACCTGTCCAATTTCGTCATGCAGTTCGCGAGCAATCTCGCGCCGCTCGTTTTCTTGAACATCTACTAAACGCCGGGGAAGCGCCTGTAGCTGAAGATTGGCGTCTTCTAATTCCAATGTGCGTTCACGAACGCGGATTTCTAGCTCATCTCTGGCCTGGCGCAGGGCTGCCTCGGCGCGCTGGCGGGCTTCGATATTCAGGCGCAGTTCGTTGCGTTGCTGCACCAATTGTTGTTCTAATGAAGATTGTTCCGTGGTATCCAATGCGAAAATCAAGAGCCGCGCCCCAAACTCGTGGATGGCCTCTACACGTAAGTTGTAATAGATGGGCGTACCATCGGGCTGGCGAGAAATAATTTGGGGGATTTCCAAAACCCCCTCTGGTAATGCCACGATTTCGTGCAGGCGGTCTTCGAGACCGATCAATGCGGGGAAATGTTCCCACAGGGACGAGTTTTCGCCCCCTTGAACTGGATCAACTACATTCTCCAGTCCGTGCGCCTCCAGTACTTGAAATTCACCATCCAGCAAAGCATAGGCAACGACTTGCTGCCGGGCAAGACGGGCAGTAATCCATTCGATAACACGATCCATAGTAATGAAGTATCAGGCAATAATTGATGCCAGCGTGGCAAAGGCAGCTTCAACGTTCTCGTCGTTTTTAGCGCTTGTCATAAATAGCGGCGCCTGAAGTTCTGCGGCCAGTTCGGCCAGTTGCGCTTCGGCGAGGACCCGTTGCGCCACCAAGTCGGATTTATTGGCTACGATCACAAGGGCTGCTCCGGGGCTGGCTGCTTGCAAATCGGCAGCATATAAGCGCAATGTTGATAAAGTGATGGCGCGGGTGAGATCGCAAACCAGCATTGCACCGGAAGCGCCTTTTATATAGTTAGCCTGCGGACCCGAAAATTCTTCGCCCCCGGCCAGGTCCCAGATCACCATCTGCATGTGCTCATGTTGATTGAGTTGCAGCGCTTTGCGGCTGATATTTACGCCAATCGTGCTCTGGTATTTCTCTTCAAAGCGCTGGTACACAAATCGACGAACCAGGCTGGTTTTGCCCACTGCAAAATCACCTAATAAACATATTTTTTTCTGAACTGTGCGCGTCATGGTCATAATGATACAATACGAGGCCATCTATCGTGTGCAACTGCACAAACTCTATGCAATATACCACATCTTTTTGTCTTCTTGGAGGCATGTATGACTGCAGGAACATCGAAACCCAACGCAACTTCGCCGAATGAATTAGAGCGTTTGCGCGACATTCTATACGGGGAGCAGGCGCGCGTAACTGAAGATCGCCTCACAGAGTTAGAAGCGCGAGCTGCAACGCTTGAAAAGCAATTATCTTCACTTGCAAAAAAATTAGGCGATGAAAAAGTTTCCCGCGATACTTTCGGCGAGATGTTGATTGAACTCGGACAACGCCTGAAAGCGGCATAATCGCATAATGACAGTTTCCGATGCAACTCCGGCAACACCGCCCAATAACGAGGCGTTGCTCAATATTGTTCGGGCGATTCTTCTCGCGCAAGATCGAGAACAACTGGAGGCTCTTGAACAAGAAATCCACGCACTGGCTTCCAGCACAAATACATCGCAGCAGACACAAACGGCGCGCATTAACGCCATCTTTGAAAAGCTCACAGAACTTGACGGTAAAACCCAGGCCAATGCCGATATTCAACAGTTGGCAGAACGCCTGACACCCGTGATGACCGGGTTGATCCGGCGCACGATTCAGGATTCGCCCGATGAAATGGCCGAAGCGATTGGCCCGGTGATGGGGGAAGCCATCCGTGTGCAAATTCGCGATTCGCGCAAAGAGATGGTCGAAGCGATTTATCCGATTATTGGTGAAACCATCCAGCGCGCCCTCGGCGAGTTTACCAAAGAACTGCAACGCAATATTGATGCGCGCTTAAAATCACCGCTGACCCCAAAAGGGTTTGCCAAACGTCTTCGGGCGCGCTTCAGCGGCATTTCGAATGCCGAATTGGCGTTGCGCGAGTCGCTGCCTTTTAATATTAGCGAAATCTTCCTGATCCAGCACCATTCGGGGCTTCTGCTGGCACACCACCAACCCGATGGCGGCGAGGGACACGATTCAGACTTGATCAGCGCCATGCTGACCGCGATTCGCGATTTTGTGCAGGATGCCTTTAAATCGACTACGGCGAACACAAGCACCGAACTAGGCGAAATCAGCTTTGGGGATATGCAGATCGCCATTGAAAGCGGCCAGCACGTTTATTTGGCAATCGTGTATTCCGGTATCGCGCCAGAGGGTTTTCGCGCCGAATTGCATCAATTTGTCGCCGATTTGCATGTGCAGCATAGCGCCGCGCTGCGAGATTACGTGGGCGATCCGGTAACATTGCCCAACCTGTCTCCGGCGCTGGGCGCGCTGGCGCAGCCAACTCCCAATGAAGATCAGGCCAAACCACTCAGCCGCGGGCAGAAATATGGCCTGGCTGGGGCCGCCATCGGGGTGATTTTTCTGCTCACAATGGCTTGCTTCTACCTGTGGTTCACCATTAACCTTTGGCCACTGGCTTTCCCAAAAGCTACGTCTACACCAACTTCCACGGCATCGCTCACGGCAACACTAACCGCCACACGCACAGCCACCGCGACGGTTAGTGCGACGAGTACAAGTACCCCAACCCTCATCCCAACCGCTACCCACACCCTCACAGCCACGCAGCCCACCCCATCGCCCACACTGTCAGTAGTTTATACAACCGGCAATGTCAACCTGCGCGCCTCCCCGCAAATTGACGCCAAGATTCAAGGCGTGCTTTTGGTGGATACGCGCGTGCAGATTTTGGCAATCTATGGGGATTGGGTGCAGGTCAACTGGCAAAATGGTGACGAAATGCTGACAGGCTGGATCAGCTCGCGGTGGGTGCAATTACCCGAAGATTTATCTGCCTCCATTGTGACTCCTGCAACTTCCACCCCATGAACCCCGAGAAACTCATCCCACTACTGCCATATCTGATTTCAGCGGTCAGCGTAATTGGCATCGGCCTATTCATTTTTCTGCGGGGAAATTTCAACTTCCAGCTCTCTTATTATCATCAACAAGCGATTCTCAATCACCTGAGTGATGCGATCATGGTGCTTAACCATCGCCGCGAAATTATTTACACCAACGCGGCGATGGCAGCTATATTGCAAGCTGCAGTTGCACCTGCAAACGTCAAGTCGGCGGAAAGCTCACTTGCAAAACTCAAGCCCCTGCATGAAATACTACAAAAGCCATGTCCGGCACATGAGGAAATTAGTTTTTTACATCAGGGCAAGCTGTGCCGTTACGAAGTAACCTATGCAGCGCTTCACAACAATAAAAAAGCGCCACGGGGGTATTTCGTTACTCTGTGCGATATTACCGAAACCAATAATCTGCGCAGCGAACAAAGTGAAATCGAAGGCCGCTACCAGGCACTTTTCCAACACGCCAATGATGGGGTCTTTATTCTAGATTTGGATGGCAAGCATATCCTGGTGAACCAGCGAGCCGCGGATATGTTAGGGTATCCCGTGGATGAACTCATCGGAAAGCATATTGCCGAAATGGTAGCTCCACATGAAATTACAGAAGCGATGGAGCACTATCATGCCATACTGGCTAAAAAGGCGCTCCCGGTTTATGAGCGTACATTTCGTAAAAAAGATGGGACTTTTCTATCGACAGAAATCAATGCCACACTTGTGCTGGATAATGGCGGACGGCCAAAACATATCCAAAGCATTGTGCGCGATATCACCGAGCGAAAACGATCCGAGGCTTATCTGATCGACAGTGAAAAACGCTACCGGAATCTGGTTGAAGATATGCCAGCTCTGATATGCCGTTTTTTGTCAGATGGCACGCTCGTCTTTGTCAATCAGGCCTACTGCAAAGCTTTCGCCAAAACATCCGCAGAGTTGCTTGGTTTTAATTTTTTCGAATTCATCCCACCTGAAGAAATTCAACAAGCCAAAGCGCATCTTGCGTCGCTCAACCCCGTCACCCCGGTTAAGACATACGAACACAAAGTCATTGCGCCCGACGGGGAAATCCGATGGCAGCAATGGATAGATCGAGCTTTTTTCAACCAACATGGCGAAACCATCGAATATCAGTCGATAGGGCTAGACATTAGCCACCGAATAAAAACAGAACAACGGTTGCACCAGGCACAAAAAGTTGCCGAAGCCGCCAGTCAGGCGAAAAGTACCTTCCTTGCCCATATGAGCCACGAACTACGCACACCGCTCAACGCCATTTTGGGCTACAACGAGTTACTCGCGCTAGAGCCAAATTTAACCCATCAGCAAGCCGATATTATTCAAATCATTAACCGCAGCGGTGAACACTTGCTGGCATTGGTAAACGATATTCTGGATTTTTCCAAAATCGAGGCCGGGAGCGTTGAATTACAAAATGAGACCTTTAGGCTACCGGAATTATTGGCTAATCTGGCAGAGATGTTCCGCCTACCTATTGAAGAAAAAAATATCGAATTGAGCTTTGAGTTGCCCGATGATCTGCCGCAATTTATTCGCGCCGACCGGCGAAAATTGCGCCAAATTTTGATCAATTTAATGAGCAACGCGATAAAATTCACCACCAGAGGCAAAATAACCCTCATCGTCCAGCGCCAGCCTGCCCCAGGCCCGCTGGATGAAGATTCGCTTGAACTGGAATTCGCCCTTCAGGATACGGGCAGCGGCATCCCGGAAGATCAGCTCGAAAATATTTTCAATCCATTTTTTCAAAACACTTCCGAGAACGCAGATGTTGGCGGCGTAGGTTTGGGCTTACCGATCAGCCGGGAATATGCCCACCTGATGGGCGGAGAACTCACCGTCAGCAGCGAGTTGGGCACAGGCTCGATTTTTCGCTTCACTATTTTTGCGAAGGGCAATCTTGGCCCCGGCAAACTCCCCGGCAATTACCGTCCGGGGAAGCGACGCGCAAGATTAGCCGACAACCAGCCACTTTATCGCGTATTGGTTGTTGAAGATGTTGAATCCAATCGCAACTTGCTCAAACGTATTCTAGAACCGCTGGGATTCGATCTGCAAGAAGCCCATAACGGTTTACAGGCGGTTGAAGTTGTAAAGAACTGGCAACCTGATCTAATCTTTATGGATATTCGTATGCCTGAGATGGATGGCTTGCGTGCAATTGGCGAAATCAATAAGTTGCCAAATCGTGAAAAGATCAAATTTGTCGCTCTGACTGCCAGCAGTTTCGAAGAAGATCGCAGCAAAATTTTGCAGGCGGGCTACGATGGATTCATTCCAAAACCTTTCCGGCGCAAGCAAATCATTGATGCTTTGGAGCAGCATTTGAGCGTGAAATTTGAAGAACAATCAATCGATTCGGCTAAAGAATACAACATCCTTGCCCCGTCCTTCCCGGCGCTGGCGAA
>JACNJM010000144.1 GCA_014382605.1 Anaerolineae bacterium
GAAACTGACTGGAATCTCGCCAATCGTTTTCAGGGACAAAGCGACGTACCGCTCAATGCCCGCGGTCACGAGCAGGCCGCACAGTTGGCCGCACATCTGGCTACGGAGAAATTCAATGCCATCTACGCCAGTGATCTGAACCGCGCCTGGGATACCGCTCAAGCCATTGCCGCGCACCATACCTGTCCGCTAATTACCGAGCCGCGTTTACGAGAGGGCAATTTTGGCAAATGGGAGGGTTGCACCTTCGACGAGCTTGAGAAACGCGACCCAGAACGGGTTAAAGCCTGGATGGAAGATGTCGGGCATTTCACCCCACCGGACGGCGAAACTTTGCATGAGTTAGCCGAGCGCGTTGCCGCGGCTTATGCAGACATCGCCGCAAAGCACACCAACGACGAAATCATCCTCATCGTCGCCCACGGCGGCTCCATGCAAATGCTTATCCGGCACCTGCTCAACCTGCCGATCAATAATTTCTGGCAATTCCATCTCTCGCATTGCTCGGTCTCGAAAATCGCTGTCTACCCTGAAGGCGCAATCATTAACCTGTTTAATGATATTTGCCATTTGGATTAAAAGTTTCCAAACTGGCAGAAAAAAATGGTTCAATCTGTATAAATTACTTCTCATTTCCCCAAGCCATATACAGATTGAACCATTAACAATAAATATGACCGCAAAAACCCTCACCATCCTCGGAACATCCTCCTCAGCCGGAAAAAGCCTGCTCGTCACGGCGTTGTGTCACAGCTACGCCCGTCGCGGCGTCAAGGTTGCCCCTTTCAAAGCGCAGAATATGTCCAACAATGCCGCCGTGTGTCCCGATGGCAGCGAGATCGGCCGCGCCCAAGCCGTGCAGGCCGCCGCCGCCGGGCTGGAGCCGCATGTGGATATGAACCCGATCCTGATCAAGCCTGAAGCCGACTCGCGCTCGCAGGTGGTGGTTAATGGCCGTCCCTGGCAAACGCTGGATGCCCGCAACTATTACCCCAACAAAGACTACCTCTGGGCGCAAGTTACCGGGGCGCTCGACCGCCTGCGCGCAGAGTATGATCTCATCATCGTCGAGGGCGCGGGCAGCCCGGCTGAACTCAATCTCAAGCCCGGCGACCTCGTCAACATGGCCGTGGCGCTCTACACGCAGTCGCCCGTACTGCTCGTCGGCGATATTGACCGCGGCGGGATTTTCGCTCAACTTCTGGGGACATATTGGCTGCTGCCCCCCGAAGAGCAGGAACTACTCAAAGGGTTTATCGTTAACAAATTTCGTGGAGATATTACCCTTTTCGAAGATGGAATCCAGATCATCGAAGAGCGGAGCAACGTACCGGTGGTGGGGGTGGTCCCGTACCTTCATGATTTATTTATCCCCGAAGAGGATGCCGTGGCCCTCGAGAACCTGACCCCGGTGCAGGTACACGCCGAGGGGGGTACCGACATCGCCGTCATCCACTTGCCGCGCATCGCCAACTTTGACGATTTCGACCCCCTGCTGGCCGAACCGGGCGTGCGCCTGCGCTACGTGCATACGTTAGATCAACTCGGAACTCCCGATGCAATCATCATCCCTGGCACCAAGAGCACCGTCAACGATCTGGAATTTTTACGCCAGCGCGGGCTGGACAAAGCCATCCAACAACACGCTGAACGCGGCGGTGTAGTGGTTGGCATTTGCGGTGGCTATCAGATGCTTGGTCGCGCCATCCACGACCCGGAGGGGGTTGAATCGCTACGGGCGCACAGCACCGGGCTGGGATTGTTGCCAATCGAAACTACTTTTTCCGGAGAAAAAGCGACCTACCGCGCCCGGGCAAAAATAGCTAACACGAGTAAGCCCAATTGGCTATACGCAGTTCAGGGACAAGAAATTGAGGGGTACGAAATTCACATGGGGCGCACCACGGGCGAAAGTCACTGGCTGACAGTCACGCAACGCAACGAGCAGGCTGTGCAGGTCGGCGATGGGGCTTTCGGCGCGCAGGGCTGCGTGTGGGGCTGCTATATCCACGGACTGTTCGGGAATGAGAATTTGCGCCGGGCCTGGCTGACCAGCCTCGGGTGGAGTCTGCCCACCGGTTCTTCTCCGCAAAGCGACCCCTTCGCAGCATCATTGACCTATCTGACGGACACGGTAGAATCCGTGCTGGATATGGCGTATGTGGAAAAAATAATGCAGAATGCAGCAATCTGAATTCATCATGGGTATTTTATGGGAAAACTGACGCTCATCATTGGCGGCGCACGCAGCGGAAAATCGACCTACGCTGAAAAATTGGCCGCGGCGCGCGGGGCTGAAATTTTGTATATCGCCACAGCGCAAGCGCTTGACCCGGAGATGGCCGACCGCATTGAGAAGCACCGCCAGCAACGGCCTGATAGCTGGCACACGCGGGAGATTCCTCACGGGGTTGCGAACGCGTTGCGGGAAAATGCGTACGACGCTGACTTGATATTGCTTGACTGCCTGACGATGTTGGTCAGCAATTTGGTACTAACAGCCACCAATGAAAAATTCGAACCCGATGAAACGCGCGCCGCCAAAATTGTGGATGGCGAAATCGAGGCGCTGTTGGAAGCCATTCAGGCCAGCCACGCCGATTGGATTATTGTCACCAACGAAGTCGGTATGGGGCTGGTGCCACCCTACCCCTTGGGACGTGTCTACCGCGATCTGCTTGGTTGGACCAACCGCAAAGTTGCTGAGTCGGCAGATGAAGTGTATTTTTTGGTGGCCGGGATGGTTCTCCCGCTGCATCAATTGGCTGTTTCAGCGCAAGCTCCTGTTTGAAAAGGATCAAATGTTTCGGACAGGAAGGGGCACAGATGCGCGTAGATAATCTGCGCGACAAGCTGCGCTCCGGCGGGCGTGAAATGCAGCATGTCGTAATAGTAATTTGAGTCTTTTTGCAGTTCAGCAGCCAGGTCAATCACCATGACATCGTTGGCTGCTCCGACTTGTCGGGTCACATCGTTATACAGTTGCAGGATTTCCCACTGGGTTTCCCCATCTAAATTTCTTACCGCAATACGCGCCCAATCGATACCGGTCTCGGGATCAACGCCATAACCGTAGAGCGCGGGTTGGGTAATCAAAACGACTTCGATGCCGTTCTCTCTGGCAAGGGTAATTATTTGTTCTAAGCGACTCTGATACGAGCTTAGATACTGCTGACGATGTGTCTGAAGCGCGGCTTCTTTGGCTTGCTCTGAGATATCAATCGTCGGGAGGTCTACCGAGTCCAGGCTGCCATGCCCAATATCTTGCTGACGGGTGACGACAAAACGGGCCAAGTTATACAACAGCGCGGCCACTTCGCTATACCCCGATGCCGATTTCAACAATCCAGGAAGCGTGGCTATGTTTTTCTCAATGCTACGGTCGTAAGCTCCAGCGTCCCCCAGCCCCATATCATTTGCCCCCACAAGAAACAAGAGTACTTTGGGATTGAATTGAACCAGATAATCTTCCATCAAAACAATATGCCCGTAAGTTGAATGCCCATCGAGACCGGCGTTGTTAATCCAGAACGGCGAAAATTTTTCTTCCAGCAACAGCCCAAGGCCATCCGTCCAGGTCTGCCCCTCCGAGAGGTAGAAACACTCCGTTGTGCTGCCGCCAACCGTCACCAGGGTTAGATAGGCGTCAAAATCAATTGGTGGCTCCGCGCCACGAAATCCGAAGGAATTCTTTTCGTGAATAATTAATTCATCAAGCTGATTTACCGTTGTGTTATGGATTTCATATTTCTGATGGGCAGGCAGAACAATTTGATCGCCCTTAATACGAAATCCAAAAGGGTTGCCAAGAATTCTAAGGAAAACTTCCAGCATTATCAGTGCAAAGCATAAGCCAGCAACCATCAAAAGCAAATTCTTGGCAAACTCACTGATTCTTTTTTTCACGGCTATCCATCCGTTCAAGAGTAGATAAAAAGTGGTATTCAGTATTACGAACAAAAAAGTCGAACTTTTCAACAACCCCAACAAAAAGTCCGACTTTTCTTCAACATCTGATACAACACACCAGGGTTAAATGATGTATTTTGTGGCGATTTATTTCTCAACCCAATATTGCCCAATGGCAAGAATATCCATACCGCTTTTCGAAAATGTATTCCAGGCATTGGCCGGGGTGGTGACAATCGGTTCACCGCGCAAATTAAAACTGGTATTCATCAACACGGGCACCCCGGTTGCATCACCAAATTTTTTGACCACATCGTAGTAACGCGGATTCCATTCATGACGCACAGTCTGCAAGCGTCCAGTGCCAAGATGGTTCACCGCCGGGATTTTCTCGCCCATGTCACCCTTCCAGGGCAACACCAGTAACATATAGCGCGCGGAATGGTTATCTTCAAAGTTGGTTGGCCCATCAAAAAAGTCGGCGGCGCTCTCCTCCAGGATGACGGGAGCGAAGGGGCGGTACGGCTCACGGAATTTGATCTTCCGATTGACGACGTCCTTCATCTCGGCCCGGCGAGGGTCCGACAAGATCGAGCGGTTGCCAAGTGCGCGCGGCCCCCACTCAAATTTGCCCTGATAAAATCCGATGACTTTTCCGGCGATAAGAGCATCTACTATGCGATCCAAGAACGCGTTATCGTCAGCGACATATTCATAGCGAACACCAGCCTGCTTGAGGGTTGTTTCGATTTCGTCATTGCTATATTCTTCGCCCCAATAGGCATGTTCCATCACAAAGCGGCGTGGTTCATGCAAGACTTGATGATAAACATAAAGCGCTGCACCCAGAGCACCGCCAGCATCACCTGCCGCAGGTTGAATGAATATCTCTTTGAAGGGAGTTTCGCGCAAAATACGGCCATTAGCAACCGAGTTCAACGCCACGCCTCCAGCCATACACAGGCGCGTTAGACCAGTTTTCTTGTGAAGCGCATTCGCCATAGAAAGTATCGTCTCTTCGGCCACACGCTGAATACTGGCAGCTACATCGGCATAGTACTGATTTGCCTGAACATCCGGGCTGGCGGGGTCCGCTTCATCGGGATCGGTCTGCGTGGTGATGAAGTAAGAATTAGGATCGCGAGGCTGGCCGAAAAGATTTACAAATTTCTGATTAAACGTCTTCTCTGGCGAGTAATGGTAGCTGAAATAATCCATATTCAGCCAAAAACTGCCATCACCCTGGGCTTTTAAAATATTGTCATAGATTTTATCGACAAAACGCGGCTCACCATAAGGCGCCATCCCCATAACTTTATATTCGCCGTTATTAACCCGAAATCCCAAAAAGGCCGTAAAAGCCGAATATAACAAACCCAGAGAGTGCGGGAAGCGTTGCTCGTGTGATAAAACAATTTCGTTGGCATTCCCATCTTCCCAACTGGCTTTGCCCAATCCCATCGTGGCGGTTGCCCACTCGCCAACACCATCAATGGTCATAATGGCAGCCTCATCGTAGGGAGAACTATAAAACGCACTGGCAGCATGAGCCATGTGGTGGTCGGTGAACAAAATCTTATCCGCCGCAACGCCTAGCTCACTCATCAACAATGATTTAATCCACAACTTCTCATCAAACCAGGCAATCATGGCTTCGCTGAAAGTGCGCCATGAACGCGGAAATGTGCCTAAAGCCGTGCGCAGGATGCGGTCAAATTTCACTAACGGTTTCTCGTAGAAAACCACATAATCCAAATCTGCGCTTGCAATCCCGGCTTTATTCAAACAAAATTGAATAGCCTGACTGGGAAAGCCCTGATCGTTTTTCTTTCGGCTGAAACGCTCTTCCTGTGCTGCCGCAATGAGCACACCATCATCCAGCAAAGCGGCTGCCGAATCGTGATAAAAGCAAGATATACCAAGAATATACATTTATGTTCCCGTCCAGTTAGAATTGTTTTCTAGCTTCGTCAAGATTCGTATTTGCAGGGATTATTTCCGCCCATAACGAATCATTCCCCGGGTGTTTTACCTGCAATGGATCACTTAACAAACGCAAAAAGATACCGAATGGAGCCACAACAATAAAATAGAAAAAGGCTAATAGCATCCGGCTCTGGAAATTACCCATCTCCGCGGCAAACACTTTCCAGCGTTCCCAAAACAGGCGCAATCCTGAAGCGCTCTGCGGATTCGACGAGGTTTGTTTCTCATCCGGGTACGCCCCTTTGCGCGCGAATGTCAATATTGATCCAATGAGCATACCGGCTAAAAACCAAGCCAACACCGCAAGCCATTTACCCAGCATATCTCGAGTAAAAATAGCGCCAATCCATAACACGATGATGCTAAACACATCCAACAAGAAAGGTCGTAATGCTTTGTTCTTGCCAGCCAATGTTACCCCGCTAGAATAGCCAACCAGGGTTAAAAGAATCAGCGCGAGTCCGCTAAAAAAATCCATCAGAGACCTCAATATTATGATTAGAATAAGGTGTAAATAAACGGCGCTACGGCAGAACCCTGAGCAAAAACCAATAAAATCACGAACAGAACCAACACTAAAATCATAGGGAGCATCCAATATACTTTGCGCTGCCAAAAGAATTGCAGTAACTCGCCAAGGATGCCCAATCTGTTCAGGATTTCCTTACCGCGACCGGGTTTTTGTTCACTCATTTTTGCCTCCTGGGCCAAAAGAACTAGCAAGCGATTTTATCTGACGAAGATTGGCTTGTCAATTAGATTCTTTACTCATCGTAG
>JACNJM010000330.1 GCA_014382605.1 Anaerolineae bacterium
AAAAACTTTGCGATCTTCGCGTCTTCGCGGTGAAAATTTCACTAAAAATCTATTTAGATGCAATTGCCCTGGTCCCATCAGCCCTTTGATTGTCGGCGAATCGGCGACATGGTAGAATCAACCACGCATGATTTCAACCCAATGCGCGCTCCCCAGAGTGAGAATACTCAGCATCTCGCTAAAGGGTGGCGTGCTCGAAATGTAAGGAAAAAGGAAGAAAGATGGAAAAACAAGTTGGTACCTTCGCAGTAAAGAAGGGTTTGGCCCAAATGCTCAAAGGCGGGGTAATTATGGATGTGGTTAACGCCGAACATGCCCGTATCGCCGAAGATGCGGGCGCGGTCGCTGTGATGGCCCTGGAACGCGTACCCGCTGATATCCGTGCAGATGGCGGCGTAGCCCGCATGAGCGATCCCGAAATGATCCTGAAAATCATGGAGGCGGTTTCAATCCCCGTAATGGCAAAAGCTCGTATTGGTCACTTTGTTGAAGCCCAAATTCTGGAATCGCTGGGCGTGGATTATATTGACGAATCCGAAGTGCTGACTCCAGCGGATGAAGCGCATCACATCAATAAACACGATTTCAAGATTCCCTTTGTATGCGGTTGCCGCAACCTGGGCGAAGCCCTGCGTCGCATCGGCGAAGGCGCGGCCATGATCCGCACCAAAGGCGAGGCCGGAACCGGTGACGTGGTAGAAGCTGTGCGTCACGCCCGCACCGTTTTGGGCGAAATCCGCCGCCTGCAAAATATGCTCGATGAAGAGTTGATGAGCTACGCTAAAAATATCGGCGCACCCTACGAACTGGTCAAAGAAGTCAAAGAACTTGGCCGCCTGCCAGTGGTCAACTTTGCTGCCGGTGGCATTGCGACCCCAGCCGATGCCGCCCTGATGATGCAGCTCGGCGTCGATGGCGTTTTCGTCGGCTCCGGCATCTTCAAGTCGGGTGATCCGGCCAAGCGTGCTGAGGCGATTGTTAAAGCCACCACCCACTTCAATGATCCCGCCATTTTGGCCGATGTCAGCCGCAATTTGGGCGAACCGATGGTCGGGCGGCAGGTATCTGATATTCCTGAGGCCGATCTGATCGCTCAACGCGGATGGTAAATTAAAACCGAAGCCGGGAGATCGCGGACAGAAAGAGCCAGCCCCAGTCTCCCGGCTCCAGTCTCTCGTCAAACTATGAATATTGGTGTATTAGCATTACAAGGCGATTTTGCCGAACATATTATTACGCTCAAAAATATCGGCGCAGATGCACGTGAAGTACGCCTGCCACAGCATCTGAACGACCTCGATGGTCTGATCATCCCTGGTGGCGAATCGACCACCATTGGCAAATTGGCGCTTGCCTACAAATTAATGGATCCGCTGCGCGCCTTTGGGCGCGAGAAAGCCATCTGGGGCACCTGCGCCGGAGCGATCTTCCTTGCTAAGGATGCTCACCGGGAGCAGCCCTTGCTTGAATTGATGGATATCACCGTCGAGCGGAATGCCTTCGGTCGGCAGGTGGATAGTTTCGAGATCGGCCTTGAGGTTCCGGCGCTGAAAACTATTTCCAAAAGCGACGCTCTGTATCAGGCCATCTTCATCCGCGCCCCATTAATTGAATCCATACAGGCGGATGCTGAAATCCTCGCTGCTCTGCCCGATGGCCGCATAGTTGCCGCGCGCCAACGAAATTGGCTGGCAACTGTTTTTCACCCTGAACTCACCCCAGATGACCGCTTCCACCGATACTTTGTGGAAATGGCAGCAACACAATAATATGCTTCTACGACCTTTCGGCTGGCGCGATCTCCCAACTTTGCACCGTTATCGCGGCCAGAGTATCTATCTAGATAGCTCTCTGGCGGCTACACACGGCACACTACATCCGGCGTTGCTGCTGGGGGGAATGACATCGCTGGCCGGGTTTCGCGCCTGGGTTTGCCAAAGTGAAAAGATTCCCCCGCTGATCGGCATCAGCCACCAACCAGTTGGCTTCCCTTCGGCGACAATCGGATTTCTAACCCCTGCCGAAGCGCTCTCAACGCCTTGTGCAGTAAAACTACTCGACCAACTGGCAAAACGATCCGGGGAATATGGCGCTTTCCACATGCTTGCCGAAATAGACGCTACCACGCCACTCTTTGAAACCATGCGGAAAGCCGGTTTTACAGCTTACACACGTCAGCGTATCTGGGTTGTGGATGCCAGCCCAGCTGAGGCCACATCATCAACCGGATGGCGATTTGCCCACACTGGCGACCAATACGCCATTCAGGCGCTTTGCCGCCAAATTATCCCTGAATATATTTTTAACGTAGAGCCGGTTGCAACCACCTCTGCGCCAGGGCTAATCTACACCCAGGCAGGGCAAGTACGCGGCTACGCACATCTCCGCAACGGACGACACGGTACGTGGATAAAACCTGTGGTTCACCCCGATACAACAGATGCGGAACAAATTTTGCTCGAATTATTGCAAACGATCCCCAATCGCCAGATGCGCCCCATCCACGTATGCATTCGCGCCTACCAGCCCCATCTGGAACCCGCATTGCTCGCATTCGGCGGAACCTCCGGCCCCGAGCAAACCGTGATGGTAAAACATTTGGCTATTCATCACCGGGCACGCGAAACTTTTAAACGTCCAGCCTTTGAGGGACAACCCGAAGCCCCGGCGCCACTGGCCCGTTCAAAGCGGCATGGTTAATCATATGCAACTTGAAAGAAACCAAAAACACATTACCGATAACCTGGATGGATTACTAAGCGTTCTTCCTCCATATATTTCTCAGGCTATTCTCGCCGCGGACGATAACGGCAATCTATTGGAAATCGTGCTCGATCTGGGGCGCGTGCCCACAGCGCGTTTTGTCTCCGAAGAAATCGTACTGGCTGAAAATGAAGTCAGCCGCGGCGATATTGATTATGTTGGTGAGCGCATCAGCCAGTTTGACGACGACAACCGCGCCGGCCTGGAACGCACGCTGCATCGCATCTCGGCCATCCGCAATCGCCGCGGCGATATTGTCGGCTTAACCTGCCGCGTGGGGCGCTCGGTATATGGCACTACCGAGATCATCAAAGACCTGATTGAAGACAACAAAAGCCTGCTTATTTTAGGCCGCCCCGGCGTGGGTAAAACTACCATGCTGCGCGAAGCGGCCCGCATTTTGGCCGATACGCGGCGCGTGGTGATTGTGGATACATCCAATGAGATCGGCGGCGATGGCGATGTGCCACACCCCGCGGTGGGGCGCGCCCGCCGTATGCAGGTTGCCAAGCCCTCGCTGCAGCATGAGGTGATGATCGAAGCGGTGGAGAATCACAATCCCGAGGTGATTGTGATCGATGAGATCGGCCGCGAGTTGGAAGCCCTGGCCGCCCGCACGATTGCGGAACGCGGCGTGCAGTTGATCGGAACCGCCCATGGGAATACACTCGAAAACCTGTTACTGAACCCAACGCTCTCCGACCTGATCGGCGGAATCGAATCGGTGACGCTCTCCGACGAGGAGGCCCGCCGCCGCGGCACGCAAAAAACCGTGCTCGAACGCCGCTCGCCCCCCACCTTCGATGTACTCATCGAGATTCAGACCCGGGACCGGCTGGCGATTCATCTGGATGTTGCCACGGCGGTTGACGCGCTGTTACGCACTCATCCCCAAGAACCGGAGATTCGATATCAGGATGAAAGCGGCGAAATACATATCCGGAAAGGCACGCCTGCACCCAAATCGTATCAAACTGCTGGGGGCATGAAACGCCGCCATGAGAATAACCACTGGGACGAGGAGTCGCTTGAGGAGGAACATTATCCTCAACTTGAGTTGACCACCACCGAGCCGCGTCAGGAAGTCCGTCTGTATTCCTATGGCGTGGCCCGCAATCGCTTGCGTCAGGCCGCTCGCCAGTTAAACGTTCCCATCCAAACCGAAACCGAACTGCACGAAGCGCAGGCTGTTGTGACGTTAAGGCATCATTTCCGCAAACGCAACTCGGCCATCATCGAGGCGGAAACTTTGGGCATTCCGATTTATGTGTTGCGCTCCGATACGCGCACGCAATTAATGCGTTTTTTGAGCGGCCTGTTCAACATGAAACCCACCGGCTCGATGAAGCCCGATGACGAAGAAGCGCTGCAACGCACACAGCAGGCTATTCGAGCGGTGCTGGAGGGTGAGCGCTGGGTGGAATTGGATCCGGCTTCGTCCTATATCCGGCGTTTGCAACACCAGATGGCGGAACAAAATAATCTGACTTCGTATTCGCATGGCAAGGAACCCCATCGCCGCGTGCGAATCTATCGGGAATAGGCGATGTTTATTACTTTTGAAGGCCCCGAGGGTAGCGGAAAATCAACCCAAATTCCGACATTAGCCGAATTTTTACGGGCGCAGGGCCGCAGGGTGCTAACAACGCGCGAGCCGGGCGGCACCGAGATTGGCGAGCAAATCCGGGCTGTGATTCACGATCTTAAGAACACGGCCATGCACCCGCATACTGAAACGCTGCTGTATCAGGCGGCGCGAGCGCAAATTGTCGAGCAAATCATTCGCCCCCACTTAATCGCGGGCGGCATTGTACTCTGCGACCGCTATGCCGATTCAACGATTGCTTACCAGGGTTACGGACATCAGCAAAAATTGGATGATGTGCGCCTATTAGTAAGATATGCCACCGAGGGGTTAAAACCTGATCTGACACTGCTACTGGATATTGATGTCGAAACCGGACTGGCCCGCAAACAGGGTGAAGAATGGAACCGGCTGGATGCTTACGCGGTAGACTTCCACCGCCGCGTACGGGCTGGGTATCGTCAAATGGCGCGGGAAGAACCACAACGCTGGGTTATCATTGATGCCAGCCAACCTCCGGAATTTGTCGCAACAGCGATTCGCGAGTGCGTAACTGGCAGAGTTTAACGCAAAGTAATAAAAGTACAGTGATGCGAAGAAAAAGCTAAAGATACTTGTGTCTTCGCCTGCTTTCGCCCCGCGTAATTTTTTCAAAAAAGGAGGATCGCCATGCCAACCCCAAAAAACTTGCTAATATTCGCCCTTGCCTTGCTTTTGATCCCACTCGTCAGCGCCTGCGGCGCAGCACAAAGCGGCCCAACCGAGGCCGAGATTGCCATCGCAGTAGCGCTCACACAAACGGCTATTGCCCTCGAAGCGCAACCCCCAACGGCAGAGCCTTCCCCTACCCCCGAAGATGCGTTACAACCGATCAGCGAGGAAGCCTGTAATACCCTGAGCACAGCGATTGGTCAAACTGTTGGGGTTTTGGGCGAAATCAGCCAGGTTCCTTTTGAAGATGAAATCAGCCACCTTAGCGGCACGGCCTGCGAGATCAAGCACGAAGTGAGCGGGGTAAATTTCGAAAATCCCCTGAATGTGTTCCAACTCATTGATGAAACTTTGCAAACCCAGGGTTGGCAGGAAGACCCCCAGTATATGGCGATTGGTTTTGTAGGCGAAATACGCGGCTATCGTTCTGGAAACGGGCTTTGCAGGCTGTGGGTTAATGGAAACGCGACAGATAACGCACTCTGCGCTGATCATGCAACCATGAATACCTGCTGGCCAACGCTGACACCCGAACAGCGTTTGATCAATATCACATTGCTCTGCGCCCAGGGCAATTTGCCCGAGTTTATTGCTCAAACGCAGCCACAAGAATCTGAGTTGTTGCGCGTGGAATTCCCTACGGGCGCGACAGGCACCCAACTTATTGGCCGGTTAACGCCCGGCAGCGTGGATCACTACGTGCTGCGCGCCGAGGCTGAGCAAAACCTGGTTTTAAGTGTCTATCCACCGGGGGTGGTGGCTGTAGCAGTCATTGGCGAAGATGGCACGGTGCTCAAATCTGATCTGGACAACAGCACCGAATGGAGTGGTTTGCTCCCCCTGAACCAGGAATATTATATAGATGTTACTTCAATCGTGACGATTGAAAGCGAGTATACGCTCGATATTTCGATTCCACCCCTTGAGCCAACTGCCTCTACGGGCGAAGTTTCTGGCGTTATTAGCTACCCGGATGCAAATATTCCCCAGTTGCATGTGGTGGGCTATAACCTGGATAGTAATTTATGGTATTACCTGCTGACGGGCGCAAACAACACCTTTTATCTGCTGCCCGGCTTGCCCCCAGGAAAATATCATATCGCCGCCTATGCCAAAGATGGGCTGAATGGTTTCTATATGCCCGGCGGGGCGATGGTGATTGTAATTGTCAATGCCGGGGAAACTACCGAGGGCATTGACCTGTCTCAGTGGTTTGCTGCGGGCAGCGGGCCTTACCCCAATGATCCGGTGGGGTGGTGAGATTCCCTCACCCTCTCCCCCGGGAGAGGGGATAAAAAGCATTCCGCTTGCCCCCTCTCCCTATGGGAGAGGGCCGGGGTGAGGGGCTATCACAGCCCCCCGTCAAAATCGCTCATCCCGGCATCATCGGCAAGATCGGGCAGGGCTTGCTCGATCTCTTCAGGGCTTTGCCCCTTTTCCAGCCGATCCACCACCTCGCCAAATTCGGGGGGCAATTCCTCACCCAATTCGTTCCCCATTTGGCGCATCATCCGCCCCAGGGCGCGCGGATCATCTTCCAGGCCCTCCAGCGCAGCGGGGTCAGCCATATTTTCAAAACGCCGTTCATCCGATTTTGCGATCC
>JACNJM010000275.1 GCA_014382605.1 Anaerolineae bacterium
CAGAGAATGAACTTGATCGGTGAGTTCTCCAGGGCCATAATGAAATGGGCATTTTATTCTCCAGCTACAGCAATGCGCTTACTTTCATCTTGATCTAGCGCTCTCTCCAACACATCGCCAATATTCTCCGGCACATCCTCCCCCCACTGCGCCGGAAACTGCGGACCATCCAGCACATGTTTGGTCATCACTTCGGGCGGGCTGTCGCCGGCAAAAAGCACTTCCCCCGTAATCATTTCATAAAACACGCACGCCAGACTGTAAACATCCGTCGCCGGGGTGACATCCTTGCCGCGCCAAACTTCGGGAGCCATATAAGCCGGGGTGCCAATCATGGCGCCGCTGGCGCTCAGAGAGGCGCTGTTGGTCCCGGCGATTGCTTTGGCAAAGCCAAAATCGCTCAGGCGCACGACCACGCGGGTTTCGCCGCTGGCTTCTTGCTCGAACAGGATATTGGCGGGTTTAATGTCACGATGCACCAGCCCTTTTTGATGGGCAAAGTCCAGCGCGTCGGCGATCTGACGCGTGATTTCCAGGGCGCGTTCATAGGGCAGGCGGCCTTCTCGCGCGATCAAATCCTTGAGCGAGCCGCCCTGCATGTGTTTCATCACCAGGAAGAAGGAGCCTTCATATTCGTCCAGCTCGAAGACAGGCACGATGTGGGGATGTTCGAGTTGGGCGGCGATTTTGGCTTCACGCCGGAAGCGTTCGATGAATTCAGAGTCGGCGATCAGGGCCGGGTGCAGCACTTTGACGGCGCGCTCTACATCCAGCACGGTTTCACGGGCGCGGTAGACGGTTCCGTAGCCGCCGCGGCCAATTTCTTCGAGAATTTCGTATTTGCCGAGTTTTGTCATGTTGTATCCTTCGGAAGGGGTCAGCGGTCAGCGATCAGCTGTCAGCTATCAGCGGTCAGCCTTTAGCTGATAGCTGACCACTGACGGCTAAGCTTATACACCTTCAAATTTATGGCCGCAATGTTCGCAATGCTTCGAGTTTTCATCGACAAACTTGCCGCAATTCGGGCACATTTTTTGCTTTTGTGTAGAGGTTCCTTGCGGTGGCTGGGCGACACCCGCCGAGACCACTTGCGGACCGCCGCTGCCCGTGATCACGACCGGGGCATTTTGCCCTTTGGCAAAGGCCTGCGCGGTTTCGGCCACGCGGTCGAGGGCGCGTTCGGCGGTTTCCTGTGAGCGTGCCGATGACTTATCCCAGGCATCAGCCACATCCTGAACGCGCTTTTCAGCCTCCTGACGTAGTTGCTCCAGCGATATATCCCGCTCGGCCAGCATGCGTTCGTACATCTCGGCAATTTCTGTGCTGGTTTGCCCTTCGGCAACCGCGCGGAATTTTTCCTGCAGGGCGCGCGCAACTTCAGGCGAATCTTTGGCCGCGGCGGCCAAAATCTGCTCTTCGGTCATGCCTTGCAGGGCTTCGGTTTTCTTGAGATCGGCTAAAATCCGGCCCTGCTCTGCCCCGCTGGCGGCAATCAACGCTTCGGCGCCTAATTGGCCCAAGGCCTCCAATCGCTTAAGCTCGTGCGCCATGCGTTCGCGTTCACGCTCAATTTCCAGTTCAAGCAGTTTTAGTTCCTTATCCCATTCCAGGAGCATCCTGCGACGATCATCTTCCCACGCCATTTCCTGTTCTCGCTGGCGCTTATCCAAAATGACATTAAAGCCCGCCGCAGCCACTTTAAGATCATCTAACATTTCCTGATGATCCTGGCTATGAATTTCAGCACGCAATGCCAAATCACGCCGGGCATTTTCTTCTTCTGTTAACCGTTTTTTGCGTTCAACCTCTTGATAATATTCATCCTTTTCGCGTTGCAAGCGAATTTCATAGGTTTGTTTTGATGCCTCGATTTCATATAATTTATCAACCCGCATACGTTCGAGGCGCAATTCAGCTTCTAACTGTTGTTCGTTAAGAGTCGTGTTTTGCTTAAATTCAATCGTGCGCAGTTCATAATCCTGTTCCAGCTTTAATTTTGCCAGCAAATGCGCCCGGGCCATCTCGTGGTCTTGGGCATCTTCGCGCCAGGTGCGCAGCAGCTCTTCGCGCTCTTTTTCGCGCAAGAGTTTGTCGTAATCCATATCGTGCAGGAATTGCGCAAACTCGGCCTCGGAGGTGATTTCGTTCATGCGGTCGCTCATCACCGCTTCACGCATGCGCTGATGAATTGCAACCCGCTTTTCGTCCAACTCGACTGCTTGCGTTTCCTCAGCCAGTTTCACCAAATCCAGTTCGCGCTGGGCTTCAGCAATATGCTGGCGTCCATCGGCTTCGGCTTCGGCTTCGGTGACTTGCAGCGCATACACGCGGCGCGTTTCGTTTACCCGCGCCTGATCGTCCAGAACGCGCTCCAAATGCTCCATGTTGAGTTCAAGCACACGGATATTAATAAACGCCAACCCCAATTGCGAAAAAGTGGTTTTCAGAGTTTCGTCGAGCAGCAATTCCAGCCGGTCTTTGAGTTTGAAATCATCGGCCAATTCTTGCAGCGTGTGTTGGCGCACCCAACGCTCCACGACCTGCACCACTTCCGGGTAGAGATGCTGGCGCAGCGCTTCTTTGGAGATGCGTTCATTGCCCTTGAGCATATTGACCAGGAATTTACCGGGGAAAGCCACTTCGGCCTGCAAACGCACCGATGCGCCAATACGCAATGGATCGCTGGTGAAGATGCCGCCCAGGTGAAATTCAAACTCTGTGGGGGTGATCTCCACCAACAAAGCGGTCAAACTCTCCGGGATGCGCCCCGCAAACAACTCTTTGAGCCGCCCCCCAAAGCTATCCAGCGTATACTCCCCGGGGGCTACCGTCCCGACGACCTCACCCTTATCTACCAGCAACGCATTGGTGCCCGGGTCGATGATCAGGCCATGTTTTAGAAAGCCAGTCACATCATCGGCGTCAATGCGCACGGCAAAATCTTCTTCGCTGCGCGCCCAGCGGTGATTGCGCATCACCGGAGCAGCGCTGGCGCTGAGCGATTGCCCACATTCTTTGCAGAAGCCAGCATCGCCGCGGTTTTCTGTGCCACAGGCTCCACAACGCACCATCCCCCCCCCGAGCGACCCACCGCAATTGCCGCAAAAATTGGCCCCTTTTGA
Organism: Anaerolineae bacterium; assembly: GCA_014382605.1. Classification (GTDB taxonomy): domain Bacteria; phylum Chloroflexota; class Anaerolineae; order Anaerolineales; family UBA11858; genus NIOZ-UU35. Next base: position 3,123 of record JACNJM010000275.1, read on the forward strand.
AATTTTTTCTCCACAATGTGGACATTGTCGATTTCCAAACATAGCATTCTCCTTTTTTCTCACAAAGTATTAGGACTGTAGACGTTGTTTTTGTTCATCGGATGTCTTGAGCGCCTGGCTGCGATTGGCGAAGTGGTGCTTGAAGGCATCCAGACTCGCTCGTAGTTGATTCAGTTTGTCAGAGCTAATCTGCCCCTGGGCGGATTCCTGCACCAGGGCTTGCACATCTTCACCCAGAGCGCCGGAGCGCACTAGCAGACCTTCATCATAGTCTAGCAGATCATCCCACATTTTGCGGCTAATTTTCAGATCGGTGACATAGGGCGGCACACCGCGCCTGGGATTCATGATTTCTTCACGTGCGTGGGAAAACTCTTTTTCAAGGGCGCGCAATTCAAGCGCCAAATCTTCATTGCCCTGGGAAAAAACGCGCGAGCGAAGCGTATTCAGCGCATTTTGGGCCGTTTGCAAATCGTTATGAGTTTGCTCGCGCACCAACACATCGGCCTGTACCCGATCCTGCCCAACCAGATCATCCACAAAGGTGGTGCCGGGTTCAACCCAATGCGCCTGCTGCAAGTCATCATATTTTTGGAAGAGTTTTTTGATGCTGTCAAACAGAATACCGGCAGCAGCGCCCCAGACGATGAAATAAAACTCCCAGCGATTGGACCAATCGGCGTCACCGGCGAAAAAATTGGCGATTTTGGTGAAAATAAACGCCAGCAGGAGCACAAATACTATCCAGAGAATATTGCGCCGCCACCAAAGTCGCGGATAACGCCTGCCGCGCCGCGTAGATGGGGTAGTTTGCGGTTTAGCTTTATTTTTCCGTTGAAATAAATTTCCAATACGAAAATGTTCACCCTGGGCTTCTTGATTCCCTAAATCGCGCACCCAGGTAGTCAGGCCGCTGAGTAATGTGGCCTGCTGCGCATCTGATGCTGGGTCTGAGTCATTCAAGGAATGTATGGATACAGCCTGTTCGTCAGAGATGCCGATTTCTTGCAGCGCCTCGGCAAGTTCTTGCCGAGATTTGGCCGCGGCAATTTTGCGGCGATTATCAACGGCGTCTAGCTTTTCTTGTAAATGCAAAGCCTGCTCGGCTGCCAGCAGGCGGTCTTCGGAGCGCAAAAAGGCGATGAAATGAAAATAATCCAGATGCACGCCAAGCTGATTAAGCGCCGGTTCCAGCCCGGGGCGGATAGCGGCCAGCAGGGAATCGCCCTGCCGCCCGGCCAGCAGGTCGGCTGCCAGGGTGCGGCGCACGCCGGGAGCCAGAATATCCCAGGCGGATTGGGCGTTCAAATCCATCACATCGCCGGAAATCACGCCGCGCGGCACAATATAGCCCGTAAAGAAGCGCGCCAGATCAAACACTTCCACAGCGCATAACAGACTGGCATCCAGCAGGGCATGGTCGCGGCTGAGCAGATTTTCGGCTTTCAGGCGGGCGTTGAAGTTCCCCGCCGGGAGATAGCCCACCTGCAGGCTGCCGTTTGCCGCTGCCAGGGTATGCTGACCGGCTTCAAATATTTGCAGAGCGCCTTTCTCGTCGATCACCACCCCCAATTTTCCGGGTGGAACCGTCCATTGTTTCTGCTTTTTACCGGGTAATTCTTGCCACTCAAAACAACGCGCAAATGGGGTGTGGTTTTCAGTCATGACAACCTCCAATTTTCTTTCCGCGAATCTTCACAAAAATATTGGCACAGATTGGCGTATATTCGCGGATTCATCTCTTCAGTTCCGGTGGTACAGAAAAACTCAACTCGGCTTCGGCGCGGCGCGCCAATTCCGGCACATGATTAGGTGTCTCCAATCGCATCCGGCTTAGGGCTGCCAGACGCGCATCGGGATTAAGATTTGGCTTCGAAAAGAGCATCTCGCGCAAATCACTGAGGCTGATGCCCTGCGGATCAAAAGTAATATTGGCGGCGATCAGGGCGGCATAGGGCAGGCACAGCGGCCCCAGGTTGCCTTCGGCCTGCACCAGCAGCAGATCGCCGATCACATAACGCAAAGGCTGCCCAAGTTTTCCCTGAAAATAGTCATCATAGCTGCCGCCTTCAAAGTTGACGATCATCACCGCCTGAAGCAGCAATTCCGGCGGGACGGGTTCATCCATAAAAAGCAGGCCCAGCGCGCCGAGCAAATCATCGTGCAATTCCTGCCGGTTGGGGGTATCGGCGGGCAGATTGGCAATCGCCGCCAGCACGGCTTCGAGCGGGTAATGTGCATGCTGGGCATTCGAAACCTGAGCGGGCAAAAAAGCTTCCACCCAGGTGGCCCAGCCTTCTTCCACCAACGATGAGGCCCGGTTGAGCAAAACGGCCTGATCGTGGCGCAAACTATCTAATGGATTATCGGCGGCCAGATAACCAAAGCGCCGGGCGGTTTCAGCCATTGTGATCCCCAGCTTATTTTTCACCTCGCCCAGGGCGCTGTAGACTTCGAGGAAACCATGCCCTAATTTTTCATGCACGGCGGTTGCCAATATGCGCTCCAGGCGTTGCGGCGTTTGGAAAGCCAGGCGTGGAGACTGCTCGGCGCCATAGGCAAACAGCCAGCCGTTGAGATAACAGCCCACCCCGGCCAGGTTATAGCCAAAGGTGCCCCCGCCGCGATATTTTTCGGCTTGCGCTGCGGCCTCAGCCGCCATGGCTTGCAGGGTAGCCTGACGCGCCTGGGCGGATAAGTGCAAACTTTCGACGATGGGCGTAAAGAACTCTTCCAGCGATTCACAGTAGACGATGGGGTAGGCCAGCCGCTCAAGGGGGTAATAGCGCCCCAAATCAAATTTATGCGCAAAGGCGCGGTCGAGTTCGGCCAGCGTGTCGTCGTCTTGCAGGTTGAGCAACGGCTGGGCCGTCCCCATCCCCTGACGGGCGGCGGCCTGCTGGGTGTTCAGGCGTTCGTCTGCTCCGGCCAGGCGCCGGGCGATATCTGCGGGCAGGGCCGCGGTTAGCGGGCGGCGGTATTGCGCGCGCAGGGTGGCAAATTCGGCATCCAGGCGGGTTTTGTACTGCTGGGTGGTTTGATCCAGCTTTTGGCTGAAGGTTGATTTGAGGTTATCCAGGTTGGTCATACCTTTTCCTTATTCCAAAAAAAATCGATTCGGGGGGCTTTGCCCCCCCTGTTCAGAACGCCCTACGCTGCGCTTCGGGCGCAGGATTCAGAACTCCCTTCGGTCGCAGAAATTCAGAAACCAGCATTCCAGAATCATTGCGAGCGGGCACAACGAAACCCGAGGTTGTCGAACGGTAACGGATGGCGAGTTCCTGTAGCGATTCGCCGAGCGGACGACCCCATCTGCATTGAACCAGGAGCCGCCGCGCAGCACGCGGTTATCACCAGCGTCCATATTCTCTCGCCCATCTTCTGCATCATACGGATACCCTTCATACAACGATGACACCCACTCCCACACATTCCCGGCCATATCTAGCAAGCCATAGGGGCTAACTCCGGCCAGAAAACTGCCAACCGGCGCAGTTTCTTCATAACCATCACAAGTCCCAGAATCACTTGCATTGG
>JACNJM010000310.1 GCA_014382605.1 Anaerolineae bacterium
GATAGCTTGCTTTATCCTTCGAGACTGGCGCGTAACTGTTGTAGATCAACTAGCAATTCTTGAAAAGCATTTTCTAACGCTGCGACCCTCTCTGTTGCGCCAGAAATATTTTTGGAATCGCCAATTTTTTCCAATTCAAACGCGTAATCGGCAAATTCATAAGCGCCAAAGGTTTTGCAGTTCGATTTCATCGTGTGTGCCGCGCGCGTGAAAAGTTCCACATCATTACTTGTTAGCGCGTTCTTCAAATCCTGAACCATGGCTGGGCCACTGACAAAAAAATCATCGATTAAATCAGCAAAAAAGACGGCGAATTCATCCCCTAAAACTTCACGATACTCTTCAATGGCAGCAGGATCAATAGCCATAACAATACTCCTCAAAAATTTCAGATTAGTTTGGCAATGTCTCATTCGCGAAAAGCCTCCGAAATTAGGGGGCAGATGTGGTGCTACGCACCACATCTGCCCCCTAATTTCGGGCTTCTTGCTTGTAATATGATATTGTCAAATTAGAATAACGCAATTATACAGCATTCTTTCGACGCGAAAAGGGCAGTGCAACTATGCTGCGCGTAAATAGGCTTTCATCCCCTCAATGGGCATTATCGGCGCAGGTTCTACCTGATAAGCCATCGCCAAATAATAAGCCACATATTCTCCGAATTGGAGCATCGTCCACATTTCAGCCAGTGGGTTATCGCCCCGGGCATTCACAAAATCGGTTCCCAGCCCCTCGAGCATAAAATACTCTTTAGTTATATCCACGCGTTTCTGATTACGCGGGTGCATTGAACGCGCTCGTAGCATTAATGCCATCGTATGTGCCAGCGCGCCTTCGGGATGCAGCACACCGGCCAATGTTGTGTGATTGGCTGCGGGCAAAGCTTCAAATTGTGCCCATGTTTTCGCGGCTTTGTTGATCTGTTCTTTCCAGCGCCGCGCCACCGGAGCCAGTATCCCCGCGCTGATCACAATCACCCAGCGCCCCATACATTGCCCTGCCAATCGCTTGGCCGGATTCTGCGTCAGGGGCACAGTGGAGCCTAACTCGGTTTGCTGTTTATGCATGGCATCTACCGCGGCGCGCAATTCAGCCTCGGGAGTAGAAATCAACCCCAGGCGCTGAACCAACCCCAACAGGAGTCCGAAAGCATACCCAATGGCCAGGCGCGGCTGCCCCTCATACGCATAACGCCACGCAGTCACATCCGCCTGCTGTGCTTTTTCCACCAATCTTCCGCCCGTTGAAATCACCACCACCCGGCAATTTTGCCCAAGCGCCCGCTCAAAAGCCGAGAGCGTTTCTTCACTCTCACCAGAATGCGAGAGCGCGACAACCAACGTTTCATGGCCCTGCGCCCAGGCGGGTAGATCATAATCACGATGCACTATCACCGGAACAAGGCAAAACGGGGCTACATACGCGGCCAGCAGATCGGCAGCCAGGGCAGAGCTACCCATCCCGGCCACCAGCACATGGCGGATGCCCTGCCAGTTAGGCAGCGGCAGGCTTTGCCCCAGGCTCCAGGCATCGAGCAACTGCGCTGACAAACCATCAATTTCGGCGATCATATTTTGGGGGTCAAGCATAGAAAATACTTTGGGATCATCCAGATTCATTGGATTTCCTTATGATTGGGACTCTCCGGTGATGAGTTGATACACCTCCCGGCGCGGCCAGCCGGACTCGGCGGCAAGCTGGCGCGCAATTTGGGAGGGTTTCTTCCCCTCGGAGAGCGCAGCGGCTATTTGGGCATTTATCCTCGCTTCATCCCACACCTCAGAACTGGGTTTTGCCCCAGCGATCACCAGGGTGATTTCGCCGCGCGGCGCCTGCGCTTTGAAGCGTGCAATTGCCTCGCCAATCGTGCCGCGGAAAATTTCTTCATACATTTTGGTTAACTCGCGTGCCACAGCAATCTGACGTTCTCCCAGAACGCTTTGCAGATCGCACAGCGCATCCAGCAGACGATGAGGGGTTTCGAGAAAAATCAACGTGTAGGGCTGTTCGGCTACAGCGGTAATCGCGCGTCGCCGCGGCGATGCTTTGCGCGGCAAATACCCTAAATAGAGAAAAGCGTCGCTGGGCAAACCCGATGCAATCAGGGCTGCCAGCGGCGCGCTGGGACCAGGAATCGGGCTGACGGTGTGCCCCGCGCCAATCGCCGCCCGCACCAGTTCGTAACCGGGATCGTTGATGCCCGGTGTGCCCGCATCGGAGCACAGGGCCACATCATCCTGTGCCAATGTGGCAAGAATCTGCTCAAGTTGGCCTGCTGAACTGTGTTCGTGATAGCTGAGCAATGAGCGTTGGGTTTCGATGCCGTAATGCGCGAGCAATTTGCGCGTTTGGCGGGTATCCTCGGCGACAATTAAAGCCACCTCGCCCAACACGCGCAAGGCGCGGTGAGTGATGTCGGCGAGGTTTCCAATCGGCGTGGCAACGAGGTAAAGGGTACTCATAAAATCATCCGGGGAATATATAGTATTACCACGAAACATTTGTCTCATTCGCGCAAATCTTTTACCGCAGAGCACGCGGAGAGCGCTGAGTTTTTCTGTGTTTTTTCTCCGCGAACTCAGCGATCTCTGCGGTTAATTTTTGGTTGCGGCTGGAGGCCGCGCTATGAGATGTAAGTGATAAAAGAAATTAAGGCTCTACCGTTTCTGACGGGAGAACCAGAAATTAATTATTACCTCGAGACGAGGTTGAAGGGTCTGGCGCTGGCAAGATTATTGAACGGTTTCTCTGGAAGATTCAACCATTTTCACCAACTCGCGTGCAATTTGGCGGGCGGCATCGGGGCGCGCCATACGCTTGCAAGCGGCTACCGCCGAGGCATGCTGATCGGGATGCTCAAGCCAGTTTTTGAGTGTGCGCACAATTTCTTCGGTGCGCGGCGCCCAAATCCCCGCGCCTTCTGTGACGACATAGGGGATATTGCCGCTTTCTTGCCCCGGTAAATGGCTGTACAAGATCATCGGCAAGCCCGCGTTGAGGGCTTCGCTAATCGTCCCTGGCCCGGCTTTGGTAACCAGTACATCTGCTGCGGCCATAAAATCGGGCATTTCGCGCACAAAACCATATACAAACGTGGGCATGGAGAAATCGGTCGCTTCGAGCCTGGATTGGAGGGTTTTGTTGCGCCCAGTGATGATTGCCAACGCCAGGGGTAATTTTGCTTCTGAAATTGCCAGGGCTGTCTCCCGGAGCGGACCCATCCCATCACCACCACCGACCAGCACCGCCACAGGCAAGTCTTGCGGCCAACCCAGTTTGGCGCGGACGGCGCTGGAATCCATAGAAGGGTTACAGAAACGCTCAGCCACGGGTAATCCAACCACCTTTACTTGCTCAGGTTTGAGATCGAGTTTCAGGGCGCGGCGACGGGCCGCCTCGGTGGGCACCAGGCACAAATCGGCCTGACGGTGATACCAGGTGGCGTGGGTGGTGACCAAATCAGTGACAACGGTGATAAAGGGCGGGCGATCTGCCCCCAGGGCGCGCAGGATTGGCTCGTTAGCCAGTGAATGTACTGAAACAATCAAATCGCTGGGATGCTCTTCAATCAGGCGGCGAAAACTACCCCGCACATAAGGCCAGGCTCCGGCAGAGAGCGCACTGGCGCGCATTGGCCCGTCACTGAGATGATAGCCTAACTCCCAGACACGCGGCGCTTTGACGATGCGCGGATAAATTGCCGGGAGCATTTTCAGCGGCGGCGGGGCGTAGTCTTTAAAAATATCTACCATCTCGGTAGTATATTGATCGCCAAATTCCAGTTGCAGGGCTTCGATAATCGCTTCGCTGGCGCTGCGATGGCCTCCCCCGGTATCTGAAAATAAAAACAGGATATGTGGTTTCTTAGTTGGCTGATTCATTATTATTTGCGCTGCTGACAATATTTTTCAACCGCCGGGCTAACTGACGACGCGGGAGCATAACCAGCCGTTGGCAGCCCAAACATTGCAGGCGAATATCCGCGCCCAGGCGAGTTATTTTCCATTCGTGGCTGCCACAGGGATGCGGTTTGCGCAGGCGCACAATGTCGTTGAGTTTCAAATCCGGTAACATGGCGCGATTATAACATGCGGAAATTTGCGCTATACTTAACCTATCTCAGCCAATCCAATACAAATCTGCCACGGAGAACAAACGGCACAGAAAATAACGGCTCTACCTTTTCTGGTGGAATCCATCGGGAAATAGGGAGAATCAGAATAACTAAAAAGGAGCAATCGCGATGAGTTTAAAATACATCTGGTACGGACACGGCACAATGGGGCTGGAAACTGACGGCCATAAGGTGCTGGTTGACCCTTTCTTCACCGGCAACCCTGCAGCCAGCACCACAGCCGAAGCCGTCGAGGCCGACTTTATTGTCGTCAGCCACGGGCACGGCGATCATATTGGCGATGCAGTAGCAGTAGGCAAGCGCACCGGCGCGCTGGTGATTGCCAATTTCGAGATCATCAACTGGCTTGGCGCTCAGGGGCTTGAGAAACTTCACCCCCAGCATATCGGCGGCGGTTTCAAACATCCATTTGGCTATCTCAAGCTCACCCACGCCTTGCACGGCTCCGGGCTGCCCGATGGTTCGTATGGGGGCAACCCGGCTGGGCTGCTGCTGACAACCCATGATGGCAAGAAAGTTTATCTGGCCTGCGATACGGGGTTATTCGCCAGTATGACATTGATCGGCGAAGAAGGCCTTGATCTGGCCGTGCTGCCAATTGGCGATAACTTCACCATGGGGCCGGATGATGCCCTGCGCGCCGTGAAGATGCTGCAACCAAAACACGTCATCCCTGCGCACTACAACACCTGGCCGCTGATCGAGCAGGATGCCGCCGCCTGGGGCGCGCGTGTGGAGGCTGAAACCAATACCCAGGCGCACGTTTTGCAACCCGGCGGGGGCTTCGAGTTGTAAAAAGGTATCACCACAAAGGGGCCTCACCCTGGCCCTCACCCGAATCGGGAGATGGGTTTCTTTAAAAAAAACAGTTGAGCCGTAGCAGAAGCGCTACGGCTCAACTGTTTTTTTTAAATGTATTCAAATCGTACATTCTACAATTTATTTAAGATATAATCTCAACTATCAACCTGTTATTGGCTATACCGGGGCCCAAATACCCCCGCAAGATAGCCACCCATGACTCAGGAGGATAACCATGAGTGTTAAATATAATATTGTTGAGCGTGGCAAACCCGGCGACCCGGATGCCCCAAAGAAATATTACCCTTCGGCGGTAGCCAGCGGGAAGACCCACCTGCGGACGGTAGCGAAACGTGCGGCAGAAATGTCAACCGTCAGCATGCCCGACACAGTAGCGGTGATCGAAGCTCTGCTGGCGATCATCCCCGATGAGATGAGCCAGGGCAATATCGTCAGGCTGGGCGAATTTGGCTCGTTTTGGGTCAAGGTAAAAACCAATGCATCCGCAACTGCCGAAGAAGTAAACGCCAGCAAGATCACCGGCGTGATACCGCGCTTTACACCGGGCAAGGAATTCAAAACGGCGCTGCAGGCGTTCGATTTTGAGAAGAAGTAGTTTTGCTTACAGACTGGTTCAATCTTAAGGAATACACCGATGCACGAACCCCTGCAATTTGGACAGTATTACCATATCTACAATCGTGGTAATAACCGCGAAAATCTATTTATTGAAAAACGAAATTATGCCTATTTTCTGCGACTTTATGCCAGGCATATCCTGCCCGTTGCAGAAACCTTTGCTTATTGCTTGCTGCCCAATCATTTCCATTTTTTGATCCGCACGCGGACGGAGGAAGAGCAGTTGGAATACTTGGAAATAAAACAGATTGGTTCAGTCTTAAAGACTGAACCAATCTTTAAGGCAAAGAAACCCAGCCGCGCCTTCAACAACTTCTTCATCGCCTACGCCCGCGGCTTTAACAATGCTACTGATCGTACCGGTGTACTTTTTGAAACGCCCTTTCGGCGTAAAATCATTACGAGCGATGCCTATTTTTATCGCCTGCTCGCTTATATTCACATGAATCCGCAAAAACATGGCTTTGTTGATGATTTTCGAGATTGGCCGTGGTCGTCTTATCGTTCCTTGCTCTCGGAGAAAGAAACCCGCCTGGAACGGGAAAGCGTGTTTGAATGGCTTGGCGGGCGTGATTTTTTCGAGGCGTTCCATCTCGAAGCGGTGGATGAAAGCGCAATGGCTGGCTTTATCGAAAAAGATTTTGAAGATGGGTTTTGTTAGCATATGGGTTCAATCTTGAAGATTGAACCCATATGCTAACGAGTCGAGTCACGACTCGTTCTTCGGCAGGACGTGACTCGTTGGACAGGGAGTCACGTCCCGTTATTGCGAAGAGATGTTCAATCTTGAAGATTGAACATCTCTGTTTACCCCAACAACACCTGTTCAAACTCGGCGCGTACCTGTTCTTCGGGGTCACTGTAGCGTTCGCTGTGGTCTACTTCCAAATAGGTGATTTTTTGTTTCTTGCCTTCACCTTCGATTATCGCATGTCCATCTTTGATTGCTTGTATAAGGTATGCCATAAAATCTCCTCCGAGTCGCCAGAATGGTTCAAATCTTCAAGATTGAACAATTCTTCAGCGACATTCTGCGCAAATGCCAAAAAGTTGCAGCCAGTGATCGTGAA
>JACNJM010000112.1 GCA_014382605.1 Anaerolineae bacterium
TTCGGCGACCATAGGCAGGATAATAGCCAAAACCTTCATCTTCGTCAAGAAAATCACGATAAACGTTTTTTTTGCTCTATTTATTACCCCTTCCCCCACAAGAAGAACTTGATTGGGCCAGTCCTTTTTTTTTACAATAACGAAAACAAAGGGGGGCGGCCCCTCCGCCCGCCGCTCTTTGTTTGTTTTACTCCACAATTACCCAATCGCTGGCGCTGCGGCCAAAGACCTCGGAGGAATACATTTCCTCCGCTTTGGCAGGCGGGGCCACGAAAGTCCCCGGAGTGGTGGCACGGGCGATATAGGTGTATTCGTAGACTCCATCCCACAGCAAGGATGTAAAGGCCTCGGCGCGTTCGTCGCGCATATTCTGGTGTTCGTACCAGGTCCCCCACCACCACCAACCGTAGCGATAATCGGAACTTCCGGGGTCTTGTGGTACGGAGCCAGAAACGGCCAACGCCGGGTTGACAATCTCCAGCCCGGCAGGCAGCGGATCTACCAGGGCAACGTGATAGCGGCGGCTGTCGGCGACCATCGTGATGCGCACGCGCACGCGTGCTCCAGCCTTGATGTGCCAGATGCCATCCTCGTCGCGGGTGACATCTTCGGGATCATCGACAGCTTCATATTCGCGCGTGACGACAAAGCCCATATCCAACGGAGGTAGATTTAAATCTGTGGGGGCGTAGCTGAGACCCAAACGATAGTACAGCCGTCCGGTGCCTTCTTTGCTCAAGACCAAATCTTGCAGGTCTGCGCCGGAGACCAGGTAATCCATCGGGATTTGGGTTTCGTGGCGCTCGGTGGTGTAACCTTCGAAGGTATGTGAACCGGCGTAGGTCTCACCTAACCAGATGCGGGCCACAAAATCGGGCGTCTGGCTCTCGTAGGTGTTGAAGTAGCGGTCGAGGGTCAGCAGCACAAAGACGTTCTCTTGCGTGCTGCCCCAATGCCCGCGCGTGCGATGCGCCAGAAGGCCAGTCACCAGCTTGGGGATCAGATCGCTCTCCGGGTTATCGGCCATCAGCGCATCGAGCAGGATGGCATCGGTGCGGCGATTGGAACTGAGCAGCAGGTAAGATTGCTCATCGTAGGTGGTGGTGAAGTTGGCGGCTCCGGCGGTCTCAACAGCGCGGTTGCCAATATAGGTGCGGATCGCCTCGAGGGTGGCCTCTGCCTGAGGCACATCGACCAACACCGACCAAATCCAGCCCACCGCTTCGAGCGAGAGATTCTCCAAACCGGCTTCATCCACAAGGCCAAGCGCCTTCACTGGGTCGGAATCTCCCATCAAATCGCGCACATATAGAGCATAGGCACTCAATGTCCAGCGAGTGTTCTGGCTGTACCAGTAGGGGTAGTAGCTCTCGATGTCTTGCAGGTAATAAAGCACATTTTGCTGCATCTGTTCGGGGATTTCAAAGCCCTTGAGTTGGGCGCGCTGCAGGGCGTGCGCTACGTGGATGGTGTTGAAGGGGATCGAATCCTGGCCGCGGCGCCAGTAGGGGAAACCGCCATCGTAGTTTTGCATGCCGCTGAGACGCTCGATGTCACGCTGTACGGCGGCTTCCATTGCTTCGGGGGAGGGCAGTCCGTCGGCTTCAAAGGCGGTGAGTACATCTCGCAGCGCAGCCACACCGAGGATGCGGGAAGAAAGCTGTTCGGAACACTCGTAAGGGTAGCCCACGAGATACATAACCGCATCGGTGAGGGCTTGCAGCGCCGTGGAGGAGGTCTGGATTTCGAGGCCGCCGAACTGCGGGAAGACATCCGTAGGGCGGGCAACGGGTTGGGCGATAGCGCCATCGTCTACCACGCCATAGGTTGCGAAGGCTTCGGTGGTAGCCGGGGTATAAACAGGTAGCGAGACCGTAGCGGCGTCGGCAAAATTACCAGAGACCGCCGCAATCTGGAAGGTGGCGGTGCCCGCCATATCCGTGGCGGCGGGGAAACGCACTTCCACGCGGTCATTGGCGGGGATTTCGACACGCAGGCCGGTGGCGTCGGTGAGTTGGATATTAGCGGCCTGCACAACTACGTCAACCGTCATGGGGTCATCGGTTTGATTTTGGAGTACGACGGGCAGCTCGAAGCTATCGCCAAAGTTGAGGAAGCGCGGCGCAGAGGGGCGCACCATCAGCGGAAGCCGGGCGGTGAGATTGGCCTCCCCGGAGCCAAATTGTTTGCCAGCGCTATCTACGGCAACAACCATCACGCGGTAGCGGGTGAGGTTATCGGGGAGGTCGATCTCCACTTGCGCTGTGCCGCTTTCGTCTGTGTAGACGGTAGGGGCAAAGGTCGCCAGAGGGTTGAAATCGGCGCGCACAGCAATCGGCGCTGCGGCGGCATCCCCACCGCCCATATCGGCCATGAGGCCTTCGGCTGCGGGGGCTGGTGCAGCTTCCATCGCCATTTCTTCCTCCGCCACACCGCCAACTTTCTGGGCTGTAGCAGTAGCTTCCACCAGTGCTTCGCCAGAGCGGGCCGCATCGGATAACGCAGTCGGGTCCACCAAAATGATGCTGGCGCGCCCGTACATGCTATCGAAATCAGTGTAGCGATTCTGATAGAACACCGCAACCGGGTCGGCCATCTGATAGCCGGATAGCGCCAGAATAGCTTCATCGACAACGACGACAACGAGTTCCGCATTGGCAACCGGCAAACCGTTAGCATCTGCAAGCATCACTGAAAGCGTGGTGCTGCCGCCGGGTTCAAGTTCGGTTTCGGCAAGGGCCACATCCAGCGCCAGGGTGCGCTGCAAGGGCGGAATGCTCAGGTTGAGTGTGCCGCTGGCATAGGCCGGGCGCGGCGGCACATCGGGGACAGGTTCACCCAGATCGTCCAGGCGCGAAGCCGATCCGACCAGATCTACCTGAATATTCAGGTTGGGGATATGCACTTCTTCGATGGGGATATGCAAAGTAGCCGTGCCGCCTTCTAGAGTGAAACGCTCGGTGTAGAGTATTCCGCTGCGGCTGACGGTTAGCAAACCCTCGGCGGGGCTGAAGGGCGACTGCACCAGAATCTCGGCCACGTCGCCGGGCTGGTAGCTGTCTTTATCGGGGATCAGGGTAGCGGTTTCTTGCTCAACTTCACGGGAGGGTGGCTGTTCGCCGCCGCTGACCCAACGCGTGATGCGGCTCTGATTGCGGCGGCCTTGCTCGTCGCTAACGATGGCGGTGATCTGATAGCGCCCGCCGATCTCGGTGGTAAACGTGCATGATACCGGCTCGGAGGCAGATTCCACCAGACACTCTTGCGGCTCAACTCCCTGTTCTTGCCAGGAACCATCCATATATTTCCATTCCATGCGGGCAGCGGTGACTGCGATACTCTTCCCGGGGACAGGATTCCCATCCAGATCGGTGACGATCAACTCGATCTCCAGGGGGGTGCCGCGTTCGACAAAATAACGCTCGCTGCGCAGGCCAACATACAAATCCGCCGGATGTACCATCAAACTGGTGGAACTGTTCCAGGCCTGCCGGTTGACATCCATCACCGAGGCTTCAGCTACAATACTGTAGGGTCGCGGCTCTCCGGCGGCCCCAAATTCCAGGCGCAAGAAATGCTCTCCGGCTGCGTCGGTCTGGCCATTGAAGGTTTCGGTGGCGCTGTCGCTATAACCACCATCCCAGCCCCACCACCAGGGCGTCCAGTAACCAAAACTGAAATCGGGCCAGTTAGGGGGCTGATAATTGGTTGGCGATGATGTCACCCACCAGGAGGTTTCGGCGTTGGGCAGCGGGCCGCCAGCGTAATAACTGGCCTCGACCGCCAGCATAGCCGCATCCCCGGCGAAGTATGGCCCCACACTTTCGTTGCGGGCAGCAACCTCAAACTCGGGGCGGCGGAATTCCTGAATCTGGAAGCTGTGATAATAGTCGCTTCCGCTTGATCCCGAGAGATTTCCCTGTGCACGAAATTCGATGCTGGCATAACCCAGATTGGCGTTATCGGGGATCGTAAAAGCAAAATCGAAGCCTCCCAGAGCGTTGACATCGGCGCTGCCACTGGTAATTTGATTGCCTTGCGGCCCGATGATATCGTAGCTCACCGAGGTAATGCCATCCCCCACCAGCCCCACATCACCGCGCTGGCCGCCGCCAATCAGCCGCAGCCAACCTTTGAGATGCACTTCTTCGCCAGGCTTGTACATCTGGCGGTCATCAAAAACAAACCAGCGCAGTTCATCATACACGGTGCGTGGGTACCAGCTATCGCCGCCCCAATAGTATGTGGAGCGCGGCAACATGGCGGTATCGTCGCCCAGGCGGGCTGTGAGGTACTCAACGCCCTCATCTGGGATGGCGAAGCGCGCCACACCTTCGGCATCGGTACTCATATTTGCGCCAGATGCGCCAATGCTCACACCTTCCAGCGGTTTACCATCGGCCAGCGCGGTCGCCCACACTACCATAGCACTGGGGTCAGCAAAGGCATCCAGGCCGATCTGCGTAACCTGCACCCAGGCGTGAACCGTCTCCCAATAATTATCTTGCTGGAACAAGCCACTGGGCGGCTCGGCAATCACAATAAACTGCCCACCAGGAGCGCCATGCAGATATTCACTAAGATCAATATTGACTTCGGCCAGGGAATCTGAAGGCGCATCAATACTCTCAGCATTGTCGCGCACCTTCTCGCCGGGTGGGTCGCCGGGACGGTCGGTTTCGTAAAAACGGCGCATATACTCCAAAAAGGCGGGCCAATCCGATGGCTGCACAGCATAGATACGCACATTCAGGCGATCGTAATTCATCGTGTAGAGGGATAAAGCCGGATTCGTGGCAGACGGATCGAGGGTGACAAAAAGCTCATCCGGGCCGATCAGGAAAGGCTCGGCGGAACCCACCCGGAATTTGAGTTGTTCGGCCTCGCCGAGGCTTTGACCAAAAATATCGCGGATCGCGCCGTCCACCGTGACCGTGTAGGTGGTTTGCCCTTGCGAAGCGCCGCGAATTGTAATGGTGTCGCCAATCACATCCAGCGAAGCGCCGGGTAATTCCGGCGAAATTCGCAGCATGGATTCGGCGTAACTCTCCACATCGATGGGATTATTGAATTCGATATAGAAGGGCATCAACGGACGGCATTCATCATCCCAATAAGAACAGCCGTAATCCACAATTTGCAGCGGTGCATAGGTTTGGAAGCCAAAGTTTTGCGCCGCTGTAGTCACCAAAGGCCCCTCCGCCGAGGGTGTACCAGGGCCAATCTGGATTTCGATATAAGCATCCGTGGGCAGCGGCTCCAGAGCGCGGAAGGCCAGCCAGCGACCTTCGAGGGCGCCCTCCACCAACGATTGGATTGTCTCATCGGCGGAAACTTCCTCATCTGTGGCTATGCGCATATCAACCGGCGCGCCGTCAGCGGTGACGCGAATTGTTTCCAGCACGGCGGCAGGTTCAATGCGCTGATCGAAAGACGCGAAAAGCAACGGCTCGAGGGGCTGAGCCTCACCGTAGGGGAATGAATTCGTCAGAACTGGCGGCGGGGTGCTGAAGGTGAACTGCACTTCTTCGGCCAGTACGCCCCCGGTTGCCGACTGTGTTCCGGCGGGGATGGTGACGGTATACTCGGTGGCTTTCGGCAGGCGGTCGATTAATTCGGAATCGTATTGAAAATTGAGCGTCTTGGTGCCCAGCCAGCGCCAGGTTCCGGGCAGGGCTGGTTCTACAATGACGGGCACATCCTCAGCGGCGAGATCAGCCAGTGTGGTTAGGGGAACCATCGGCTGATTGAAGGTAATGTTGATAAACGGCGCAATCGGGATTTCGCCCTCGGGGGCGTAGCGCAGCACTTCGAGCGGGCCGCTTTCGACGCTCATCGGCTGGGCGCTCTCTTCGGGAGGAAAGGCTTCTTCCACAGTTTCACCGGGGCGCGGCGGAGGCAAGACTTCATCGGGAAGGTTGAAATCGAGCTGATCTTCGGGGGTAGTGACAAGTTCGGGCAAGCGCGCCAACACGCGGGCCAGTTCCGCACTCCCTAGGGGTTCACCATCCGCTACGGGCAAAGCTTCCGCTGGCTGGGATTGGGGTTGTCCATCACTCAACATTATCATAAACCCGGCCTCTTCTCCCGGATGTGGGGTTGGTTGGGCTGCATCAGTGGTGTCCGACGAAATACCACTTTGCAACGGCAAGGTCTGTGCATTATCCGGCGACACCGAAATAGGCCGGACTACTGCACAAGCCATGACAACAACGATGACACTTAGCAAACTGAGATACAAAACCAAACGGTAGGGTTGCGGGTTTTTTGAGTTCATCAGATGCCTCCTGAGGCGCGCAAGCGGTAGAGCATTGGCTAATCATATAATATCCTGACGCTCAAACTTGTCAAATGGTTCCCAGATTTGCACCCTTTTCCGGTATTTTTCTGCAAATAATGTATCATCTCAAAAAAACGGGGAAGGTGACAGTCACCTGGTTTTGAGCAAAACTTCGCCTTAAAATGACAGGTGACTGTCACCTTTGACCCCAAAATATTGAGATGATACCAAATAACGATGCAAATTTGCGTGAATTTCAGCGAAAGCTTACGCCAAAGAATTCCACAAACAACACTAGCAGGTGCATGAACCCGATGATGGTCAGGAGCGGGTACAGCCACAGACGAATGG
>JACNJM010000335.1:0-22953 GCA_014382605.1 Anaerolineae bacterium
TTAAAAACCCTGGAGTGGGATGACGAAATATTGGCGATTCTCGGCATCCCGCGGGCGATGCTGCCCAAAATAGTGCCGTCCAGCGATCCTGAAACATGGGGGGCTACTGCGCCCGATGGCCCCTTCGGGGCGTCTATCCCCGTGTGCGGCGACCTGGGCGACCAGCAAGCCGCCCTCGTCGGCCAGACTTGTTTCAGCCCCGGCGAAGCCAAGAACACCTACGGCACGGGCTGCTTTATGCTGCTCAACACTGGCACAGAAATCATCCCATCGAAGAGCGGCCTGCTGACTACACTGGGCTATCAATTCGGCAATCAGCCTGCGGTCTACGCGCTGGAAGGTTCGATAGCCATCACCGGCGCACTGGTGCAATGGCTGCGCGACAACCTGGGGATTATCCAGTCTGCTCCCGAAGTGGAATCGCTGGCAAAAACCGTTGACGATAACGGCGGCATTTACTTTGTGCCCGCATTCTCCGGCCTGTTTGCACCCTACTGGCGCTCAGATGCACGCGGCGCCATCGTTGGCATGACACGCTACGTCAACAAAGGGCATATCGCCCGCGCCACCCTCGAAGCCAGCGCCTACCAGACCCGCGAAGTGCTGGATGCCATGCAGCTAGATTCTGGCGTTGAATTGAAAGCTCTCAAAGTGGATGGCGGCATGGTCGCCAACGAACTCCTGATGCAATTCCAGGCCGACATTCTCGGCGTGCCAGTGGTGCGCCCCGTCGTCGCTGAGACCACCGCCCTGGGCGCAGCCTACGCCGCAGGATTAGCCGTCGGCTTCTGGAACAACACCGAAGATTTGCGCCAAAACTGGCAAGTTGCCAAAACCTGGCAACCAGGGATGGAAGCCGCGCAACGAGCGAAGTTATACGCCGAGTGGAAAAAGGCGGTCACGCGGACGTTTGATTGGGTTTAGTGCTTCAACTGTCTCCATCTTCCCGATAGTGATTCCCCCTACTCACCAAATTCATACGGGCGGCACGCGCCACAATCAGCGCCGCCTGAGCGCTGTTGCGCAAACCAATCAGACCATCCGTCAGGCGCGATTTGCGGTAAAAATCTTCAATCTCTAGCCATAAGTGCCGCAACTCGCGCAGGGCGCGGCTCAGACGATAGTCGCTACGCACCAACCCCACATAATGCCACATCAGGTTGCGGATAGTCTGCATATCGCCCTGGATTAGTGTGGGATCCGTTTCATAGACTAAATTAGCGGTATCCCAGGGTGGTACATCGCGTTCAGCAATTCTATCGGGCGCAGGTTTATCCTGAATACGCCGGGCGGCGCGTGCTCCCCATACCAGCCCCTCCAATAGCGAAGTGCTTGCCAGCCGGTTGGCGCCGTGTACGCCAGTGCAAGAGACCTCGCCCACAGCATACAGCCCAGGGATCGAAGTCTGCCCCCAGGTATCCACCAACACACCCCCACAGAAATAATGCGCCGCTGGAACAACTGGAATAGGCCGTTCGGTGATGTCGATTTCCATCGTTTGGCAACGGGCATAAATCTGCGGGAAACGGGCTTTGATAGCCTCGGCTTTCATGTGCGAGGCTATATCCAGCAGCATATAGTGATAATCGTTTTCGAGCATCTCCCAATAGATGGCGCGCGCTACAACATCGCGCGGGGCCAGGTCTTTCCACTGGGGATCGTAGCGCTCCATAAACGGCTCTCCACTGGGAGTGAGCAAGATGCCCCCTTCCCCGCGCACAGCCTCACTAATCAAGAATTTGGTCGCCCCAGGCATGTGGAGAACTGTCGGGTGGAATTGGATATATTCCGCATTAATCACCCGCGCCCCCGCACGGTAGGCCATCGCCAGGCCATCGCCGCGCGCTCCAGGTGGGTTGCTGGTATTCAAGAAGATTTGCCCCAACCCACCGGTTGCCAGAATTGTCTGCCGCGCCACGATCGGCCTGACCTGACGCGAATCCTGATCAAAAACATACGCGCCATGACATACGGGGGCCTGATAAACAGCCAGCGGATCACGCGCATGGTGCGGGAAGGTCAACAAATCTACTGCGGTTTTCCCGGTAAGTATTTGCACGTTGGGCTGCTCGGCAAGCGTTGCCAGCAAAGCGCGCATAACAGCTTTACCCGTTAGATCGCCAACGTGTAAAATGCGTCGCTCGGAATGCGCGGCTTCCAAGCCAAAGAGCAATTCCCCTTTCTCGCCGCGGTCAAAGGGCACCTGAGCCTGCTCGATGAGCACATCGCGCAATAAATCGGGGCCTTCTTCGGCCAGCACCTGCACGGCGGGAGGATAACTAATACCATCTCCAGCACGCAACACATCTTCGATTAAGAATTCAGAGGTATCCCCCGGGCCGCGCCCAACGATTCCCCCTTGCGCATATTGCGAATTCGAGTCGATGGCCTCACTGGCACGGGTAATGACCGTAATGTGGCGCTGGCGGTCTGCCGCCAACCGCAAAGCGGCGGTGGCTCCGGCGATTCCACTGCCGATGATGAGGGTATCTGTTTGCATAGAATAACTCCACAAAAAAGGGTGTGCGTGGGGGCTCAGTCCGGGCAACTAACCAATTTGAATCATGCGTTCAACGGCTTTGGCCGCTCGCAGGCGAATATCTTCGGGAACTTCAATGACATATTGATCTTTTTGCAATGCTGCAAGCGTATCTTCCAGGGTGATCTCATTCATGTGCGGACAACGCACCCGACACAAGCGCAGCATCTCTTTTTCGGGGTTAGCGGCGGCGATATTATCACCCATAGCGCATTCGGTCAGCAACAGATAATTGGGCGCGTTGGTCTGCTCAACATGGTGGATCATGGCGGTGGTGCTGGCCGAATAATCGGAAGCCGCTACCACCTCAGGGCTGCACTCCGGATGTGCCAGGATAACCACATCGGGATATTGGGCACGAATATCTTCAATATCTTTAACTGTGAATTGCTCATGCACTTCGCAGCGTCCGTGCCAGCCAATCATCTGGTAATCGAGATTGGGGTGCGCGCCTGTTTTTAACTTTGATGGGAAAATAATATGTTTGCCGGTCTCTTTGGCGACATTGCCCGCCAGATATTCATCGGGCAGGAAGATGACGGTTTCACCCTCCAGCGACTCGACCACAGCTTTGGCATTGCCCGATGTGCAACAAATATCGCTTTCGGCCTTGACATCGGCATAGGTGTTGACATAGGTAACCACCGGCACGCCGGGGAATTGGGCACGAAGCTGACGGACATCCTCGGCGGTGATACTGGAAGCCAGAGAACAGCCTGCCTTTTTGGCGGGTAACAGCACTGTCTTCTCGGGGTTGAGAATTTTGGCTGTCTCGGCCATAAAACGCACGCCGCAGAAAACGATGATGTCTTTGTCGGTCTGCGCAGCGATACGACTCAACCCCAGCGAATCGCCCACAAAATCGGGGATAGAGTGAAACAGGGCCGGTTCCATATAGTTATGCCCAAGTATGACGGCATTTTTCTCGGCCTTTAGTTTATTAATTTCGTAAGCAATTTCGGCCTTGATATAAATTTCGGGTTCAGGGACAATATGCTTGAGTTTGGCTTGCATTTCGTTCAAAAAATTCTCGTAGGACATGGGAAATTATCTCCAAAAGATTCTATAGCAAAAAGACGAGAGATCGACGACGGGGGAAGGGGAACAACAACGCTTGGTCTTCCGTCCCCTGTCACTGTAGCCGCATACTGATATCAAATACCGGCGCAGAGTGGGTCAGCGCGCCAACGGAGATGAAGTCTACCCCAGTTTCGG
Source organism: Anaerolineae bacterium (assembly GCA_014382605.1). Lineage (GTDB taxonomy): Bacteria > Chloroflexota > Anaerolineae > Anaerolineales > UBA11858 > NIOZ-UU35. Next base: position 3,755 of record JACNJM010000335.1, read on the forward strand.
CGATTGCGCGCACGGTTTGTAGATTCACATTGCCAGATGCTTCCAACGGCACACGGCCGGTAGCCAACATTACGGCCTGACGCATAATTTCCAGGGACATATTATCTAGCATGATGCGATCGGGGGCTAGTTTCAGACTCTCGTCGAGTTCGGCCAGATTCTTAACTTCAACTTCGATGGGGTATTGATCGCCAAATTTCTCGCGCACGCGCGCGACCGCGGCGGTGATACTCCCTGCGCCGTCGATGTGATTGTCTTTGATGAGCACCATATCGTATAAGCCCATGCGATGATTCTGCCCACCGCCCATACGCACGGCATATTTATCAAACAGGCGCAATCCGGGCGCAGTTTTGCGCGTATCCAGAATCACAGCTTGAGTGTTGACGACGGTATCTACAAATTGCCGCGTCAGCGTGGCAATCCCCGACATGCGGCCCAAAAAGTTGAGGGCGGCTCGTTCGGCGGTGAGCAACGCTGCGCCTGGGCCACTTACTTCGGCAAGCAGCGTGCCCGCGGCGACCAAGTTGCCATCGCTGCAATGGCTGACAAATTCTATCTTAGGTTCAACCAAAGCAAAAATGGCTGCTGCAACATCGAGCCCGGCAACCACCCCCTGGGCCTTCGCGCTGATCTTCCCTCTCAGGGAGGCATCCAACTTTAGGGTTGCCACACTGGTCACATCGCCTTGCACAAATTCGGGCAAAAGGGTGTTAAAATCTGCTACCATCGCCAGGTCTTCCAGCAAACACATTTGCAGGCTCTGCATCACCAATGGATGGTGCAATGCAGCAGGTAGCATTGCTTCGACAGCTTGCAAGCGATCCTTTCGATTCAGGTTTTCCATAAGACTCCAGTCGGGCATATCATCGCTTTGCGAAAAAAGAATATTCGCTGTCATTATATCAATTTGCGAGAAAATGCCGATTAAATTATACTAATGAAGTTGATGATATGATCACTATGGTTTTATCCAATTCCCTGAAGGCAATTTTCAAGCGCTCTATCGATTAATTTAATCGACCTAATGGCAAACTGGCACCAATTCTCATTTACGATTACGCTATTATTTGCAGCGAGCTTATCAATTCTGATTAGCTACTATGCCTGGTATCGCCGCAAGGTTCCGGGAGCGCGGTATCTGGGTATGCTCATGTTAGCAATTGCTTTCTGGTCGCTGGCCTATGCATTTGAGATCTCAGCGCAGGGGTTAGAAAATACCGTTTTTTGGGGTGCAGTTTCATATATTGGTATTCACAGTGTGCCGCCAGCCTTTGTAATGCTCTCGCTGGTGTACAGCCAACGCACACACTGGCTGACTCGGCGAAATATTATACTGTTATGGATTATCCCCGTCGCTACGATGCTGGCAGCATTAACAAATGAATACCACCATTTAATTTGGACCGGTTTCAGCCTCAGCGACCTGGAACCTTTTCTGGTGGTATATCACTATGGGCCAGGGTTTACTGTTGGCACGACCTATGCCTACAGCTTGTTTTTGTTATCGGTTATCAATCTGTTATGGGCTGCGATAATTATGCCCAAGGGGTATCGGCGGCGCATTATTGCAATTTTGCTGGCTTCGCTTATTCCTTGGGTGGTTAATGTTGCTTATATTTTTAAAATTGATCCCTTCCCGGGCCGCGATATTACCCCGATCACTTTCCTCCTGACAGGCATCATCATCAGTTGGAGTATCTTGCGGCACAAATTACTTGATCTAACGCCAATTGTGCGCAGCAAAATCGTCGATGCAATCAGCGATGCGGTCATCGTTGTCGACCACCAATATATCATCAGCGATCTCAACCAGATCGCTCAATCGATTATTCAAATAAAATCTTCTATGGCGATTGGCCAGTCCGCTGAAAAAATTCTGGCCCATTGGCCGAGTCTTCAGGCACGCTTCCGCTCTGGCGATGATATTCCCACGGAAGTTAAACACATCACTGATGTGCGTGGCCGATATTATGAACAACGCGTGTATCCCCTGCGCGAAAATCGCGAGAACGTCCAGGGTTGGTTGATTCTTCTGCGCGATATCACCGAAGAGCGCGAGTTAGAGGCCGCACTACGCGCCAGCGAAGAATTGTATCGCAATGTCACCGAGCAAGCCAATGATGGCATTGCCATCTTGCAAGACAATGCGATTAAATACTGTAATCCACAATTGGCCGATATGCTGGGTCTTCCTCCCGAAGAAATTGTAGGAAGGCCATTTATTGAATTTTTTCCACCCGATCAAGCGGAAATCGTAAAAGAACGACATAACCGGCGGCTCCGGGGGGAAAAAGTTCCTTCAAAATATGAAACTGCCTTAATACACCAATCAGGGCGACGTGTGCCCGTCGAGGCCAATGTCAGCGTAATGGAACTGGATGGTAATCCGGCTGTTTTGACTATCGCGCGTGACATCCGTGAGAGGCTCAAAGCCGAGAGCGAAATCAGCCGCCTGGCTGCTGTGGTCACTCAAGCAGGCGAAACGGTGATCGTCACAAACCTGGAAGGAATAATTGAATACGCCAACCCCCAATTTGAATTAACCACCGGGTATACGGTTGATGAGGCGCTGGGGAAAAATCCCAGAATACTGAAAAGCGGTCTTCGGGATTCAGGATTCTATGCAAACCTTTGGAAAACGATTAGCCAGGGGAAAACCTGGAAGGGGAATTTCATAAACAAACGTAAAGACGGTAGTTTTTATCACGAAGCCGCGGTGATCTTCCCCATAAAAGATCCGGAGGAAACGATCACCCATTATGCAGCCGTAAAGCGCGATATTACAGAAGAGGTACGGGCAAAAAACGAACTGGAGGCCTATGCCCGCCAACAGCGGCTACTCAACGAAATCACCCGTTCAGGCATTGAGGCTGCTAACCTGGAAGAAACCATCCACGCGCTTTCATCCAGGCTCATACAATTATTAAATGCCGATTATTGTTCGATTTTAGTGTGGGAACGCCATCAGAAAAAAACAACCATCATCGCACGCACCAAGACAGGGGAACAATCTCCACAACTGGATACTATCGAAAACAAACTCATAGAAATCACACGCGAAACTGGACAACATCTCATCATTGAAGACTTGCATTCTACGCCTCATTTCACCAAAGAAAAAATCCAAAATTCCTTAGTTCAATCGCTAATTGCACTCCCGCTCATCTATAATGAAGAAAAACTCGGCATGGTGACGCTTGCCTTTTTCCATTCCCGCCAGTTCTCACTCGAAGAAACCTTATCGGTTGAACAAGCGATTAACCAAATTGCTCTAGTCATTCGAAACACCCAATTGCTCGAAACAACACACCAGCGCGCCACGGAAGCCGAAACACTTAGACAGGCCGGAATTGCAGTGGCTTCAACCTTGCGTCTCGATGAAGCCATTGACCGCATTTTACTCCAGTTCAGCCGTGTAGTTCCTTATGACAGCGCCTCGGTGCAACTCTTAAAAGACAATGAGCTTGAGATCGTTGGGCAACACGGCTTCGAGAACCCCGAAGCCGTCATTGGAATACGTTTCCCGGTTCACGAAGATAACCCCAACAGTATCACCGTTGATGGACGTAAAACGTATATCATCAAAGATGCGCCCCTTGTATACGATCAATTCCGCAAAAAACCTCACAACCACATTCGCGGCTGGATGGGCGTCCCCCTGATTGTGCAAGATCGTCTCATTGGAATGCTAGCCCTTGATAGCAAGCATCCAGGAAAATTTACGAACGAACACGCCCGCCTGGCAACTGCATTTGCAACACAAGTTGCCATTGCACTCGAAAATGCGCGCCTTTATGAAGAGACCCACCGGTTGGCAATTTATGATGGATTGACCAATCTCTACAGTCGCCGCTATTTCATGAATCTCGCCCAACAAGAATATCAGCGCGCATGTCGCTACCAGCACCCTCTTTCAATCATCATGCTCGACCTGGACCATTTCAAAACTGTCAACGATACTTTTGGGCACCTGGCAGGCGATCAGGTACTCCGCGATGTCGCACAGGTCTGTCAGGCCAGCCTGCGCGAAACCGATATCATTGGGCGTTTCGGAGGTGAGGAATTTGTCATTCTCCTGCCTGAAACACCCGGAATCCGACTTGGAGAAGAAAAAACCGCCGAAATACTCGATTCAACGGCCAAATATGTTGCCGAACGATTGCGTCAAGGTGTCGCTGATTTGATTATGAGTTCCCCTCGCGGCGATATCAGGGTTACAATCAGCCAGGGCATCGTTGAACTCACCAGCACGGACGAAACCATTGACACGCTGCTTGACCGCGCCGATACCGCCCTTTATATTGCCAAACAAAGAGGCCGCAACCAATATGTTGTCTGGAATGAGTAATGAAAACCATCCAAACTGAGCTCCTCGTCATCGGCGGGGGGGCAACCGGCACGGGCGTGCTACGCGACCTGGCAATGCGCGGCTTTGATGCCATTCTTGTAGAAGCACGCGATCTCGCACATGGTACTACGGGGCGTTTTCATGGGCTGCTGCACAGTGGCGGACGCTACGCCGTCAAAGACCCCCAGGCTGCGCGCGAGTGTATTGAAGAGAATCAAATTCTCCGGCGGATCATGCCCCAGTGCATCGAAGATACCGGGGGCTTTTTCGTGCTCACTCCGTGGGATGAACCAGGCTATGCGGACTCCTTTCGGCGTGGTTGCCATCAAGCAGGGATTCCTGTCGAGCGTCTTTCGCTCACCCAAATGCTATCCGAAGAACCATTACTCAACCCAAAGATCACCCACTGCTACCGCGTCCCCGATGCCGCCGCAGACTCCTTCGCCGCCGCGCACGCCAACGTCGCTTCGGCAAAAGCGTATGGGGCACGCGTGTTCCCGTATCACGAAGTGACACAACTACTGACAAACAACAGCCGCGTCACTGGCGCACGCTGCCGCGATCTCATCGCCGACCAGGCCGTCACCATTCACGCCGATCTGGTCATCAACGCCAGCGGAGCCTGGGCTGGCAAAATCGCCGCCAGCGCCGGAATCGAAATCGCCATGCACCCCGGCAAAGGCAGCATGCTCGCCGTCAGTCACCGTGTGGTCAATACTGTCATCAACCGCTGCAAATTGCCTGCCGACGGCGATATTCTCGTCCCGGCGCATACCGTGGCCGTAATGGGCACCACCGATCAGCAAGTCCCCGACCCCGATCGCTTCGCAATTGACCCCTGGGAAGTTGAACTCATGCTCGAGGAAGGCGAGAAAATACTTCCCGGCTTCAAAGATCTACGCATCTTACGCGCCTGGGCCGGGGTGCGCCCGCTGTACCAGGAAACCAAAACCGACCAATCGCGCGATATTACACGCTCGTTTGTGCTGCTCGATCACGAGACACGCGACGACACCCCAGGGATGCTGACCATCACCAGCGGCAAATGGACCACCTACCGCAAAATGGCCCAAGCAACAGTGGATTTGGCCTGCCAAAAACTGGGGACGCAGCGCGAGTGCCGCACACATCTGGAAGAACTGCCGATGGAGGCGGGAATACAGCAGGCTGGCTCCGACCATCACAATCTCGGCCAGCGCCTCGCCGAGATTGAATCGCACCATGCTCAGGGTCAACTGATCTGCGAATGCGAACTCGCCACCCACGCCGATGTGGAACAGGCCATTCTCGTCGGAGAAGCCAAAACCCTGGATGACATCCGCCGGGACATTCGCCTGGGGATGGGACCTTGCCAGGGCGGATTTTGCACCTTACGCGCGGCGGGTATATTGCATCAGTATGCAAAAAACCGCAGGGGGCATTCGGTCGAAGAAACAAATGTTGCCCTGCGTGATTTCCTCGAAGAACGCTGGAAAGGTGTCTTGCCTGTATTATGGGGCAAGCAGCTTCAACAGGAACGACTCAACGAATTAATGTATTTGAATGTGCTCAATATCGACACATTGCCGGGGCCGAAATCATCGCGCCTGGCGGCGCAACCGTATGCGGACGGAGGGCAGAAGACAGAAGACGGAGTGCAGCAGACAGCGGACCGCAAACCATCAAAAGAAAAGAGCCGGCATCCGCCGTCCGATGTCATCATCATTGGCGCAGGTCTCTCTGGCCTTACCGCAGGGTGGCAGGCTGCCAGACGCGGGCTAAAGACCAAAGTCATCGCCAAGGGCTGGGGAGCCACACACTGGGCATCAGGTTGCATCGATGTGCTGGGTTATCTTCCCGGCGAAACCAAAACTCCGGTTGAAAATCCAGCCGCCGCGTTGTTCAAACTGATCGTTGCCCATCCGCAGCATCCTTATGCACTAGCAGGCATTGAGACGCTGGCCGCGGCACTTGAAGAACTGCAAGCCCTTTGCCAGCAAGCCGGGTATCCGCTGCACGGTAGGCTAGAAAAAAACTGGCTGCTGCCGACTGCCATCGGCGCAGCGCGGCCTACTTGCCTTGCGCCAGAAACGATGATCGCCGGTGATTTGCGCACAAATGCCCCCATGCTGCTGGTCGGCTTTGATGGGCATCATGATTTTTATCCGCACTTTGCCGCGGAAAATCTGCAAGCACAAGGCTTCACGGCGCGGGCGATCATGCTCCCGATCCCGGCGGCGCTCAATCGTCAACGTATCGACACGATGGTTCTGGCACGCGCTTTCGATGACACAGAATTTCGCCAGCAGATTATCGAATCAATCAAGCCTCATCTTGGCAATGCGCAACGCATCGGTTTTGCAGCGGTGTTGGGATTGCAAGATGCACTCCGGGTAGCGCGAGAGTTGGAATCTGGCCTGGGGCGTAGAATTTTCGAAATGCCGGGGCTGCCCCCCTCGGTTCCAGGGATGCGGCTCCAACGCATTTTAGTACAGGCCATCCGCCAGGCCGGAGGAAGCGTGCATGACGGCATTGAAGTCGTGGGGATGACCGATGAAGGACAACAGGCGACGGGCGACAGCGTTCTCAAAACTGTCATTTCAAAATCTTCTTCACGCCTCATATCTCACGCTGCGGATCATTTCATCCTCGCCACCGGGGGCATCCTGGGCGGCGGCATTCAGACAGACCATACTGGCTATGCGCAAGAAACTATTTTCAATCTGTCTGTCGATGCCTCAACCCAGCGCAATGAGTGGTTACAACGCGCTTTTGCCCACCCCGATGGACATGCTATTTTCAACGCCGGAGTTCACACCGGTTCAAATTTCCGCACCGAGCGCCCCAACCTGTTCGCTATCGGCGGACTGCTGGGTGGCGACTTTGTGCGCCAACTTGCCGTGGAGGGCGTCGCCCTGGCCAGCGCCAACAAGTCTGTTGCAAAAATTCTCGCAGAAAATGCAATCTAAACACCTGCCGATCAAGTTGCACCGCGGAGTTTTTGCAAATAGGGCATTTCTCTGCGTTCTCGGCGCGCTCTGCGGTGCATTACCCAACGGAGAATGGTGATGAAACGTATCTGGGGTTTGCTCTTCCTGTTCGCCACTCTGCCACTGCTGGCATTCAACCACGCAGCCGAAATCACGCCGCTTACCAGCCTGGGTAGAGGCACCCTCAGCCAGGTTGCCTGGTCGCCAGATGGCAACACACTGGCTGTGAGCGGTTCCAATGGAATTTATTTCTATAACGCGGAAACCCTGGCTGAATTGCGCCATATTGAGGCCGGGCCGCTGATTACCAGCATCGCCTACAGCCCCGATGGCACGCTGCTGGCCGCAGGCAGCGCCGACGAAATCTTCGCCCGCCAGGAAAGCTGGCGGCGTTTCAGCCCGTGGGGCAGCGAAAATAATTTCGTTTATGTTTACGATGCTGTTAGCGGTGAACAACTGGCCGCTCTCGAATGCGGCGACAGCTATCTCACCCGCGTACAGTTCAGCCCAGACGGACAACTGCTCGCCGCCGCCAGCATGTATCCTGACGATAACGGCATTCGCGTATGGGAAACTCCCACAATTCTGGCAGGTGAAACTGCACTGCTGTACCGTTTCAGGGAGCACACCCGCGGCGTCTTTGGCCTCGATTTCAGCCCCGATGGACGCCTGCTGCTCAGCGGCGCGGGCGATAATTCTGCCCGCCTATGGAACCTTGCCACCGGGCAATTGGAAAGCCTATTCATGTATCGCGTCTCAGCCAAGCTAATTGTGCTCGATGTAGATTTCAACCCGCTCGATAATGGCATCGTCGCATTGGCTGCCGGGGAATATAAACATCAGATTCCTCATCCAGTGTTAGAGATTTGGGATGCCAATACGAGTACGCTGCGTATTAATTTGGAGGGGCACACCAGCGACGTGGAAGCCGTAGTGTTCAGCCCCAATGGGCAGATACTAGCCTCCGGGGGTGGTACGCCCGACAATGACATCCGTTTATGGGATTCTGCAACCGGAGCCTTGCTCCACACCCTAAGCGGACATCGCGCGGGCGTGCGCGGCCTGGCCTTCAGCCCGGATGGTGCGATTCTAGCCTCCATCGGCTGGGACGCAACCTTGTATCTGTGGGACGTGGAAAACAGGGTTCAACTCAATGTACTCGAAACGCATACCAGTTCCATTTGGAGCGCGGCCATACACCCCACTGGCGATTGGCTGGCAAGCGGCGGCGATGACGGTTTGGTGCACATTTGGGATGCCGCGGGCGATCAAATAGCCACATTTAACGCGGCCACCAACCGCGTCACCGCGCTGGCAATCAATCCGGTTAGTAGCGAAATCGCCCTCGCCACCGATCAACCCGAGGTAAGCATCCAGATTTGGGATACAGACCTCGGCATCCAACTCTACAATTTGAACGGACATACCACCTTCGCCCAAGTCGCCGCCTACAGCCCCGATGGGCGTTGGCTGGCAACCGGCGGCTCGCTGGGCGATAATACTGTCATCGTATGGGATACTTTGAGCAGGCAGATGGTCTATAGCTTTCCGGAGCATACTCGCTCGGTCAAAAGCCTGGTTTTTGGCCCAGATGATATACTCATTACCGGCGACGGCCGCGGAACTATCCGAATGTGGGATTTAAAGACCGGCGAACTTATCCAAACCCTGGAAACGCACTCATGTGCAGTCAACGCCCTGGCGATCAATCCGGCAGGCGATGTAGTGGCATCTGGCGGCTGCGATAAAAGCGTGATATTCTGGGATTTCGCCACTGGTAAAATCCTTAGCAATGTAGATGGATTCCCCGCCCCGATTACAAATCTAAGCTTTGGGGCAAGGAATCAACTCATCGCCAGCGACGACGAAGGCCAACTCTGGCTGCTGGATTCCGCCACAGGGGATAGCACGTCGCTCGGTCAGTCCGACCAGCCCGAAATCCAGTTCATCCAGGCCAATCCCGGCGGCGGATTCTGGTTCGCCAACGGCGGCGCCAGCGGCGTGCTGGATCTATGGCAGATTCAACCGTAGAAAACCAGACTTCCGAAATCTTCGCGAAAACCTTGAACACGGAAATCGCTTTTTGAGGACTTTGGAAGTCTCCCCTAACAATGAGCCATCAACCCGTAGAACTGACTCTCAACCATTGCATCAAGTGTAATATCTGTGTTTCGGCCTGCCCGGTAGCCGCGGTCAACGACCTGTTCCCCGGCCCTAAATACGCCGGGCCGCAAGCCGGGCGTTTCCGCAAGCCAGGGCAATCCACACCTGATTATTCTGTGGATTATTGCAGCGGTTGCCGGGTATGCAATATGGCCTGCCCCAACGGGGTTAAAATCGCCGAGATGAACGCCCGCGCCCGTCATACGATGGTCAGTCAGGGCAAAGTGCCACCCATTCAACGCCTGCGCAATAATCTCATCGCCCGCACTGAGCTGTTGGGCAATCTGGCGCAACCTGTAGCCCCACTTTCAAATATATTGCTCAGCAATCCGCTGGTGCGGGGACTCACCGAATACATGCTGGGGATCGCCAAAGATGCCTATTTTCCACCTTTCGCGAGGCAGCGTTTTTCACGCTGGTGGCGCGGTCGAAAAACCTCACCCCTTCGCCCCGCTCCCAATGGGAGCTGGATAGGGGGTGAGGGAAAACAGGTCGTCTTCTTTCACGGCTGCGCAACAGAATATTACGAGCCGCGCGTCGGACGTGCTGCCATCCACATTCTGGAGGCCAATGGCTTTGAGGTGATCATCCCGCCGCAAAATTGCTGCGGCCTGCCGCTGCTCTCGAATGGCGAATTTGAGGCGGCGCGTAAATATCATCAGAATAACGTCAACCAGCTTGTGGAATATGCCCGCCAGGGAATTCCAATTATCGGCACATCCACAAGCTGCACACTGACGCTGAAGGAAGAAGCCCCAGAATTGCTCGACATGTACGATGCCGATACCCACCTTGTGACCGAAAGTACTTACGATTTCAACGAGTTCTTACTTAATCTACTGGCTGCTGATAAACTGATTATCGAATCACTGCGCCCCATCCCGCTACGCCTTGCCTATCACCAACCCTGCCAATACCGCGCCCACGGCCTTGGCAGCCCGGCGGTTGAAATTTTACATCTGATCCCTGAATTGCAGATTGAAGAGAGCCACGCCGATTGCTGTGGTATCGCTGGAACCTATGGGTATAAAAAAGAAAAATATGCTACCAGTATGGCCGTCGGGCAACCGCTATTTGATTTCGTGCTGGAAATCGAAGGACCGTTAGCTGTATGCGACAGTGAAACTTGCCGCTGGCAGATCACGCATGGCACCAGATTGCCAGCCATTCACCCCGTGGAATTGCTGGCCTATGCGTATGGCTACGAAACTGAGGGCGCATTAGCCGATGTATTGGTAAAATCCTAGGGGTTTACCAAGTCTAAACATAAAAGCATAAATGACTCATTTGGTAGAAGTTAGAAAAATCAAACCCGATATACTTCTTATATAAGAGCCGGGAAATTATTAAACCGCCGCAAAACACACAGCGCTTTTTCTGTATTTTCTATGCGCTCTATATTCGTTGTGACAGAGGAATCATTCATGAGCATGAACATCACCTACCAACTCGGTAAATACCAATCGGACGTAGATACTGGCCTGCAACAACTCGCCACAGATAATATTCTTGCCCGTATCTGGGAACACGATCACACCGTCTGGAAGTCCGAGCCGATGGAAATATCCAACCGCTTGGGCTGGCTGCGAATTGCGGAGGTCATGCGGTCTGAAATCGGGCATATGCAAACGCTAAAGGAAACTCTGCTTACCGAGGGATACACCGATGTTTTACTGCTCGGCATGGGCGGCTCCAGCCTGGCCCCGGAGGTCTTCAGCCATACCTTCAAAAACACAAGTGGCTTGCGCCTGCAAATTTTAGACAGCACCGATCCCGATATGGTACGGGCATGCGAGCAAAACCTTGATCTGAGTAAAACACTCTGCATCGTAGCCACCAAATCTGGCGGCACCACTGAAACTCTTTCGGCATTTAAATATTTTTATAATCGAGCCTCCAAAGCGGTTGGCAAAAGGAAAGTTGGCGCGCAATTTGTCGCCATCACCGATCCGGGCAGCAAATTGGTGGATATTGCCAAGCAATACAAATTCCGGGAGATTTTTCTGAACGAGCCGAATATTGGCGGGCGTTATTCGGCGCTTTCATTCTTCGGGCTGTTACCAGCTACCCTATGTGGCGTTCAACTTCCGCGGCTGATTGCCAATGCCAGCGATATGAGCGCAGCATGTGGCCCGCAGACTCAGGCACAAAATAATCCTGCCGCAGTGCTGGGCGCGGTGCTGGGCCGATTCGCCAATTCAGGTATGGATAAAATCACTTTCTCCGCGTCTCCGGCAATTGCCGATTTCCCCAACTGGGTAGAACAACTCGTCGCAGAAAGTACGGGCAAAGAGGGTAAAGGCATTTTGCCCGTCGTCGCAGAAGCGCTTGGCAAACCCAAAGCGTATGGCGATGATCGCCTGTTTGTGCATATACAAGTTGGCGATGATCCAACGCATCGCGGCGCGTTGAAAGCGCTGGCGGACGTCGGATACCCGGTTGTGAGAATTCATCTAGCATCTATCTACGACCTCGGGGGGCAGTTCTTGCTTTGGGAATTAGCCACCGCGGTGGCCGGGTATTTCTTGCAGATCAATCCTTTTGACCAACCCAATGTGGAGAGCGCCAAAGCGCTGGCACGCCAGATGGTGACAGCCTACACCGAGAACGGCGAATTGCCCGCCGGGGAAGAGACAATCCCCAGCGCGGCTGCGCTGACAGAGTTTTTGTCTCAAAGTAACCCTGGGGATTATGTGGCGCTGCAAGCCTACCTGCACCCCACCCCCGAGGTTGAAGCCGCGTTAACCGAACTCCGCCTGGAGATACGCGATACTTATAAAGTGGCAACCACGCTCGGGTTTGGTCCGCGCTTCCTGCACTCGACCGGGCAACTCCATAAAGGCGATCGCGGCAATGGGCTGTTTATCCAACTCATCTCGGATGCTGCTAAAGATATTCCCATCCCCGATGAAGCCGGACGAGCAGCTTCGGCGATGAGTTTCGATACGCTCAAAAAATCACAGGCGTTGGGCGATGCTCAGGCGCTGCGCGATGCCGAACGGCGGGTGATTGTCTTCCCGGTGGGAAGCGCGCCCGCAGAACTGATTCTGGCGCTCAGGAGCCAATAAAAAATGACTACTTACCCGCCAACCACGATTGTGATTTTTGGCGCTTCGGGCGACCTGACCCACCGCAAGCTGATTCCGGCGCTGTATAACCTGTATCATAAGGGGCGTTTGCCAGAAGAACTGACGATTGTCGGTTTTGCGCGCCGCCCCTGGGATGATGCATATTTCCGCGACCAATTGCTCGAGGGTGTGCAAACCTTCAGCGGCGGGAGTTATGATGAGCAAGTCTGGGCAAGGTTTGCGCCCAAAATTCATTATTTTCAGGGCGACCTGCCGACGGCAGAAGACTATTCCCGCCTGGCCGCAACGCTGAACGCACTGGAAAGCGTCCCGGCGAATCGTTTGTATTACCTGGCAACCGCGCCGAGTTTCTTTGAACCGGTGATTGCTCATCTGGGCGCGGCAGGGTTGGCACAGGAATCGATGGAAGCTGGCACCCCCTGGCGGCATGTGGTCATTGAAAAACCGTTTGGCACCGATCTGGCATCGGCCCAGCGATTGAACCAGTTTGTGCATACCGTCTTTAGCGAGCCTCAAATTTATCGCATTGACCATTATCTGGGCAAAGAAACTTCGCAGAATATTCTCTTTTTCCGTTTTGCCAACACAATTTTCGAGCCGGTATGGAACCGCCGATATGTAGACAATGTACAGATCACGGTGGCCGAAAGTGTGGATGTGGGCCATCGCGGCAGCTATTACGACAAAGCAGGCGTACTGCGCGATATGTTCCAAAATCATCTCTTGCAGTTGCTCTCATTGGTGGCGATGGAACCTCCGGCTTCGTTCCAGGCCGATGCTGTGCGCAATGAAAAAATCAAGCTATTTTCAGCCATACGCCCGATCCAGGCCGCCGACACCGTGGTCGCCCAGTATGATGGCTACAAGGAAACCGAGGAGGTTGACTCCAACTCGCGCACACCCACTTACGCGGCATTGAAATTACAGATTGATAATTGGCGCTGGAAAGGTGTGCCCTTCTATCTGCGCTCCGGCAAAGCCATGAACCGCAAAACCACTGAGGTCATCATCGAATTTCAGAAACCACCCCATCTGATGTTCGGCATCTCGGGCGCCAGTGAATTTTCGCCGAATATGATTTCATTGTGCATCCAGCCCGATGAGGGCATCTACCTCAAATTCCAGGCCAAAACCCCCGGCTCAGACGAAGATATGCGCTCAGTCAATATGCAGTTCCAGTATCAGGACGCTTTCCAAGGCGACCCCCTGCCCGATGCATACGAGCGCCTGCTCGAGGAGGCCATTCAAGCCGATGCTTCGCTCTTCACGCGCAGCGATGGCATCGAGGCCGCCTGGCGACTGATTGATCCGGTGATTCAACTTTGGGAAAACGAGCCGATATCTGGCCCACTGGCAACCTACGAACCCGGAAGTTGGGGACCGCTTCAGGCTGAAGGATTGCTCTCACAAGATGGGCGCACCTGGCGGGCGGGCTGCGGGCGCATCAAAAGCGGCGTTTCGCTGAAGGTAAAACCATAACCAATTTCATTCCCAGAAAATGGCAATCATTCAAACTTACCCCACCCCCGACGAACTGGCGCGCGCGGCCACGGAATTATTCGTCGCCCTGGCACAGGAATCGATCCGCGATCACGGGCATTTCTCCGTTGCTCTCGCTGGAGGCTCCACACCGCGCGCCATGTATCAAAACCTGGCGACGATCGAGTTTGCCCAGCAAGTTAATTGGGAACGGGTGCACGTTTTCTGGAGCGACGAACGCTGCGTCCCCCCCGATAGCGAAAACAGCAACTACCGCATGGCACAGGAAGCCTTTCTTAAAGTCGTTGCCATCCCCCCGGAAAATATTCACCGCATCCACGGCGAAGCCAAACCCCACCAGGCCGCGCAAAGTTATGCCGAGACGCTCACACAATTTTTTGCCCCCAAACCCACGCGCTTTGATCTGATCCTATTGGGCATGGGCGACGACGGCCATACCGCATCCATCTTCCCCGGCACGCCCGCCGTTCACGAAGACGAAAGGCTGGTTATGGCACAGTACGTTGAAAAACTGGCAAGCTGGCGCGTCACGTTCACGCCCGCACTGATCAACGCCGCCGCCAATGTCGCCTTTCTGATCTCTGGCGAAAAGAAGGCTTACCGCCTGCGGCAAGTCATCGTGGGGCGCTACCAGCCCGACGAACTCCCCGCCCAGATTGTGCGCCCCACGGTTGGCAAATTACGCTGGCTGCTCGACGAAGCCGCAGGAATCCATCTATCATGAATGCCAAACTCCTCACCCAAAGCGTCGGCCCCTGGCCGATGAACACCTACGTTGTAATCTGCGAAGAAACCGCCACCAGCGCCGTGATTGACCCCGGTGCAGAAGTGGAGAACATCTTGGCAATGACCGCCGGAACGCGCATCGACAAGATTTTGCTCACCCACGGGCATTTCGATCATGTGGACGCGCTGGATGAATTGCTGGAAACGGTACCCGCGCCGGTGTATCTGCACCCGGCGGATGCCGAAAAATTTGGCCTGCAATTCGACACTCCGCTCGCGGATGGGTTGCACATCCCGGTGGGAAATCTCACCCTCAAGGCTATCCACGCCCCCGGCCACACCCCTGGACAAGTTTGCTTCGACCTCGGGGATGGGCGCATCATTTCGGGCGATACCATCTTCGTCGGCGGCCCCGGCAAAACCTGGTCGGCGACAGAATTCGCCCAGACCATGCGTACCATGCAAGCCATCGTCTTCGCCTGGCCCGATGAGACGCAATTTTCCCCCGGCCACGGCCTCAACGGAATCATCGGCCAGGAGCGCCCGGCCTTTGAAGCCTTTCTGGCCCGCGGCTGGGATAAAAATCTATACGGCGATGTGACCTGGGCCTAAATTTGATATAATCTATCCACTTTGAAAATATAAGCCACAGAGTAACCAGAGAAAATTCTCAAAAACTCTGTGTACTCTTTGGCAAAAAAGACTCCTCCTATGTTAAAACCCTACTACCTGATCCCCATTCTCCTGATAACCTTTTTACTGGTATCCGTATCACCCGCGCACGCCGCCGAGAGCGTCTGCCTGCCGGGCGCGTACCCCAACATCACCAGCGACTGCCTGCCCTCCGGCCCGGCGCAAGTACTCACTGATCTGGCTGAAAATGGCTTCACATTCCCGGTGGCGCCCATCGCGGCGCGTTCCCCGGACGTTAACCTCACCATTGTGCCTTCGCTTTACGCCCAGGTACGTGAGCGCAACGCTCCAGTCTATGGCACGCTGGAAGACGCCATCACGGGAAAATATAATGCCGCCGCCAGTTATATCGACTCGGCCTTTAGCTATATCTCCTACTATCAAGATACGGTTGTCGATGGGGCGCGTTTTTACGAAATTGACACCAACGCCTGGATGACTGCCAACGATGTCATCCGCGTCACACCGCCGCGTTTTCAAGGTTATACATTCAGCAGCACCCCCGCGCAAACCTTCGGCTGGGTACTGACCTACCTCAGCCAGAGCGGATACGCTGAAACCAAGCGCACGCCCGGCGATGCCAACCCAGATTACACCGGACACCAACTCAATAATCACGATCTGATCTGGGTGTACGGCACGGCAACTATTGGTGAAAGCGAATGGTATCTGGTCGGCCCCGACGAGTGGCTGCCCGAAAGCGTAGTCGCCCGCGTGATCCCAAATACCACCCCGCCCGAAGGCGTCACCACGGGGCGCTGGATGGAAGTCAATCTTTTTGAGCAGACGATTGCCGTCTACGACAATTACGAACTGGTTTTTGCTACCCTGATCGCCTCTGGTTCAGACCCTTTCTGGACGCGTCCGGGCTTGTTCCAGGTTTACGAAAAACTTGATACCACCCCCATGCGCGGCTCCTTCGAGGCTGACCGCTCCGACGCCTACTACCTCGAAGATGTCCCCTGGACGATGTACTTCGATCAACGCCGCGCCCTGCATGGCGCCTACTGGCGCGCTAACCTGGGCTTCCCACAGTCGCACGGCTGCGTCAATCTCGCCATCGGTGATGCGCGCTGGCTCTTCGATTGGGCCGAACTCGGCGACTGGGTTTACGTCTGGGACCCCTCCGGCAAAACGCCCACCGATCCCGAATTCTACGGCGAGGGCGGGGCGTAACATAAATATCAGCGGGTTGGCAAGTTTAATATCAACCCGCTACCTTTCCCACTATGCTCACCCTTCCCGAAAAAGTCATCTTCGCCCTGGCCGTTGTCGCCAGCGGTTACTTCACCCGGCACGGTATTCAACGCCTGATTGCCAACATAGGTCGGGGGTATGGCAACCCCAACTGGAAGTTGATTCCTAAGCGATTTTTCGCGACGCTTGCTAAGACGCTCACCCTGCGCCCCACCTGGCGTCTGCGCTTCGGGGTCAGTTTGCTGCACGCATTGGTCGTCTGGGGGTTCACCTACTACCTGCTAGTCAACCTGGGCGATGTGTTCAGCGCCTACATCCTCGATTTTCACTTTTTGGGAACCGGCGCGCTGGGCAATATTTATCGCCTATTGGCCGACCTGCTCAGCGTAGGGGTACTCGTCGGGATGGTATCCCTGCTGGTGCGGCGCTTTGTCTTTCGCCCGCGGGTGCTGACTCACGCCGAAGATATATTGCTCCACCCCAGAGCGCGCAAGGGCATCCAGCGGGATTCGGCTATCGTGGGGGTGTTCATCCTTCTCCATGTTGGATTCCGTTTTCTAGGGGAATCCTTCCTCCTCGCTCAGAGTGGGCGCGTGGACCCGTGGCAACCCTTTGCCTCCGCGCTGAGTCCTCTGTGGGCAGGACTTGCACCAAATATAATCACCATCCTGGTGCATATCTCCTTCTGGATGGCACTAGGGTTGATCCTGGCGTTCATGCCCTACTTCCCATATTCCAAACACATCCATCTGTTTTTTGCCCCAATTAATTTCCTGCTGAAGCCAGAACGCCGCTCAATTGGTGAACTTTTGGCGCTCAACTTTGAAGATGAAAGCGTTGAGCAGTTTGGCGCATCCTCGCTGGCAGACCTGGGATGGGAACAACTTATAGATGCCTACGCCTGCATCATGTGCAACCGCTGCACCGAAGTCTGCCCGGCGAATACCACTGGCAAGGTACTCTCACCAGCCGCGCTAGAAATCAACAAGCGCTATCATTTGAATTACGACCTTGGGGAGAAGACTGTTCCCCTGACCGAATTCGCCATCTCCGAGGAAGCGGTGTGGGCCTGTACGGCTTGCGGGGCCTGCGTGGATATTTGCCCCGTGGGCAACGAGCCAATGCGCGATATTCTCGACATCCGCCGCGGGCTGGTGCTGATGGAGAATAACTTCCCCGAACCATTACAAATAGCTTTCCGCGGCATGGAGCGCACCGGAAACCCGTGGAATATTCCACCTACCGAGCGCATGCAATGGGCCGAGGGTCTGGATGTGCCAACCATCGCCGAAAACCCAAACCCCGAATATTTGTGGTGGGTGGGCTGCGCACCGGCCACCGACGCGCGTGCCCAGAAAACAGCCCGCGCCTTCGCTAAAATTCTCAATCATGCCGGGGTGAACTACGCTGTGCTCGGTGAGGCTGAAACCTGCACCGGCGACTCTGCCCGCCGCGCCGGAAACGAATATCTCTTTTATGAACTGGCACAAGGCAATGTAGCAACCTTCAACGAAATTCAGCCCCAACGCATTATCACTACCTGCCCGCATTGCCTGCACACCATCCAAAACGAATACCCCGCCCTGGGCGGCGAGTACGAAGTTGTGCATCATACGCAGTTGATCAATAAATTGATGGGCGAGGAGAAAATCAAGTTAAAAGTGAAAAGTGGAAAGTTGGACATGGAAAACCCCCAAGCTTCAACTTTCACTTTCCACGATCCCTGTTATCTTGGACGGCAAAACGGCATCACTGAGGAGCCGCGTCAGGCACTCAAAGATTTGTCGGTCGAATTGGTTGAGATGCCACGGCACGGCGCTAAATCATTCTGTTGTGGGGCGGGCGGCGCGCAGATGTGGAAAGAAGAAGAGCATGGCAACGAAAGCGTCAACGCCAATCGTTTCCGCGAGGCTGCCGCCACTCAGGTCGATGTTCTGGCCGTGGGCTGCCCCTTCTGCCTGACGATGATGAATGACGCCGCCAAAGATGCCAACAGTTCGATGCAGGTGCAGGATATCGCCGAGATCGTTGCCGCACGGCTCATACAGTAAAGGAAAGCGATTTTATGAACAGGAAACCTGATCGGCTGCTATCTTTGGATGCGTTGCGCGGCTGGATTATTGTGCTTATGGCGCTCGACCATGCCAATCATTTCATCGCTCAACAACATTCCTCGGGCGAGTATTGGGGAGGCGCTTTTCCTGCCTATCCAGATGCGCTGACCTTCCTGACCCGCTTCGTCACGCATTTATCCGCCCCTGGCTTTTTCTTTCTGATGGGTGTGGGAATGCTGCTCTTCGCCCACGCCCACATGCAGCAGGGCTGGAGCCAATGGGCTATCATCAGACATTTCATCCTTCGTGGCGGATTATTGATTGCACTGCAATTATTGATCGTAAATCGCGTCTGGGAACGCTCCCCTTCCGGCTGGGGTTTAGACATCTATATTGGCGTGTTATTTGCATTGGGCGGCACGATGATTCTGGCAAGCCTGATGCTTTGGCTTGAACC
>JACNJM010000335.1:23071-32677 GCA_014382605.1 Anaerolineae bacterium
GCATCAATGGAATCAATCTTTTTCAATCACACAGCAATTACTTTGGATCCCCGGCGGAAATCTGAATTTGTGGGTGAATTATCCCGTACTTCCGTGGCTGGAGCTGGTCACTTTCGGAATGTTTTTCGGTCACTCGGTGGTGTCCGATTCCCGCAAGACCTTCAAACAAGCGCTTTGGCTCGGGATAGCCTTCCTGCTAACCTTTGGTGTGTTGCGCGCGCTCGATGGCTTTGGCAATATCCGTCCCCGCGCAGACAACACCTGGATCGCTTTCCTCAACGTGGTCAAATATCCGCCTAGCCTGACCTTCACACTGCTAACCACTGGCATCAATCTGATACTATTGTGGCTGTTAAACCAATTCAAGGACAAGCTCCATTACATCCGTCAAATCCTGGCCGTGTTTGGCCGGGTTCCGCTCTTCTTTTACCTGACACATCTTTTCCTATACGCAGCTCTGGGTATCTGGCTTACACCTCGAGGTACCAGCCTCCCGATAATGTATCTTTACTGGCTGGCGGGATTGTTGATCTTGTATCCTCTGTGCCTGGGATACGGACGGTTCAAACAGCAGCAATCTGCCAGTTCAATTTGGCGTTTTCTATAGTGTGGAGAAAATAGCATACTTTCTTGCCAAAGTAAAAAGCCGCTACTTTCTGAGAAAGTAGCGGCTTTTTGTGTGCAATGGCTCCTCGGGTAGGATTTGAACCTACAACCTAGCGGTTAACAGCCGCCCGCTCTGCCATTGAGCTACCGAGGATTGCGCGGGCAGGATTATATAACCAAGCTATTTGCATGTCAAGGAATTTTTTTGTTGTTATAATCAATCAGGCCTTTTTTATTCCAGGCGGACATCAAGTAAATATAAGGAAATCACAAAACCATGCAATCGCATCCTTCACAATTACGCTTTGCCAAAATCGCCGAGTTTGTTCAAGAACGCCTCAACAATATGGAGCAAAATAATCCCAGCGAATGGCACAACCCCAAATATCGCTGGAATCATACTCTGCGCGTGGCACAATATGGCAAGCAGATCGCCGAAGAAGAAGGCGCGGATGTCGAACTGGTTATTACCGCATGCCTGCTGCATGATGTAGCCCATTTTGACCCAATGGAGAATCACCGCGAGCACGGACGCATCGGCGCGACACTTAGCCGCCCCTTGCTGGAGAAGCTTGGCTACAACCCCGAAGAAATTGATAATATCTGCTACGCTATCGCCTCCCATGTGGACGGCAAATCCGATTTCGAACATCCCCACACCCTCGAAGCGCAATGTCTGACCGATGCCGACAATATCGACCGTTTTGGTGCCTACCGCATCCTGCAATGGTGCGCCCCCGAGATGGGTGATTTTGGCGTACTGGCCGAAAAACTGCGCAAACGCATCAAGCAATTGAAAAAATATCGCGAAGCCGACCAGATCATGGAAACCTACACCGGCGACCGCCTGTTCAAAGAGCAAGTTGAACGACAAATTGAATTTTTTGAAGCGCTGATTCAAGAATATGCGCTCACACAACTGCCGAAAGTTTAACTCGCCATAGATAATTTTATGATTTCATCCGATAATCCTTCCCCGGCAATCCGGGGCTAAACAGAGTTTTCACCGCAAAGACACAAAATCACGAAGGGAAAATAATGGCTGTTCTTTGTGTCTTTGAGCCTTTGTGGTCAATATTCTTCATTTGTGCAAAATTTCCATCTGGCGGTACCAACCTGACATGCCAGAGTCAAAACGGAACTCCGGTACAAGAAACTATGTCGCTGACCGAATTTAAGCTCACAGCATCACAACTCGACATCATCGAAGCCCCACTTGATGCGCGCATCTTCCTCGACGGCCCGGCGGGCAGCGGCAAGACCACCGTCGGCGTGGAGCGGCTGAAGCGCCTGCTCGAGGCTGGCATTCCCGGGGATGAGATTCTGTTACTCGTGCCGCAACGTACACTAGCTGCGCCCTATTATGATGTGCTGCAAAGTCCACAGGCTGCGCCCGGTGGCAGTGCCAGCATACTGACCATCGGTGGTATCGCCAAGCGCATGGTGGAACTTTTCTGGCCATTGGTCAGCGAGCAAGCCGGCTTCGCCCAGCCCAACCGACCACCCACTTTTCTCACTCTGGAAACCGCCCAGTATTATATGGCCCATCTCGTGCGACCGCTGTTCAGCCAGGGCCTATTCGAGGGGATTACGATCGAGCGCAATCGCCTCTACAGCCAGATCGTCGACAATCTCAATAAGGCTACGCTGGTCGGCTTCGCACATACCGAAATTGGCATGCGCCTGAAAAGCGCCTGGGCTGGCGATCCTGGTCAGGCACACATCTATGAAGATGCCCAAACCTGCGCCAATCTTTTTCGTGAATACTGCCTGGAGCACAACCTGCTCGATTTCTCATTGCAAGTCGAACTCTTCACCCAACACTTATGGCCTGAAGCCCTGTGCCGCGAATATCTGATGAATCAGTACCGCCATCTGATTATCGATAATCTGGAAGAAGATGTGCCCGTAACCTTTGACGTGTTAAAAGAGTGGGTACCCGCTTTCGAGTCGGCGTTGCTGATCTTTGACCTGGGGGCGGGTTACCGCCGATTTTTGGGCGCCGATCCCCAAACAACATCCCGGCTAAGCGAGTACTGCGACACACGAGTTTCCTTTCTCAATTCATTCACCCTCAGCGAGAAACTCTCATCTCTGGGACACGCGCTCTCAGTGGCAATCCTGCCCGAGCAAGAAGCCGCCTCCGATCTGCTTCCCGGCGCGCAATTCTCAATCCCCTATTCCCCGCTCCCTGAAACGCGCTACTATCCCCAAATGCTCAACTGGGTCAGCGATCAGATTGAAGCTCTCATCGAGCAGGGCACGCCCCCAGGCGAGATTGTGGTGCTGGCTCCCTACCTGAGCGATTCGCTGCGCTTCTCGCTGGTCGAGCGGCTGGACGGGCGCGGCATCCCGGCCTATTCACATCGCCCGTCGCGCTCCTTGCGAGATGAGCCCGCCACCCAAACCTTGTTGACGCTGGCTGCGCTGGCGCACCCCGAATGGGGATTGCTCCCCTCGGCGTTTGAGTTGACCTATGCGTTGATTCAGTCCATCGAAAGTCTGGATTTAGTGCGCGCTCGCCTATTAACAGAAATTGTCTACCGCAAGGGTAAACTACTGCCCTTCGAACAGATTCGCCCCGAGATGCAGGAGCGCATCACCTATAAGCTGGGGCTGGCCTACGATGGCCTGCGCGCCTGGCTGGAGGCTTATATCCAGGGGCCATCTGAAGAACTGGATCATTTTCTCAGCCATATCTTCGGCGAACTGCTCTCACAAGCGGGCTATGGCTTCCACAGCGATTATGACGCCGCCGAAGTGGCTGCCAACCTGATCGAGTCGGTGCGCAAATTCCGCTGGGGCGTAGGGGAGCGTCTGGAAATTGAAGGCACCCCACTCGGTAAAGAATATCTCGAAATGGTCAAAGACGGTGTAATTGCGGCGCAATATCTCTCGCCCTGGCAAACCGAACCCGAAGACGCCGTTTTCCTGGCTCCGGCGACCACCTTCCTGATGCGCAACCGCTCCGCTGCCTACCAATTTTGGCTCGACATCGGCTCACGCGGCTGGCACGAGCGCATCCGTCAACCCCTGACACACCCTTACGTACTCAGTCGTCAGTGGGATTTAGCCCGTCCGTGGAGCGATCTGGACGAACTTGAAGCCAGCCGCCAATCGCTGCATACCCTGATCACGGGGCTGGTACGTCGTTGCCGGGAGGGCATCCTCCTGGGCATCAGCGAACTCGGCGAGCAGGGCTATGAGCATAAGGGGCAGTTGATTAAAGCATTGGATCGAGCTTTACGGAGTGTATGAATAGCGGGTTGAACGTTAAAACCTTCAATTTCCAACTTTCAACCTTCAACAAAACAATGACCAAGTTCACCCCCCGACCCGCGCAAGAGTTAATCTTGCAATATCGTCATGGCACCATGGGCGTTTCCGCCGTTCCCGGCAGCGGCAAAACCTGGACGCTCTCGCGGCTAGCCGCGGATTTAATTAAGAGTGGCACGCTCGATGAAAATCAGGAAATTCTCATCGTCACGCTGACCAACTCCGCCGTGGATAATTTCGCCGCCCGGATTGATGGCTTTCTCTCCGAACAGGCCACCCGCCCGCTGCTGCCCTATTACCGCGTGCGCACGCTCCACGGGCTGGCGCATGATATTGTGCGCGAGCGTCCCGAATTGGTTGGGCTGGATTCGAATTTCCAGATTATTGACGAGCGCGAGGCCGACCGCATCCGCAAGCAGGTTGCTAACGCCTGGCTGGATGAACACCCCTTTGAGTTGGATGAGTATCTCAACCACGAGTTAGATGAAAACCGCCTGGAATGGGTACGGCGTGAAAAATTGCCCGATTTGATGCAAGGCATCGCCATGAGTTACATCCGCACGGCTAAAGATAGGCAGCTTGCCCCCGATGATGTGGCACAGCAACTTGAGAGCCTTCCGCTGCCCCTGCCACTGGCCGCGATGGGCGCAGCCATGTACCGCGATTATCAGCGCGCCCTGGCCTACCGCGGGGCAGTCGATTTTGATGATCTAATCCGCCTGGCGCTGATGGCGCTGCGCGTAGATGCTGACCTGCTCGCACGGCTGCAATTCCAGTGGCCCTACATTCTTGAAGACGAAGCCCAGGATAGCAGCAAACTTCAGCAGGAAATTCTGGCGCTATTGGCCGGGCCAGCTACAAATTGGGTACGCGTCGGCGATCCCAATCAGGCCATTTTTGAGAGCTTCACCACCGCCAACCCAAAATATCTGCGCCAATTTGTCGTCCAGGCCGATACCCGGCGCGATTTGCCCAACTCCGGGCGCTCTACGCAGAGCATTATGGATTTGGCAAATTATCTAATTGACTGGTCGCAAGCCGAACATCCAGTGGAGGCGGCGCGCGATGCCCTGGCAGAGCCGTATATCGAACCTACGCCGGAGGGTGATCCACAGCCCAATCCGCTGGACCAACCCGAAGCGATTCACCTGATTGAGAATAAATACAGCGCCGATGCCGAAATCCAGGCCGTGGCCGATTCGCTGGAACGTTGGCTGCCGGAGCACCCCCACGATACCGTGGCCGTATTGGTGCCGCGCAACACGCGCGGCTTCCTGCTCAACGATGAGTTACGCAAACGCGGCATTGAACCTGTGGATAATCTGCTGCGCTCATCGAGTTCCACGCGCCAAACGGCGGGCGCGTTGGGTAATATTCTGGCCTATCTCTCAGACCCCGGTGCGGCGCGCAAGATGGCAACTGTCTACCGCGTGTGGCGGCGCGCCGAGCGCGAAGACGCGGATACCTGGGCAATCGTCGAAGCGACGGCCAAAATCTTGCAGGGCTGTGCGCATGTCGAGGATTTTCTGGCGCCCACTCCGGGCATGGATTGGCTGGATTCCCTTCGAGATGAACTAGCCCCCGTAGAACTGGATCAACTTAACGAATTCCGGCGCGTCCTGCGTCATTGGCAGAAAACCATCGAGTTGCCCATCGACCAAATGATCCTGACTCTCTCCCAGGAAATCTTCACTGAACCGAATGATCTGGCGATTGCCCACAAACTGGCCGTGCTGCTGCGCCGTCTGCATACAACGAACCCGGAATGGAATCTGCCCGAATTAACCGGTGAGTTGGCGGTAATTGCCAAAAATGAACGCCGCTTCTTGGGTTTCAGCGATGACGATTCGGGCTTCGACCCGGAAAAATACCGCGGCCAGGTGGTGATTGCGACCGTCCATAAGGCCAAAGGGTTGGAGTGGGATCGCGTGTATTTGATGTCGGTCAATAATTATGATTACCCATCGGGGATGGCGTATGACAACTATATCTCGGAACGCTGGTTTATCCGTGACAGCCTGAACCTGGAAGCGGAGACGCTGGCGCAGTTACGGGTGGCCTTTGGCACTGATGCCTACGCGTGGTACGAGGCGGGCGCGCCCACCGAGGCAGCGCGTCTGGAATATGTGCGCGAGCGTCTGCGGCTGCTATATGTAGGCATCACGCGGGCGCGGCGTGAACTGGTTATCACCTGGAATTCAGGGCGCAATGGCGAACAGCAAGCGGCGATTCCGCTGGTGGCTTTGCAGGCGTTTTGGGAACAACAAAATTGATAAGGCAACCAGGAAGCCATGAAATAATTTCTGCAGCCCTGGCTTGCTCCAACAAATACTATGACATTACCGAAGAATTTTCAGTTTAGTCAAAGTTCGCTGCAAGATTATGTGGACTGTCCGCGGCGATTTCAGTTGCGCTATATTCAGCGCCGCGCCTGGCCCGCGCTAGATACCGCTCCGGCGCTGGAAAGCGAGCTATTCATGCAGCGCGGGGCGCAGTTCCATCATTTAGTGCATCAGTATTTTCTCGGCATCCCGACGGAGAAGTTGGCGCGGCAGATCGAAGGGGATGAGATGCTGGAAGGCTGGTGGCAAAACTTTACAGATCTTCAAGGCTTTCAAAACCTTGAAGATCTGCGGGCGCGGCCCGAAATCAGCTTGTCGGCTCCATTGGGGGAATTCCGCCTAATGGCGAAGTATGACGTAGTTGCCCTCACTCCCTCATCCCCGGCCCACCTCCCTGAGGGAAAGGGAGAAAACTTTACAATTTACGACTGGAAAACTTCTCGCAAGCGGCCCAAGCGCGAGTGGCTGGAGAAGAAATTGCAGACGCGAGTGTATCCCTACTTATTGACGCGGGCGGGAGCGCAATTAAACGGCGGGCAACCGATTCCACCAGAGCAAATCGAGATGATCTACTGGTTCACGGATTTTCCCGATCAACCGGCGCGCTTCAGCTACAGCGAAGAACAATTTACCACCGCTGAAGCCTATCTCGGCGGATTGATTGCAGAGATCAACAACCTGGGGGATGATCTTGCCCCGCTCACCAAGGACGAATTTCGCTGCAATTACTGTCCCTACCGTTCGCTGTGCAGCCGCGGCAACAAAGCCGGGTTGCTGGACGAGATGGATGAGTTTAACGAGTCAGAAATAGGGTTTGAATTAGAACTGGATTTTGAGGGGATTACAGAAGTTGAATACTAATACGAAAACGCGGAGAGATCGTATGTATGATCTCTCCGCGTCTCTGCGTTGAATTATGCGGCGGCACTACTCCCGCGGCGGAACCATGTGCGCCATTCTTTATTCTCCCAGACTACCAAAATCGGGGCAGCATTGAAGATCGAAGAATACGTTCCACTAAAAACACCGATTAGCAGCGTGATGACAAAGTGACGGATAGTCTCTCCGCCAAAGATGCTTAAGGCCAGCAACGTCAACATCACAGTAAGCTGTGTATTGATTGAGCGCGCCAGGGTTTGCACGATGGATTGATTGACCAGAGTTTCATACGGCATTCGGCGGTATTTGCTCGAATTTTCGCGGATGCGATCGAAGACAACAATGCTATCATGCACGGAGAATCCAATCACCGTAAGCAAGGCCGTCAGAAATAGAGAATCTACTTCCCAGCCCAGGAATTTTCCAAAAATTGCCGCCAGACCAATTACCAGAGCGACATCGTGGAGCATGGCGATAATAGCGCTTACCCCGTAGCGAATAGCGTGTGAAACGCCGCGGAAAGCGTAGGTGATATACAACATAATACCTAACGCGGCCAGCGCAACTGCGCCCGAGGCACGCGTCGCCACTTCCTTGCCAACTGTGGGGCCAACACTATCAAACCTCAGTACGGTTATTTCCCCAAATTCCGCGCGCAATCCGCCCAATATCTGATCGCGCGCTTCGTTGTCGAGAAACTTCGAACGCACGATCAAAACATTATCATCCGAAGTTTGTATGCGTGTATCGCCGAATCCCAGATCGGCGTACAAGGCAGATACACCCTCGGAAAAAGGCGCGGTTTGTGCAAATTGTACTTCCAGAAAGCTGCCTCCGGTGAAGTCAATCGCCAAAGGCAACCCCCATAAAATCAGCGCAACGATCCCTGGCAAAATGATCACCAGGGAAATCGCAAAGTATACATATCTACGTTTTACAATATCAATCATGATTATTTCTCCCATGCGCTCAGCTTTATAAACCAAACCATTCGTGACGATCCGAGAGTTTGATATTATCCATCACAATGTGCAGGTAGGTGCGCGTGACTGTCACCGCCGTAAAGAGACTGACACCAACGCCGAGCGCAAGCGTAACCGCAAAACCTTTGATAATGCTGGCGCCAAAAGCGCTGCCAAACCAAAATAGAATCGCGCATGTGATCAGTGTTGAAAAATTAGAATCACGAATAGAAGGCCATGCCCGATTCCAGGCCAGGTCGATGGCATAGTGCAAGCTCTTTCCCTGCTTCAGTTCTTCTTTCAGCCGTTCGAAGATTAACACATTCGCATCGACCGCCATCCCAATACTCAATACAAACCCGGCGATACCCGGCAGTGTTAGAGTCACAGGGATGAGTTTGAAGAGCGCAAAGGTCAGCAACGCATACGTAATCAGCGCGAAATCGGCCAGAACGCCCGGCAAGCGATAATATAAGGCCATAAACAAGATCACAACGCCCAGCCCAATCGCACCGGCTTTTAAGCTTTTCTGCAGCGAGTCTTGCCCCAATGTGGGGCCGATTGAACGTGTCTCAATCACCTTCAGGGGAACAGGCAACGAGCCATAGCGTAATTGCACCGACAATTTATTGGCTTCTTCTTGATCAAAGTCCCCAGAAATTAGGCCACTTCCACCTGTAATTGGCGTGTTGACACGCGGAGTTGAAATTACAGTTTTATCTAAAACAATCGCCAGGTACCCACCCACATTATTTGTGGTGTAGTCGGCAAAGAGCTTACCGCCCTCGCTCGTCAACTCAAAAGCAACTTGATATTCCTTGAATTGACTAATCGTCACGCCGACTTCTTTGAGATCAGCGCCGGTCATAATTGTATGCCAGGTTTGCTGCACCTCCCCAGAGCTGGCATCCGCATCTCCCGGTTGGGAAGAATCCGCGTTGCCGAGCACAAAATCGGTTTGGATAATTGTTCCGGCTGGTACCGGATCCATGCCCATATCCACAAATTCGAGCAAACCGGTTTCTTTCAGCGTGCTCAATGCCTGCTCGGGGTTTTGTTCGCCAGGCAGTTCTACCACAATGCGGCGCTCACCGGCTTTCTGCACTGAGGCTTCGCCAACGCCCAATAATCCATTGACGCGATTTTCGATGATAATTCGAGCCGTATCCATAGAATTCGAGTCAATGGTCGCATCCGCTGGCACATCGGCCTCTAACAAGGCTTGCACGCCACCTACCAAATCCAAACCGAGATGGGTGTAGATTTCGCGGCCAAAAATCGTGGAGTTTTCAGTTGCCACGATCCAAACCGCTCCGGCCAATAAAACGAGTATGATGACAAAGAATCGATAATATCTTCGTTGTTTCATATTTCACCTTTCGTAAGAAACTACTTTTCCTTTCAGTTTGATCAGAATTTTCTGATCCGCAAAACCAAGCGATTATACTCCTACCCTGAATCCATGTCGAATATTCGTGCGATGAGTTCAGGGCAATTGCATCAAAATAGATTTTTAGTGAAATTTTCACCGCGAAGACGCG
>JACNJM010000178.1 GCA_014382605.1 Anaerolineae bacterium
ACATCATAAATTTGGGCTTTTGCCATTCATCAAGAGCAGATTCGATTGTTCAAGACATCTATTCCATGGATCTACTATTTTTTCTCCATAGCCTTACCGCATCCTTAACACTAGTTTTGCTCATCATAAATTTCAAGAAAAACAACCTGCGCAGCGAATATGGACGCGGGCTGTCCTTTTTATTGCTCATTTATTTTCTCTTCAGCGCTGGGCATCTCTACACCCAATTCCCGCTGATTGAATTTCGCCCCCCAGCGGTTTTAGCCAATTGGGCCGCATACAGCATATTTTTGGGCAGCGTGCTGCAATATGCCATAAGCATGGCGATTGCACGACGAACCGGCCGCAATTGGCAAATTATAGGCGCAATTTGGTTCCTGGTCACTGTAGCAGTCCAATTCATTCCCACGCGAGATGGCTGGTGGTATGCGCTGGGCTACATGGGGGAGCTAAAACTGCTCATCTACTGGATGCTGATAGGTGGCTGGGTTGTATTTGAGCTGGCTGTAATTGTACTTATCGTTAAGAATTATCTACAAAACAAGTTCCCGACTGTACGCAACCGACTTTTCATTTGGGGGATTGCGATCGTAATTTTGCTACTTGGCAATGCCATTTATTTATTCTTCTCCAAAGAAGCCGGAATTCTTATAATGGGCGCGGGGATCCTGGCGATTGCCTACGTAATACTCACGCCGCGGCTCCCGCATTTGGGGGCTGCATTCCGGCGCATGATTAATTCTGTTTTGCTGGTTCTGGTGGAATTTATTGTTTTTGCTTTGGTTTACCTGGTATTAGAAATTGTCTTGCGTGAAAATCTGGGGATAGAGCGCGCTGTTGTGGCTGCTGTACTGGCGCTTGCTCTCATTTTGATCATTAACCCAATTTTGCGACACATCCAAAAATGGGTTGATCACATCTTTTTTGGCGAAGAAAAAGATCCTCGCAGCGCACTGCGCGAATTCAGCCAAAGCATCAGCAATATACTTGATCTCGAATTGCTTTCTGCGGTGGTCGTGGACCTGGTACAGGAATTTCTGGATGTCGATCGCGGTATTCTCTTCCTGGTTGAATTCGAAATTGGAGTCAACGGGCAGAAACAATTTCATCTCACACAAAGCCGCAAAGCGCCCACCACAGCTTTCTCTGGCATGCTGCCGGGAGATTGCGCGCTGGCGAATGCCTGGAATAAAGATCGCAGCGCACTCAGCCATGCCGAAATTCAAATGCTGCCACGCTTTCAGAGCCTCACCCAAACTACACAGGTTTGGCTCACGCGTCTGAATATGGATATTTATGTCCCTATCCATGCGCAAGAAGAATGGGTCGGGCTTTTGGCGCTAGGCCCCAAAGCATCTGGCGCATCTTACTTCGCCGAAGATATTGAATTGCTACACACCCTTGCCGATCAGACGGCTGTGGCCTTGCAAAATACTCGCCTGGTTGAAAGCTTAATGCGCGTGAATAAAGAATTTCGCCGCGCGTATTCTGCCATGGAAGAAGCCCATACAAAACTTAAGCGCATTGACCGCACGAAGTCTGATTTCATCAGCATTGCATCGCACGAATTACGCACTCCGCTGACAATCTTGAGCGGATACAGCCAAATGCTGATGGAAGCCCCAGAGCTACAGGAAAACAAAGAGTATGCAGCTTTTCTCGGTGGTATTTACGAAGGCGCTCAGCGTCTGCATGAAATTGTTGGCAGCATGCTGGAAGTGGCAAAGATTGACATGCACGAATTAGCGCTCAATCCGCAACCGGTGACCATAGCTCCGATCATTCAGGATGCAGTGCAAGAGTTTTCAAGAGTAATCCAAGAACGCAAATTACACCTGGCCCTTGATAAGAGTATCTCCGTCATGCCAGCCGTGCCTGGCGACCCTGAAGCGCTCATCAAAGTTTTCAAACATTTGCTCAATAATGCCATCAAATATACACCGGATGAAGGATCAATCACGCTGAGCAGCCGTTATCTGCCCGAAGGCGATGCGCGCATCCCCCAGGGTGGCATAGAAATCGCCATTCGTGATACCGGCATCGGCATTGATCCACGCCATAAAGACTTGATCTTCACAAAATTCTACCAAACCGGTGATGTTGACCTGCACTCATCGGGAAAAACAAAATTCAAAGGCGGTGGCCCTGGTTTGGGATTGGCAATTGTACGCGGGATTGTGCAAGCCCATGGGGGCCGCGTACGAGTTGAAAGTTCCGGCTACGACGAAATCAAATTGCCGGGAAGCACTTTTTTCATATCACTCCCAATGGAAAAGAAGACACCCTAAAAAAGAGAGTGGTGAGTTTTTCTCACCACTCTCTTTTTTAGGGTCATCAGAAATATTTAGGGCGTTCCCGTTCCCTGAATGGAAAATGTGTACGGATTCTCATCGTTATCGTCATTGGCAATACTGATTATCGCTTCGCGCAGACCACTGTCGCTGGGATCAAACGTGATCTCGAAGGTGGTCGTGCCTCCCGCGCTGGATACTGGCGTGGTGGCATCGCTGGTCAAGACAAAATCCGCCGCGTGGGCGCCGCCAATGATGACAATCGGCGTCCCGGAAAGATTCAAATCCACACTACCCGTATTCTGAATAGTGAAGGTATAAACCTGCGATCCACTCGCCACGGAAATATCGCCAAAATCGGTGTGGTCATCGGCATCGGGCGATGTATCGCCACTGGCAATTGAAACCCCATTCCCCAGCACATCCATTTCGGGAGCGGCGCTGGTTCCCGTACCCTGAATTGAGAAAGTATACGGATTCTCATCGCCATCATTATTGGCAATGCTAATTGTAGCCTCGCGCAAGCCACTATCGCCGGGATTAAAGGTGATCGTGAAGGTCGTCTCGTCACCCGCGATGATCGGCGTAGTTGCATCTACCGTTAACGCAAACTCTGCCGCGTGCGTACCACCAACCGTCACGGCGGGCGTATTGCTCAGCGTCAAATCTGCTGTGCCTGTATTCGCGATGGTGAACGTTCGGCTGATGGTAGCCCCATTCGTATCGGCATTGCCAAAATCGGTGTGATCGCCAGCCTCGGGCGTAGTATCACCGCTAACGATGGACGTATCGTTACCAAGTACATCCATTTCGGAAACAGTCGCCCCCACCCCAACGATCTGAATATCGTAGGGGTTTTCATCAGAGTCATTATTGGCAATATCCAGGTCAAAACTGAACGCGCCCGAAGCATCTACATTAAAAGTGAAATCCAGTACATCGCTGCCACCCGCTGGCACATCAATCGGCAGCGAGGAAACCAGCGTGAAACCACTGGCATTGCTGAGATTATCGGCGACAACGGCGCTCACACTGAGTTGAGCTGAACCCGCCGAATTATCCAGAATATAGCGCACAGAAACGGTTCCCACAGCCTGATTACCAACATCATCCGTACCCCCATCGACAATTGATGATGCAACCGGGCGCTGCACATCCATCTCGGGCGCGGTGGTTCCGGCACAGGCGAGTTGGAAATCATAGGGATTTTCATTCGCGTCATTATTGGCAATCGATACGGTGGCCGCAAGCGCGCCTGCTCCGGAGGGTGTACAACGCACCACAAAGGTCAGATCGCCCCCACCGGCAGCAATGGCGCCACTTCCCGGCTGTGTTTGCACCGAGAAATCGCCAGAGCCGGATAAGGTTACAACCGCGGGAAAGTCCGTCAGGGTTAATGTATCGGTGCCTTCGTTCTGGATCGTGAATGTACGGTCAAGATACCCGCCGACACTGACATTGCCAAAGTCGGTGTGATCGGCTGCATCGGGCGATGCGTCGCCATCAGCGATCGAAACCACATTGCCCTCCACATCGATTTCGGGCTTGGGCGTTGGTGCAAAGCTGGCGGTACATGTCTTGTCACTGCTCATCGCAAGGATTCCAGACAAATTGCTACCAAACGCCGCACAGTCGCCGCCCCAACTCACAAAGCCAGAAGCCGCATCCACGGTGACGTTCAACGTCACATTGTCATCGAGGGCAAAACCAGTATCGCAGCGCGTAGCCGGGCAGTTAAGTTGCCCCTCAGAGGGTGTGCCCCCTGTGGTCGTGATCGCGTCCACACCGGTGTTTCCAGACACGCTGACAAGCAGCACCGGAATGACAATATTGATACCCAAAGCCGGAGAACTTCCACTGCCATTTCCCGCGACATCCATCTGGGCTGCGGTGATATTATGCGCGCCTTCGCTCAAGACGCTGGTCAGAGTGATGTCAAAAGCGCCACTGCTACACGTTCCGGCCGGAGCCAAAACGCCACTAACTGAACTACTTAGCGTAACAGTAGCCCCGCTCTCGCATGAGCCGGTGAATTGTGGGGTCGTATCGCTGGTGATATCGTCGCTATTCGATGCGCCAGTATCGCTGCCCGAAGCCAGATCGGGCGCGCCGGGCGCGGCCGGAGCGATCAAATCAATCGTAATGCTCAACCCACTGGAAGCCGAACTCGTGAAGCCTTCGGGGTTGGTGGCTTTGGCCGTAATGCTGTGTGTATCCTGGCTGAGGATAGTGGTGACACTAATATCGTAGCTACCCGCGGCACAAAGCGTATTGGGTGGTTGCAACGCGCCGGAAAGATTACTGCTCAAATTGATCTTGTCTCCGGTCACACACGCCCCGGTGAAGCGCGGCGTCGTGTCATTGGTGATATTATCCGAATCTGAACTGCCAGAATCGCTATCAGCAGTCATATCAGGCGTACCGGGCACGGTTGGCGTTGCGGCTTGCACCGTCACGCCCAACGCGGCAGATGCGGAGGAAAGATTGCCTGCCAGGTCTTTCGCTTTTGCCGTGATATTATGCGCATTCAGGGTAAGGGTACTGGTTACGCTGATGTCATATCCGCCGCCCGAACAAAGTGCATCCGCGGGATTCAACTGTCCATCCACACTACTCGACAGGGTGAGATAATCACCGGTGGTGCATGTGCCGGTAAATTGTGGGGTGGTGTCGCTGGTGATATTGTCAGAATTTGAAGCGCCGGTGTCACTGCCCGGGGCCAGATCGGGTGTGCCAGGCGCGGCGGGCGCAATCGTATCGACGGTTACGCTCAAAACGCCTGAAGCGGGACTGCTATTCCCGGCGGTATCAATAGCCGCGGCAGTGATATTATGTATAACTTCACTGAGCAGGCTGCTAACCACAATATCATAGGCATTATTCGTACAAGTGTAATTGGAGGGCAATAAAACGCCGCCAGCACTGCTATTGAGGATGATCCGATCGCCGCTGCTGCATGTACCAACAAATTGAGGTGTGGTGTCGTTGGTGATATTGTCGGTGTTCGAAATACCGCTATCGCTGCCCGCGGCCAGATCGGGGGCGCCCGGCGTGGGGGGTAGGCTGGTGTCGACTGTCAGAGTCAGGCCCAGGGAGTTGAATGAATTTCCCGCCGCGTTGACCGCGCGGGCCGAAATCGAATGTACACCCTCACTGAGTGTGCTGGTCACTGTAATGTCATAACGCCCATCCGCACAACCGCGGGTAGGCGACAAATCCCCATTCAACGAGCTATGGATAACAATCACATCCCCCGATGTACACAGGCCAGTGAGTTGAGGCGTGGTGTCGTTGGTGATGTTATCTGTATTTGAGATGCCTGTGTCGCTGCCTGCGGCCAGATCGGGCGTGCCGGGAGCCGATGGAGCCGCTGTCTCGACCGTCACAATCAGGCCCGCAGAAATGCTCGAATTTCCAGCCGCGTCGATTGCTTTGGCAGATATCGTGTGGGTGACTTCGGAAAGATTGCTAGTGAGGTTTATATCATAACCATTCACTGCGCAGGTAATTGAAGGCAGTTGATCCCCATCCACTGAACTATGAATTGTAATCTGATCGTCTTGCGTGCAAATACCCGTAAACTGCGGATTTATATCGCTGGTGATATTGTCTGTATTTGAGGCGCCGGTATCGCTACCGGGAGACAGATCAGGCGTGCCGGGAGGCGAGGGCGGAGTTGTGTCCATCGTCAGGTTCAACCCCAGAGAAGCCGGGCTGCTATTACCACTCGCATCGCTGGCGGTTGCGGTGATGCTGTGCGCGCCATCGCTGAGGGCGCTGGTCAGGGTTATATCGTACTGCCCACCCGCGCAAACTACATCTGCCGGGGCCATTAACCCATTGATGCTGCTGGTGAGATTGATATTCTCGCCATCGGTACAGGTTCCGGTGAAACGCGGCGTGGTGATATTGGTAATATTGTCTGTATTGGAAATGCCCGAGTCACTCTCAACGGCCAAATCTGGCGCGCCGGGCGCAGCAAACGAACCGCCGGAAGAGAGCGGGTCAATGGTACTGATGGGCGTGGGGGTATTCGCAAGTGAAGTCGTCGGCGTGGCATAGTTGGATAATTGATACACAATCAGGCCAATTGCCACACAGGCTGTAATGCCTAATAAGGTCAGGAGAACAGAAAGGGCGATTTTTTCGCCACGAGTGAGATTCTTCAACATATGCTTACCTGCCACTTTATCGATTGCATCCGGTAGAATTCGACGATTAGATCATAACATTTTGCTTGCACAGATACAAGATGGTTGCAAGTCTGCTGCCAGG
>JACNJM010000331.1 GCA_014382605.1 Anaerolineae bacterium
GACTTGGCGCCTTTGCGTGAAAACGTTTGTGTTTACACTTCTCTTGATGATTACATAAAAACAAAATTTCTCCCCCATAATTGGGAGAGAAACTTTGTTTGAGCATAGCGGAAATCTGGGAGAGGGCCGTTCCCTCTCAACAATGCTCTGTCAGCGAATAGCCCACGCCTGGCACCGTTTCCAGGCAGCGTGGCGTGGACGAATCAACTTCGATTTTGTTGCGCAAACGGTAGATCAATTGTTTCAGCATGGCTTTATCGGCCATGCCTGGCCCCCAAACATGATCGATCAGGGATTCGGCTGTGAGCACCTGACCCTGGTTTATCATCAGCACTTCGAGCAGACGGCTTTCCAGCGGGGTGAGTTTGGCGAGCAGTTCATCAGCGCGGGTGATTTGATGGCGAGATAGATCTAATGTGAGACTGCCAGCCGATAATGGCCCTGGGGTGAGCGCCGCGCTGCCCGACCGGCGCAACACCGCCTCGACACGCGCCAGTAATTGCCGCGGGCTAAACGGTTTGACAATATAATCGTCGGCGCCCAGTTTGAGGCCTTGCACAATATCGTCTTCGCCGCCGCGCACGGTGAGCATGATGATGGGGGTGTTGTCTTGTAAGCGAATGCGGCGGCAAACTTCCCAGCCATCGAGCTTGGGCAGGTTCAGGTCCAGGACAATGATATCGGGCGATTCGCTCTCCCAGCGTTCGAGAGCGGTCAAACCATCATGCGCTGCGACCACCTCATACCCCCCGCGCCGCAGCGTAAACGAAACCACATCGGCCAGCGCTAAATCATCATCTACAACCAGGGCTTTCATAACAACTCTCCATCCATCGGAATTTCAAACCAGAATATTGATCCGCCGCCCTCGCGCTCATCCAGGCCCACGTAACCGCCGTGTTCTTCCACGATGGCCTTAACAACCGACAACCCCAGCCCCACGCCATATTGGGCTTTGCCGCGTTCATCCAGGCGCACAAACCGGCGGAACAAGTTTCCCTGATCTTCAGTTGGCACACCCGGTCCTTGATCGGCTACGCTGATGCGCAGCATATTGGGCACGGGCAGTTCAACTTGCAGTACAATTTGATCGCCCATCGAGCTGTATTTACTGGCATTGGAAAGCAGATTGACCAATACTTGTGTAAGGCGAGTGGGATCCGCTTTGATGGTGGGGATGTGATCGGGCTGTTGCAGCCAAAGCGCCTGATCGCGCCGTTCGAGGAGGGGTTTCATCACACGAATGGCTTCACCGATGACGGACTTAACCTGTGTGGGTCGGCTGTGAATGCGAAAATGCCCGGCCTCGATGCTGGTACTCTCCAAGAGATTGTCGATCAGGGTTTGCAGGGCAATCAGGCTGTAATGTACTGATTCGAGCAATTCGGTGATTTCGTCACGCGAGAGATCGTGAAGCTCTTCGAGCAGCAGTTCGACAGATGCATTTAGTGCAGCCAGCGGTGTGCGGAATTCGTGCGAGATATTTGCCAGGAAATAGGAACGCAGTTGTTGGGCAGCTTCTTCGTCGGTGATATTGCGCAGCACCAGAGCGGTTTGCGTTTCGGCAGATTCAGGTGAGCGCATGCGCGCGCCCGTGACAGCCAAAGTAATCTCTTGCCCATAGCGATTGAGAATGCCAACCTGGTGCATCACCCCCACCGCTGAAATTTGTCGGGTGAACGTACCACTGCCAGGGAGCTTAAATATCTCATCAATGGGCTGCATTAACACCTCGCTGCGCCGCCAGCCCGTAATTTGTTCGGCTCCATCGCTGAACGAAGTGATAGACCCTTGCTCATTTATGGTAACGATGCCTTCCACCACCGATTGGATGAGGGTTTCGGCCCAGGCTTTAGCGCGAGAAAGATCTTCGATAGCCTGGCGCATATTGCGGCGGCTGACTTCGAAGGCGGTTGCCAGCGCTGAAATTTCATAGGGGATTTCGGGAATCGGCACTGGTTTTTCGAGATTACCAGAGCTAATATCGAGGGCGGCTTCGTTCAGACGGCTGAGCGGTTGGGTCATACGGCTGGCGGTGAACCCACCCAAAACCGCGCTTGCCAACACAACCAGAATTGCCCCCCCGATCAGCGCGATCACCGGGCCTTGCCGGGTGGTGATGAGATAGCTTATTTGCGCGGCAACTTTGCCCCAGGTTTCGTTTTCGAGTTGGGTGCGTAAGAACCAGTATGCCAGCCCGCCCGCTGCAACCAGCGTAGTGAGCATCACAAGCACAAATGTCAGCATCAGGCGGGTGGTGAGGCTATCTAAATATCGACGAGACATTTTCTGTTTGCTTTTCGTACAAAAACTTCATTTTTGCGATCCGATTGCATTGCGCGCCAATTGGTCGACGCGCTCATTTTCACGCTGACCGGTATGCCCGCGCACCCAATGCCAGCTAATTTGATGTCCCTGCACGGCCTCATCGAGCGCCTGCCATAGATCTTGATTTTTGACTGGCTGTTTGGCGCTGGTTTTCCAGCCCTCGCGCTTCCAGACCGACATCCAGCGGGTGATACCGTTTTTGAGATATTCCGAATCGGTATAAAAATCGATCTGACAGGGTTTAGTGAGCGCGCGTAGGGCTTCGAGTGCAGCGGTCAATTCCATGCGATTGTTGGTGGTGTCACCAGCGCCACCGCTGAGTTCTTTTTCACGACTGCCAAAACGCAGCAATACGCCCCAGCCCCCAGGGCCCGGATTACCAGAACAGGCTCCGTCGGTGTAGATCGTAACGTGAGGTAAGGGCATGGGGGATTATGGCCCAGCTTGTGCTTTAATTTCCGTCGCCAGATCATTTAGCTGGATCAAATGCACCGGAATTTCTTCGGGCGCGCCTGTGAGGATTGCGTCAAAGGTATCTTGAACGACGCTGCGCACGGCTCCCCAGGATGGCATGGCAGGTTCGGCGTGGCCGTAATCGAGTAATTCCAAACCGGCCAGCCATTGGGGATGTTCTTTGGCGTAGCTCTTGAGCAAATCGACGGCACTCATGCGCACCGGGTAATAATCCCCCGCGGCAACCCAGCGCGCCTGAACTTCGGGCGTGGTGAAGTAACGTAAAAAGAGCCAAGCTGCCAGTGCCCGTTCAGGCGAGTTATTCACCACAGCGGCATATTGGCTAGCAGCGTTGACGGCCTGCGCGCCATCTGGTCCCAGGAAAGGCAGCACCGTCCACACATCGGAACTTCCGGCGGCAACCATTGCTTCTGTCTGATGCGGCAACCCGGCAGATGAACTCATCACAAAAAGGGCTTGCCGGGTGGCAAACTCCGGGTTGGGGTAAGTCTCGGTGGCAAAGGCGCAGTCTTCATCCCACAAGGTCTTCCAGAATTGGGCTACTTCATGGAGTGTGGTGGTGGTGAAATCATAGTCCAGGCCATCTTCGGTGAGAGCATCATCGCCGAAAGCGTAAATCCAGGGCATAACATACGAAGCGCCAGGATATAGCACAATGCCGCCCGTGTCGCCCGCGGTGGCTGCCGCGGCGGCACAAGCCTGCTGGCGCAGCTCCTGGGTGTTTTGCGGCGGCAGGTCGAAACCCAATGCTTGCGCCCAGCTCAGATTATAGAATAAAACATAACTCGACTGGCTCAACGGTAAACCAATCCGTTCTCCGGTGGGATTGACGGCCCCCGATAAAGTGCCTGGGAAAAAATCTACCTGCTCTTGTGAGGTGAAGCCGACAAGCTCGTCTACAAAATAAGTATTCAGGTTGGTCATAATACCCATATTATGCCAACTTGCCAGCGCATTGGCATACCCGATAACGGCATCGGGCAACTCTCCCGATTGCATACCCGCGTACATGGCATCTTCGATTTGCGGGTAAAAGCCCATATCGACCGGCTCAACAGTGATGCCCCACTGATTGGCAGCATTGAATTCATCTATGATGGCTGTCATGGCTTCGCCGCGCGCCCCGCTGCCCCAGATATGCCAAAATGTAACCGTCTCGCCTGACAAATCTGGCAACGAGATTGGCGTGGGGACTGCGGTGGTGGCTTTTGGGGTTGGCTGTGCGATGGTCGGTTGTGCAATGGTTTCTGTAGCGACAATTTCGCTTTCCAACCGCTCCGTAACAGCCGCTGAAGTTTCGCTGTCAATCGTTTCTGCATCCGCTTTGCAGGCTATAAATAGGAGCGAAAAGATCAGAATCGTAGTGATAGAAAAGATGCGATTAGGTTTTTTCATGGTTGTTTTCCTGCTCCTGGACTGAGATT
Organism: Anaerolineae bacterium; assembly: GCA_014382605.1. Classification (GTDB taxonomy): domain Bacteria; phylum Chloroflexota; class Anaerolineae; order Anaerolineales; family UBA11858; genus NIOZ-UU35. The sequence continues at coordinate 4,227 of JACNJM010000331.1, forward strand.
GAATAACCTGACATTTCCCTGTTCGTCAGAATAATCACAGTGTATCATAGCGTTACCTACCACTGCAACCAAGAGAGGTTCTAAGAATCGCTGTAGGAAAATCCACACCACATCACGCCCAAATTTTTCCCGATTCCAAATGCGGTACAATAGGACTAGAATTTTTTGGCGTAAGTACCCTCAAGTAAGGAGGAGGGTGTCATGGGCGATCCCCGATTCTGGCAATTGGTATTAGATGCATTGACCACGCTGGGCAATCACTACATCCCGGCGATGGATGAAGTCGCGTCAAAAACGGGGGTAGATCGCGGCACCTGGGTGCTGTTGCTTAGTATCATGAGTTTCGACCCCGAACCGGTAACCGCCGAAATGCTCCAAAAACGCATGCCCTGTCAGGAATTCAGCAAACGCCTGGAGGAAACTTCAGCTCAGGGACTACTGGCAACCGTACATCCAAACGAATATGTACTCACCGGAGCAGGGCAAGAACTGGTGCAGCAGATCATCCTGACCGCTTATGCCCGCATGGAAAATCTCAACCCCATGCGCCCCTCCGATTTGCATTATCTAACCATTTTACTGCGCCGTCTGGTTAAGGCCAGCCATACCTCGCCGGAGCCGCCCGCGAAATGGGCAATTACCCACAGCCGTCGTTTTGATCCCGGCGAGAATGCTCCTTTGTTGATTCAAGTAGATCAATATCTTAGTGATCTGGCCGCCTATCACGACGACGCCCACCTGGCCGCCTGGCAGCCGTTAGGTTTTGATGGCCCCACCTGGGAAGCTTATACCCTGATCTGGCGCGAGAAATCTATTTCGTTGGATGCCCTGCACAAAAAATTGCACCATCGGCGGCAAAGTCGAAAGGTATATGAGAATGCGCTGCGCGAAATTGTGGAACGCGGGTTGGCAAAAAGTAAATCCGGGGAATATTACCTGACTCCCGAGGGGCTGGAGCTTCGTCAACAAGCGGAAGATAAAACAAATGAGTATTTCCTGCCCCCGTGGAACTGCCTCGAGGCAGAAGACCTGCAAGCCCTGGGAAATTTGCTCAAAATGTTATCGGATGGATTGAAATAATCGCAAAAAAGGATACGGCCTGCATCCACAGGCCGTATCCTTTTTTGCGCAGAGGCCCCTCCCCCGTATCGGGGGTGGGGCCAGGGGTGGGGGGTAAATCATTCCACCGGAATAGCTTCTAACTGTGCTACCATTTCAGCGATCACATCAAAACCGCCCTGCCAGAATTCGGCTTTGGTGATGTCGAGCCCAGCCGCGGCGCAAATATCCGCCGGAGACGCAGAGCCGCCCGCTTCGAGAATTTTGATATAGCGCGGCTTGAAAGCTTCGCCTTCGGCCTTGAACTGTTTGTAAAGCGAAAGCACCAGTAATTGCCCAAAGCTGTAGGCATACACATAGAACGGCACATGGAAGAAATGGGGGATCGAGACCCATTCCCATTTGAATTCATCGCTGAGTTCAATCGCATCGCCAAACTGCTTGCGGAGATTTTCCATATAAGCTTCAGAGAGTTTATCCACCGTGGCGCCCTCGGCGACCATATCGTGCGCGGTGACTTCGAACATGGCGAAAAACGCCTGGCGTATAATCGTGGCGTAGGCATCATCCACCTGGCGGAAGAGAATATCACGCCGCACAGCGGGGTCTTCTTCCACTTCGAGCAGACGGTCTACCAGCAGCATCTCGGCGAAGGTGGAGGCATTCTCCGCCATTGGCAGCGCGGAGTGGAACGTGAACACATTATGATCGAAGGCTAGCATAGCATGAATGGCGTGCCCAAGTTCATGCGCCAGCGTTGCCACGTCGTTGGCTTTGCCCTGGTAATTCACCTTGACATAGGGGGTATGCCCTGGCACCACCGAAGCGCAGAAGGCTCCATCTTGCTTGCCTTTGCGTACTTCGCTGTCAATATGCCCATCGTCAAAGACCTTTTTCGCCAACTTCGCCACGCGGGGGTCAAACTCTTTAAACGCTTCCAGGGTGATTTCCACACCGGTGTGGAAATCATACGTTTTATCGGCTTCGGCTACGGGAGCATACACATCGTAGCGGCGCAATTTTTCCACGCCCAGCCATTTGGCTTTGAGTTTGAAATAGCGTTGGAAAATACCGGCGTTCTTCTCGCATACATCCAACAGAATATTTACGACATCATCGGGCAGGTCGTTGACCAGATTGCGGGCCGAAATCGGCGTAACATATTTGCGTAGTTCTACGTTTTCGGCCTGCCAATCGCGGATCAGGTTTTGGTACATTTGCCCCAGAATAGGGC
>JACNJM010000225.1:0-17559 GCA_014382605.1 Anaerolineae bacterium
CATTACTCCCCAAAAACTACATCCGTGGGCATGCCTGGCTTGAGCTTGCCGTCAGGGTCATCTACCTGTAATTCCACGGCGTAGACGGTAGTTTGGCGTTCTTCCTGCGTCTGGACATTGCGCGGGGTATATTCGGCGCGGTCAGCGATGCGCGTGACGACAGCTTCGAAGGTTTGCAGCGGGAAGGAATCAACCCTGAGTTTGGCTGTGTCGCCGAGGTTGATCTGCCCGTATTGATTTTCGGGAATATAAACCGTTACAGTCAGGCGCTCGATCTGGCTGATTGTCATGGCCGCCAGACCAGGCTGGATCGTCTCACCAGTTTCCAGGTTGCGCACAGTGACTACGCCGCCAATCGGCGTGTTGACGAAAAGTTTGTCGACTTGGGCTTGAATTGCATCCAGGCTGGCTGCGGCGGCATCCACTTGCGCCTGGGCCACGGCTAATTGCTCTGGTGTGGGAAATTCTTCGCCAGCCAGTGCCACCTGTGCTTCGGCGAGCGCTACTTGTGCTTCGGCGAGGGCAACGTCATCGGGATCGGGGCCGTTGAGCAGAGTATCGTAATCTTTCTGCGCCTGAGCTAGCAGCGCGCGCGCCATACTTAAGTCGGCTTCGGCTCTGGCGATATCAATCTCGTCGCCGGTTCCGCTTAGGCTGTTGTACAGGCGCACTGTGGCATCGTAATCTTTCTGCGCCTGTGCCATCACGCTCAAGTAAGCCGCGCGCGCCAGATTATCTTCAGGCTTGTCGGCGTAATCTTCGAAATCGTCCGTGGCATCGTCGAGTTTATCTTTTGCCAAAACCATATTGGCGAAAGCCTGATCAATATCGGGCTGGCCCGCAGAACGCGAGAGACTGTTGACACGCCGCTCGGCATCCTGGATGGCTTTCGTTGCCTCGGCGATTGCCTGTTCAGCCTGTGCCAAAGCGACAGCGTTATTGTCGTAGAGTTCATCCAACGCCTGACGAGCTGCGAGCAATTGCAGTTGCGCGGCAGCCTGGGCGGCTTGTTTTTGAGCCGCGGTTTGTCCGGCGGCAACCAAATTGTAGTTCGCCTGAGCGACTGCCAGTGAAGTTTCAGCTTGTTTGAATTGCGATTCCAGCAGTTCGTCTTTTAGCCGAAATAGCGCATCGCCGGGTGCAACGCCCTGGCCCTTGGTGACGAAAACTTCGGCCACGCGCCCGCCCGCCTCGGCAGAAATCACCACCTCCACCGCCTCAATCGATCCCGATGCCTGAATCGCGGTTTCGTCTGTGGTTTGCAGTGTGCAGGCCGCAAGAGCCAATGTGTAGATTAGCAAAAGAGGGGATAAATAATATTTATTCATGTTTGCTCTCCAATTTATAACCACCAAGACACGAAGCCAAGAAGTTGAAAAATATATTGGCGTCTTTGTGACTTTGCGGTGAAATTTTTAGCGCATACTGGCGATGAAGACATCCTCCAGCGATGGTTCGATAATTTGCATCTGTTCGATATGAATGCTTGCCTGACGTAGCTCGGTGGTGATTCGACTTTGAAGTTCTTCCATACCCGGAGCGACGACATGCACTAGCGCGCCGTATAGTTCAACTTCATCGAAGGGCAGTTTGCCTGAATCGCGGGCTTCGCGCAAGACTTTAACAGCAGCTACAGCATTTGATGGCGCGATTTCAAGTACCTGCCCGCTCATCTTCTGGTGTTTGATGTCTTTGGGGGAGCCATAGGCAATTATCTCACCGCGCTGGATAAAAGCCAGCCGGTGACAGTGTTCGGCCTCATCCATATAGTGTGTGGTGACAAAAACCGTAACGCCCCCTTGGGTTTCCTCATTCGCCGGGGTTGTGACAAGCCTGTAGAGTAAATCCCAGAAAGCGCGCCGCGAGATTGGGTCTACCCCTGCGGTGGGTTCGTCTAAAAAGAGCACTTCAGGGCGATGCAAAATCGCCGCGCTGAGCGCTAATCGCTGCCGCCAACCGCCGGAAAGGTCTTTCGTTTTGGCATATTCACGGCCCTCCAGACCGGCCATTTGCAGTGCTTCCTGGATGCGCTCCGGGAGGAGAGCCTCGCTCAGGCCGTAGGCAGCACCATAAAATTTCAGGTTTTGAATCACTGTCAAGTCGTTGTACAGACTAAACCGTTGGGACATATATCCCACCCTCGGCCGGATGCTTGCTGCATCGCCGTGGGCGTCCAGCCCCAAGACAGAAATTGAACCCGCGCTGGGTTGCAGTAATCCCAGCAGCATACGGATTGTCGTGGTCTTGCCTGAGCCGTTGGGGCCTAAGAAGCCAAATATTTCTCCGCGACAAACTTCAAAATCAATCTCGTTGACGGCAGTGAAATCGCCAAAGTATTTGGTTAGCCCGCGGGCGGTAACGGCAGGAATTTTGTTGTTCATGTTTTAGTCCAGCGCCCGGCGGACGTAGCGCAGCGAGAAGCCGCCGATGACTATGCCCAGGATTGCGAGAGCCAGTACATGCGGCCAGAGCACACCCAGCCCCGAACCTTTGAGCAAAATACCGCGCAAAATCTCCAGCCAGTGATGCGCCGGGACGATATTGGCGAAAAGTTGTGCTGCTTTTGGCATGCCCTCCACCGGGGCGGCATAGCCGGTAAACATGAAGTCGGTCATCCCCAACAGCATCACCAGCAAGAAAGCCTGGTGTTGCGTGTGCGACATCACCGAGATGATCATACCCTTGCTGAGTTCAACCAGTAAATAGCCGAAAGCCAGAATCAACAGCAGAGGTAGCGAGCCTCTCACGGGCACGTCGAAGGCGAAATGTACCATCGTGAGCATGAGCACAAAATCGAAAAATCCGACAAGAATAACGGGAATTGCCTTGCCGATGATGATCTCCAACGAGGAGAATGGCATTACCAACAACTGCTCTAGCGTGCCGAGTTCGCGCTCGCGCGAGAACGAAAGCGCCGCAAAGAGCAGCACGGTGAATTCGAGCATCAGGCCGAGTTCGGCAGGGGTGGTATATAGGGCTTCGCTGAGGGCTTCGTTGAACCATACCCGCAAACTGAAATCGAACCCGGCGAAGGTGTCAGGGTTTAGCCCCAGGCGATCGATGGTAATTTGTTCGCCAAGCTGACGCGTGACTCCCTCAATGGCGCGCAACGCTTCCCGAGCCGGAATGCTCTCGGCTCCGTTGAGAATCACTGCCAGACTGGGCTGTCCGTTATTGCTGGCAACTTCGTCAGCATAGTCTGGCGGGATGATGATCGCAGCCGTGATATTGCCGCGGTCGAGGGCGTATTCAATGGCATCCATGCCATCCACCTGATCTTCCAGGACGAAGGTGCCGGTATTCTCCAACGCGATAACAATCAGGCGGCTGGCGGGGCTTTTGTCCTGATCCCACACCATCAGCGGCAAATTGCTCATCGGACGTGAAGTAGCCCACCCCACGAGCAACAATTCCAGCGCGCCGCCGAAGAGCATGAAGGCTGGCATCCACCAATCATTGCGCAGGTGGATGAATTCTTTAATGACGAGGGAGTAAATGCGTCTGAACATTGTTTATCGTGTTGAAGGTTGAAAGTGGAAGGTTACAGGGTTGGCTTTCAACCTTCAATTTTTAACTTGTAACCTGTGACGTTTTAACCGAGTTTCTTCTTGAAGAATAATGCCGCCACACCCGTAAAGGCGAAACCCAGCCCAACCAGCATCACGGCATACGGCCAAAGTATATTCAAACCCACGCCGGGAAGGAAAATGCCGCGCGTGATGACGGCGTAGTGTGTACCGGGTAGTCCGAGAGCCTCCATGCGCATCATCTCGGGCATTGATGCGATGGGGAAAAAAATCCCGGTCAGGAAAAAGCCAGGGAAAAAGATCACCAGAAACGATAGCGCCAGCGCCGCGGCCTGGGTGGGCATAAACACGCCCACAATAATACCCATGCTCAAAATGGCGAACAGGAAAAGCGCCGAGAGTACAAAAAAAAGCGCGAAACTTCCATTGAAAGGAATCTTGAACCAAAGCACTGCCAGAATTGGAATCACGATTACATTCACCAGCCCGACGATAATATAGGGCAACATTTTGCCGACAAGTAACTCCGAGCGTTTGATCGGAGTCGCCATTAATTGCTCCAGGGTGCCATGCTCGCGCTCGTGGGCCAGCGTCAGCGCTACCGAGAGCGCGGGCATCCCCAAGACCATTGAAATCAGCCCGGGGATCAGGTCGTTGCGCGGTTTCAGGCTGGGGTTGAACCAGGTGCGGATGCGTAAATCAATCGGTTGCAAGGATTCAATCGAAAACCCCCGCGCCTGAATCTGATCGGAGATGGCTGTGTTGATAAATTCCTCGGCGCGCCAGGCAATATGATCGACGGCAAACGCGCCGCTCTCTGGTTCGGTGCCATCGATGATAATTTGCAATGGCAGGCCGCGCAGCGAGAGCAAATCGCTGGCAAAGGCGGGGGAGAGTATCAACGCGGCTTTGATATCGCCGTGCATCAGCAAGCCCTCGATTTCGTCGAGGGTGTTAACCTGGGCATATAATTGCAAATCTTCTCCGGCAGTGATTTGCTGCACAAAACTGCGCGAGAGCGAAGAACGATCCAAATCCAATACCGCAATGGGCACATTCTGAATATCCACCGTCAGGGCGTAGGCCATCAGCAGCAACAGCGCCGTCGGTGTAATCAGCACCAAAATCAACGTGCTACGCTCGCGCAGGATATGGTGAAATTCTTTTCGGGTGACGGCCCAAATGTGTCGCAGGTTCATAATGTATATCTATCTTTGTTCCATCTGGCGGATCAACGAAATGAAGGCTTCTTCCATGCGGATGGGAGCGATGCGGGCGGTTTTATAAGCGAGTTGCTGACTGGCGAACGCCTCCTGAATTTCGATCAGCCGTTGGGGGCCGTCATCGACGAGCAGGTGCAGCGCCTCACCGTAGGTTTGCGCCTCGCGGACTCCCTCGAGGGTGAGTGCCAGACGATGAGCCTGGTGCCAGTCTTCGGGGAATATCTCGATTAAATCGCCCTGCAATTGGCCGCGGATATTGGCCGGAGAATCACAGATGACAAGCCGCCCCTCATACATGAGTCCCACCTGCGAGCAACGGTCGGCTTCATCCATATAGGGGGTGCTGACGATAATCGTCGTCCCGTTAAGATGTAATTCGGTGAGAATATTCCAGAACTCGCGCCGCGAGACCGGGTCCACCCCGGTGGTGGGTTCATCCAGCAACAAGATTGGCGGCTCATGGATCAACGTGCAGGCCAGCGCCAGCTTTTTCTGCATCCCCCCAGAGAGATGCGCGGCGCGGCGGTCTTTGAACTCTGTCAGCCCGGCGAAAGCCAGCAAGCGTTGGGTGCGCTCTTTTTGCGCCGCGGGGCTGACATCGTAAATCTCGGCGAAAAATAGCAGGTTTTCAAGCACGCTCAATTTGCCATACAAACTGAAGGCCTGCGCCATATACCCGATGCGTTGCTTGATTGCTTCGGGTTGCGCGGCCAGATCGAACCCGGCGATTGTGCCCGACCCCTCACTGACGTATAACAGCCCCGCCAGCAAGCGCAGCGTAGTGGTTTTACCCGCCCCATCTGGCCCCACCAACCCAAAAAGTTCACCGGGCTTGATGGTTAAATCCAGGCTATCTACAGCGCGGTTTTCCTTGAATTTGCGCGTCAGGGTACGGGTTTCAATAATGGGGGGCATGGGGATCAGGTGATTGGGGATGGAGTGATTGACAGATACCTGAGCTACTGTTTCTTCGCCACGCGAATTAGCCACAAAACTGCCAGCGCGCCAAGCCCCGGTTCGGTAGCCAGGCCCAGGTTGCGCATCATTGGGCTGAAACCCATCGCCGGGATCACATACCAATCCATCAAGCCGATGGCAATCGCGGCGATCACTGCAACGACAAAATCGCCCTGAACCCCAATGGGACGGTTGTCTTTCCAGATCAGGCCAGCTACCCAACCCACAATTAAGCCCACAACGATCATTGCAAGAACAAGATAGAAAATAGTCATTTTACGCCTCCAGCGCCGATTTGCTTGAATGATAACCGACTGGCTAGTCAGTTATCATCTTAACTGAATTTATGCCTTTGTCAAGTAGACAAGAAAATTTGGCGGTAAAATAGAGTTTTGTAAAATCACTTATCCGCTGTCATTCTGAATCGAGTGCAACGGAGTGAAAAATGCCTAAACCCAGACGGGAAGAAGGCCTTGGCCTTAGGCGATAAACCTAGCTACGCTGCGAGGAGATATTTTGTCACGAGTTATTAACCCAAACCTACCTGGAACCGAGCGCAACCGTCTCAAACGCGGCCTGGCGTTGGCGCTACGTGAGATGATGAAAGAACCCGAACCCAATGACCGTACACGCGATCTGGCGGCTTTTATGGTGTTGTCGCTCGAAGCCATTGATGCCACAGTAGAAACGACGGTCGTTGCCTGGGAAAAGCGCGATTACTGGGTCAAGGCCGACCGATTTCGCCTGGAATGGGCCTGGGCAGCCAAATTGGGCCGCGAGATGCGCCCGGCTGTCTTGGCGGAAAATTGGAGCCAAATTGTGCCCCTGGCAATTCAGGTAGGGCAGAAACTGGGTGATGTCAAAGTTTCGGAGCGGCATCGCATGGGAACCCCATGGGTGGGGGCTTGGAAGCAGTTGAAGCTGACGCTATGAAAAAAGTCCGGAGATGATTACTCCGGACTTTTTTCTTCTTGGGAATCGTATCCACCGCCGCCGGGAGTGCGGATGCTGAGGATGTCATTGGGATATAGATCAATGCTGCCTTTTCCGGGGAGGGGGATTTCATGCCCATCTCGGATCAGGATGTTCTCGCCGCGACCTCCAGGTTGGCCGCCGTTTAGCCCGTAGGGATGCTGCACCCGACGCTCGGTCAGCAGAGTCACTTGTGCTTCCGTGAGCACCTGCACGTCCCGGCGGATGCCATCTCCACCGCGGAACTGACCTGCGCCGCCGGAACCACGCCGCACCTCGTAGCGCAGCACGCGCAACGGATAGGCATATTCCATTGCCTCGGCTGGGGTGTTGAGGGTGTTGGTCATATGCGAATGCACCGCTGATGGCCCATCCTGATTAGGCGCTGCGCCCATGCCGCCGCCGATAGTTTCGTAATAGGCGAAACTCCCCTCACCCCTGCGTCCCTCTCCCACTGGGAGAGGGGTTGGGGCGAGGGAACCTCCAATTGTGACATTATTCATAGTGCCTTGCGATGCGGCGGGAACCTTGTGTGGCGCAGCTTGTGCCAGCGCGCCGAGCAGCACATCCACAATGCGTTGGGAGGTTTCGACGTTGCCGCCTGCTACCGGAGATGGATGCAGGGCATTGACCACGCTGCCCGCGGGGGCAATCACTTCGATGGGGGCCAGGCAACCGGCGTTGTTGGGTACATCCAGGCCGATCAGGCAGCGAAAGACATAATACACCGCTGAGAGCGTAATGGCATACACGGCGTTGATGCTGCCTTTCTGTTGCGGCGCGGAACCAGTGAAATCAACTTGCGCCTGGTCTCCTTGTATTCGTATAGCCACAACAATGGGGACTGATTCGGCGCTGAGGCCGTCGTTATCGAGTGCATCTTGAAAGCAATATTCTCCATCGGGGAGATTTTCAATCAGCCGCCGGGTCATGCGCTCGGTGTAGGCTAAAAGCGCATCCATGTAGAACTGGACTTCTTTGGTGCCGTGTTCGTTGACCATTTCGCCCAGACGCGTTGCGCCGCGCCGATTGGCTCCGATCTGCGCTTGCAGGTCGCCAGCGCGTTCATCGGGAGTGCGTACATTCGCCAGAATCAAATCCCAGATGCCGGAATCCACTTCACCGGCACGCGCCAACTTAACCGGTGGAATGATCAGCCCTTCCTGGTAAATCTCGCGTGCAATCGGCATCGACCCTGGCGTCATGCCGCCCACATCGGCATGATGGGCGCGCGAGGCGACGAATCCGAAAAGGATGCCCTCACCCCTTGCCCCTCTTTCACTGGGAGCGAGGGTGGGGAGAGGGACGAAAACTGGTGTTACCAACGTAATATCGGGTAGATGCGTACCGCCGCGGAAAGGATCGTTGAGGGCAATCACATCGCCGGGAGCCAAACCTTCCAGGTTTTTGAAAACCTGGAAGGTTTCAATAGCGGCAGCAACCGAGAGCGGCATGGAGCCGAGATGCACGGGAATGTGCGCAGCCTGGGCAATCATGCGCCCCTGGGCATCGAAAAACGCGCAGGAATAGTCTCGCCGCTCCTTGATGTTGGGTGAAAAACTGGCCTTGCGCAGAACAGCGCCCATCTCTTCGGCAATGGCGCTAAAACGGTGCTTGAAGACTTCCAGACGGATGGGGTCATAGTTCATGTGTTGAGTTTAGTTCTCCGTGGCTTCAGCTTCAGGTTCGCGCGTGAGAATGGCGCGCACTTCGCCAATACATTTATGACCAGCGAATACGGTGAGTTTGTCGTTGGCCTCTAGCCGGGTATTGCCATGCGCAACACGGAATGTGTTGGCTCTGCGAATTGAGACAATCAGGCATTCCTCGGGTAATTGAATCGCGGTGAGAGTTGTTCCAATTACAGCCGCGCTGGCGGGGATGTCAATATGGAAGAAGCCAGCTTCATCCAATTTGCGCAAGCGCAGAGTTTCAATGCGATGCTGGTGATGGGCGCGTTTGAGAATGGCATGATTGTAGGCTCGAATTACATCCCGGCGGCGGATCGCCCCGACCAGTTTTTGGCTATTTTCGCCTGCAACTACCGGTAGTCGACCGACATCTCTGCGCGCCAGGCGGCGCAGCGCTTCGCCCATGTCCTCGTGAGGATAGGCGATGAGCAGGCCAGTAGTGGTGGCTATATCCGCGACGGTTTTGTCTTCGATCGATTTGGATAGAATGACACGTTTCAGGTCTTGCAAGCTGACAACGCCGACTAAATCACCGGCGGAGTTGATCACAGGAAAACCATGATGATGGGTTTGGGCAAATGCTTCGGCTAATTCATTCAGCGGCATATCAATCGGCACGGTATCCACATCGGTGGTCATGATCTCGGCAACAGTTACGGATTGCATCAGGTCAATATCTTTGCCGTGTTCAAGATGCACCCCACGGCGAGTTAGCTTAAGTGTGTAAATCGATTCGCGGCTGATGATTCGAGAGACAAAGGTACTCACTACAGTTGCCAGCATCAGCGGCAGAATAATGCGATAGTCGCCGGTGAGTTCAAAGAGGATGATGATCGCCGTGATGGGGGCATGCGCCGCGCCGGTGAAGAAGGCCGACATGCCAACTAGCGCGTAGGCTCCGACGGGAGCGGTGACACTTGGGAAAAAATAATTGACGACATGACCAAATGCAGCGCCCATCATAGCGCCCATGAACAAAGATGGGGCAAATACCCCACCGGAGCCGCCAGAACCCAGCGTGGTGATTGTGGCAAGCAATTTGATGAATAATAATGCCAGCGTTACCTGAAGGGTTAAATTGCCAAAAAGGGCTTCTGTGATGCTATCGTAGCCGACCCCGAAGACGCGGGGGAAACCATCAAGTTTGTAGGTCAAAATCCCGATAACGCCGAGAGCGATACCCCCCAGGATGGGTTTTAGATATTCGGGGAAGGGAATTTTATCCCATATATCTTCCGAGAGATATAGCAAGCGTGCAAATCCAAAAGAAAGCACTGCCGCGATTGCGCCCAAAATGATATAAAAGATAAGTTCTACAGGATGTACTAACGCATATTCTGGTATAGCAAAGGCGCGCAGGTTGGGTTCAAACAAATGTGCAACTACATCGGCTGTAACCGCCGAAATGACGACTGCGCCGAAATAGGTTGCGTGAAATTGACCGAGGATTACTTCCAGCGCGAAAATAGCCCCGGCGATCGGGGCGTTAAACGTGGCCGCGATTCCTCCCGCTGCGCCGCAAGCCACCAGGCTGCGTACGCGCTCATCCGAAAGTTTTAGCCACTGGCCAATGGTTGAGCCTAATGCGGAACCAATTTGCACAATCGGTCCCTCGCGTCCTACCGAGCCGCCTGTGCCAATACAAACCGCCGATGCCAATGACTTGACGATGGCAACGCGCGGGCGAATGCGCCCACCTTTGAGCGCAACGGCTTCCATCACTTCGGGAACGCCATGTCCTTTGGCTTCGCGGGCAAAGAAATACACCAGCGGCCCTACGATTGCACCGCCCAAAGCAGGGATAATGAGCAGGTGAAATGGTTTAATCCCATCAAGCAACGAACCGAGCTGTTGATATGATAATATCTGCACGCCGTTGATCAACAAGCGGAAAACCACAGCCCCCAGACCGGCGCCAATTCCGACGATCAGCGCCGTGAACATAATCGTCCCCGATTCAGAGAAATGCTGCCGGTCTAACCACGAAAATAATTGCAGGTTCTTGTTGCGCTGATATAAACGTTTTGCACTAGCTGCTATGAATGACACAATTGCTTCAACCTCCAAACTAATCTTATAGGAAAGATAGCGCTACGATTATTTTGCCATGCGCCTGATTATAGTACTAATTTGGGTTTTGTCCTGAAACCTCCACAATATTTCGTTGTGTCGCGTACGCCAATTGAATATCGTCTCGGAGCGCAAAAGCGCTTAAAACTTCTTCGATAAACGCCTGCTTCACAATCCGGCGCTGGCGTGTCTGGCACAGATAGCGAATCGTCAGGCAAACGCCGTTGTCTTTCAGCGAAGTGTATACCGTGGGCGTCAAATACGTGTAATAGTAATAATATTTATGGCGTTGTTGCTTCTTCATTTCTGCGGCGACTTCATCTTCTGGCGCGCTAAATTGCGCAGCCATCTCGCCCAGCAGGGTTTTGGCAGTCTGCCAGTCACTTTCGAAAGTCAGGGTAATTGGAATCTCGTCCCAAATGAAATTGAACTCTTCGGTGTAGTTGGCAATCGTTTCCAGAAAAACCCGACTGTTGGGAATATGTAAAATCCGCCCTGTACTTTGGTCGGCATCGACCCAATTGCCAATTTCCATCAATACAAATTTAAACACATTGATGTCAATTACATCGCCTGTGTGCGCCCCAATTTGGATGCGGTCGCCCATTGAGAAGGGCCGCCGCCATAGAATATAACCCCAGCCAACCAGATTGCTCAATGGATCTTTGAGGGCAATCGCCAACCCGGCAGAAAGCAAGCCCAGGTAGGTGATGATTTGATCGGTGCGTGTCAGCCACAGCGGAGCAACCAGAAACACAGCAATAATAGAAGCCAGATACGCACTGCTCCGCCGCCAGTTATAGCGCGCCTTGGGTTCCTCACTGCGGCGATAGGCGATCCGTAAAACCATTTGCCTTAGCAACCAAATCGCGATCAGTACAATCAGCGATTCGAAAATCCGCCAACCCATTTCGGGCGAAATATACACTCTGTTTTGGAGCCATTCAAGCCATTGGGTCATAATTGCCTCTATCCATGAATTTTAATTACGAGATTGCCAAAACAGTCTATACGCGCCTGGTCTTGTTCGCTCAACAAGATGGTTGTGTCGCTCCGCACGATGATGGCTGGCCCCTCGATTTGATTGCCGCAGGCCAGGGATTCGCCGCGGTAGAGCGGCGTGTCGAGTGCGCCCGATGGAAAATTAACTGGGCGTGTGTCGATGATGGCCGCGGCGCAAGCGGGACTCCCCCGAGGTTGTTCGGCGAGTTTTGGGGAGGGCACACTTCCCACAGCCTGGAGGCGCAAATTAACGATCTCGATTTCTGTACCATGCCGCGCATAGCCGTAATGATATTGGTGGGCTTCGTGAAATCGAATTATGAAATCTTGCTCGAAGGGAATGCTTAGCTCGTAGGACTGGCCCCGATAACGCATATCTAACGCCGGGTGCAGTTGAATGTCGTTTGAACTGAATCCCTCGCGGGTTAAGTCCCGCTGCCCCTGTTTGAGCAGAATATCCATGCGGGCAGCCAGCGCTTCGTAGGGGCTATTCCCTGGGAGCATTACCGTTTGGGTGTAATCTTTTATTGTATCTGCTGCCAACATGCCAAACGCAGAAAAAGTAGCCGCGTAAGGCGAGATTAGCACGCGAGGGATTTTGAGCCGCCGTGCCAGATCGGCAGCGTGCAGCCCGCCCGCGCCGCCAAACGAGAGCAGGGTGAAATCGCGCGGGTCGTGGCCGCGCTCGATGGAAATGACCCGCAGGGCGCGCTCCATGTGGGCATTTGCAATTTCGATGATGCCTAGCGCGGTTTCGATGGGTTTAAGGCCGAGCTGATTCCCAATGCGCGCGATGGCTTCTTCGGCCAGTTTTGGGTAAACTGGCATCTCGCCGCCCAGAAAATATTCGGCAGGGATGCGCCCGAGGAACAGGTTGGCATCGGTGACGGTTGCCAGTGGATAGCGGAAAGCGGATAGCGGGGAGCGAATTTCGCTTTTTACTGGCAACTGGCCGCTGATCGCTGCTTTCCCATAACATGCTGGGCCGGGGTCTGCACCTGCGCTCTCCGGGCCAACGCGTAATGCTCCACCCGCGTCCACGCTGGCAATCGAACCGCCGCCCGCGCCGATGGTGTGAATGTCGAGCAGGGGGATGCCAATCGGGTGTCCGCCGACGTTGGCATCGGTGGTGATTTGGGGTTTTCCGTCGATCAGGGCTACATCGGTGGATGTGCCGCCCATATCGAAGGTTAGCAGTTGGAGGTCGGCGGCTTGCTTTGAGCCATGCTGAAGGTGTACAGTCTCTCCCACAAACTGCGCTCCCACCACGCCTCCCGCCGGGCCAGAGAGTACGCAGCGCACTCCAGCCTGGCGCGCTTCGCTCACGCTGATGCTGCCCCCGTTGGATTGCATCACCTGAAGGCGCGCTCGTTGACTCGTTGAAATGCCGAATTGTTTTACGCCTTCTTCCAACCGCTGCAAATACCGATCCAGCACCGGCGTGACGTAGGCATTCACCACCGTGGTACTTGCGCGCTCAAATTCGCGGTATTTGGGCAAGATTTCATGCGAGACAGAGACGAAGAATCCAGCCCCGCGCAGCTTTTCAGCGATGCGCTGTTCGTGCGTGGGGTTGGCAAAAGAAAAGAGCAAGCAGACCGCAACAGATTCAATAGCTGGTCGCTGCCGTTCTTCATCCCCCAACACCGGTCTCTTCAGTTGCTCTACAATTGTGTCAACTTGCGCATCATTCAATTCAACCAGGGCCTCCCCAAAACGATCCACGCGTTCGTCCACTTCCAGGCGCAATTCTGCAGGGATGAGCGGTTCCATCGGTTGGCTGGCAAAATTATATAATTCAGGCCGATTCTGCCGCCCGATCTGGAGCACATCCCTGAAGCCGCGCGTGGTAATCAACGCTGCGGATGAGCCTTTGCGCTCCAGCAGGGCATTCGTGGCTACCGTCGAGCCGTGGATGATGGTTATTCGTGGGATGTTGCCATGAGCCAGTGCGGATGGGTTTCTATCTTCTGGCAACTGTTTACTGATTCGCTCAAACCCTTCCAGCACCGCCTGAGCAGGGTCATGCGGCGTGGAGGGCAGCTTGAAGGTAGTAATTTCTCCGCTATGCGGGTTGAAGATGACGAAATCGGTGAAGGTTCCACCGATGTCAATCCCTACACGCAGGGCAGCCGGTGCGAGGCCTGTGGTTTGCTTTTGCATGGTTGCAAGTATAGATGAGCAGTGAGGAACTGACAAGTAAGGCAAGAGGGTTTTGTACTATAATTATGCCTTCGTAATTTTTATTTTCACGGATGCTGTTGGTCCGTTTCTATGCTTTGCCTGGAGAATCTGTTGCCAAAAATATTTTCTGGTTTATCACAAACGACCCGTGCCTATCTGGCGTTGGGCTTTGGTTTGCTAAGTCTGGGTTTTTCGGCCATATTCGTGCGCGGCGCCAATGCTCCCGGCACAATAACTGCTTTCTATCGCATGGCGATTGGTTCTCTCGTGATGGTGATTCCGTTTGCTAATCAATTCCGCAACGATGCATCCATTCGCCCCGCGCGCCATAGCATATGGCTGGCAATTTTGGGCGGTGTTTTCTTTGGTAGTGATCTGGTCCTGTGGACGAGTGGTATTGTGATGAGTGGCGCCACGATCCCTACGTTGATGGCGAATATTGCCCCCCTGTGGGTTGGATTGGGCGCTTTTTTGTTTTTTCGAGAACGGCAGGGGGTGCGTTTTTGGATGGGCTTGCTGGTTGCGATCATTGGCGCGGCGATTATTTTGGGGCAAGATTTCTCGAAAGCGAGCAATATCGGCATGGGGAGTTTGCTAGGACTTGGTTCGGGTGTCTTTTATGGAGCTTATTATCTGACCACGCAGCGCGCCCGCACAGGCATGCGTACGCTGTCCTATTTTTGGATCTCGACGGCGAGTTCAATGATTTTATTGCTATTCGTTAATCTCATTCTCGAACGCACGCTAACCGGTTACGATTCGTTGACGTACACTATGTTTTTGGGCATTGGCTTGCTGGTGCAGGTGGGGGGTTGGCTGGCGATTAATTATGCTCAGGGTTTTTTGCCCGCGTCGATCATTTCATCCACGTTGCTTGGGCAGCCTGTGCTAACCGCTGTGATTGCCTGGCCGTTATTCGGTGAAAACCTGAATGCCTGGCAAATTTTCGGTGGTGCAGCCGTGATTACGGGTGTATATTTGGTGCATCGTAGTCGTAGTAATGGTCGTAGAGTTTCTGCATCCGCTGACACAAAGAAGAATTATGGCAACTGAAAAACAAATCACCTGGCAAGGCTTGTTGAATCTATTTGTGGTGTATATCGTGTGGGGTAGCACGTACCTGGCAATTCGTGTGGCTGTGCGGGAAGGATCAGGTTTTCCGCCGTTTGCTATGGGGTTGATGCGTGTTTTAATCGCCGGGGTCATTCTTTTGGGGTGGGCGCGTCTGGCAAAATCACGCCTGCGGCTCACGCGCCAAGAATTCATCACCCTGTTTACCTCCGGTTTGCTGTTGTGGGCGGGTGGAAATGGCATGGTCAACTGGTCTGAGCAGCGCGCCGATTCTGGGCTGGCTGCGCTGATCATTGCCGCTACGCCGATTTGGGTCGCCATCGTTGAGGCCATTATAGATCGGCGTTTACCCACCTGGCGGTTGGTCGGTTCTTTGATGATAGGCTTCTCCGGCATTGCGGTACTCAGTTGGCCGGTGCTTTCGCAAGGCGTTCAGGCCGATCTCTTTGCCATTTTGGGTTTGCTCTTTGCCGGATTCAGTTGGGGCATGGGAACCATTTTACAAAGTCGCCGTCCGGTCGGAGTGAAGCCCTCCATCAGTTCTGGCTATCAGCAGCTTTTTGGTAGCCTGGGCTTCATTCTGCTGTTTTTCGCCAGTGGAGAGTCGCTGCCAAACCCAAACCCTGAAGCCTGGTGGGCGGTGATCTATTTGATAGTGGTAGGGTCACTCTTTGCATTTACGGCCTATGTGCGCGCCGTTCAAATGCTGCCGACTTCCATTGTGATGACCTATCCATATGTCAATCCGGTAATCGCGGTCTTCTTGGGGTGGCTGATCTTGGACGAAGCGATTACATCCTGGACGATTGCAGGTGCAACGCTGGTGCTGTTGGGCGTGGCCGGTGTCTTTAACGAGCGCAAACGCCATAATTGAAAGTGATATATCCGTTATAATCTTGACTGACGACTGACGACTGACGACTGACGACTGACGACTGAAAAGCGGAGTACCTATGCGAGCTGTAGAAATTATTGAAAAAAAACGTGATAAGCACGAACTCACGCAGGCCGAAATTGAATATTTTGTGCAGAATTATGCCACGGGCAATATTCCCGACTATCAAGCCGCGGCCTGGGCAATGGCTGTCTTGCTCAATGGAATGACCCCACAAGAAACCACCGATCTAACGCTGGCAATTGTCGCTTCGGGCGAAACCATCAATCTTTCTCAAGTTGTGCCTGTTGCCGTCGATAAACATTCTACCGGAGGGGTGGGCGACAAAACAACTCTGGTGGTCGAGCCGCTGGTTTCGGCATGCGGCCTGCCGGTTGGCAAAATGTCGGGACGCGGGCTTGGTTTCAGCGGTGGCACCCTCGACAAAATGGAATCGATCCCCGGATTCCGCGTAAACCTGACGACAGAAGAATTTCTGCATCAACTGGACACAGTTGGGCTGGTACTGGCCGGTCAAACTGCTGACCTTGCCCCTGCCGATGGTAAACTCTACGCCCTGCGCGATGTCACTGGAACCGTCCAGTCGATTCCGTTGATCGCCTCCTCGGTGATGAGTAAGAAAATTGCCGGGGGCGCGCATGCCATCGTATTGGATGTCAAGGTGGGGCTGGGGGCCTTCATGCAGATTCTGGCAGACGCGCATACGCTGGCGCAGTTGATGGTCGATATTGCCCATCTGGCCGGGCGCAAGGCCGTGGCGTTGATCTCAGACATGAATCAGCCTCTCGGGCATGCCGTGGGAAATGCGCTGGAAGTCAAGGAAGCGATTGAAACATTGCAGGGAGGCGGGCCTGCGGATTTTAAAGCGCATTGTATGGAAGTGGCTGCGCACATGCTCACTCTGGGTGGCCTGTCTGCCAATAAAGCGGATGCTTTAAAATTGGCGGGTGAGGCTTTAGCCGATGGCCGCGCCTGGAAGCGTTTCCGCGAACTTGTGATTGCGCAGCACGGCGATGTAGCCTATGTCGATTCCCCCGAATTACTCCCCAAAGCAAAATTTATCGAAGTCGTTTCCGCACCGCGTGGCGGCTATTTGGCCGGAATTCATGCCCGCGTGGTAGGCGAAACCGCAGTAATCCTGGGGGCTGGCCGGGCGAAAAAAGGTGACCCCATCGATCATGCCGTTGGGATCGAGATTCACCGTAAGGTTGGTGACTATCTTGAAAATGGTAGCCCACTCTTCACATTGCACGCTGATGATGAAGCGATTTTGAAAGAAGCACGCCTGTGCCTACTCAACGCACACACCTGGAGCGATACGCCGGTTGAGCCACTGCCGTTATTTTATGGGGTAATTGAGTAGCGATCGACCTTTCAAACGAAAAAAACTCGGTTTCAACCATTACAACTGAAACCGAGTTTTTGTTATTCCAAACTGGCTAATTATTTTTAGAACAACTTCTTTGGCTGATGGCGGTATGTGTCTGTGGGAATCTCTCCGCGAGTTAACGCCAATAGGGTTGTGTTGAGCAACTCGTTGACCGGTGTAGGAACGCCATATTGCGCTCCGGCACGCGCTACAGCCCCGTTGAGATAATGGACTTCACTCTTGCCGCTGCCACTATGTAAATCAATATGAAACGAGGGCATTTTTCCGCCGCGCCCGCCGCCAACCGCTTTGGCGAGCAGGGGGCGAGAAATTATCATGGGCAGCCAGCGCACGGCAAAGGCCAGCGCCCGCACGGGGGTGCCGGGTAAATCGACTACTCGGATACCCTGCGCGCGCATCACGCGCAGAGTTTCGCGCAGTTGCGCGATTTCGAGGGCGTAAATGCGCGGGTCGGCGAAAATTTCTGCCGGTGTCATATCCAGAATGGCGGCGCTGGCGTTGGCGATCAGATTGGTGAGCATCTTCGACCATTTCATATCGGCGGCGCGTTCAAAAATCTGGGCATTCAGCCCGGCAT
>JACNJM010000225.1:18040-31644 GCA_014382605.1 Anaerolineae bacterium
GTCCCGCCAAAGCCAGACTTCCGCCGATATACGTCCCAATCGCGCCTGCGCCGAGGGTGAGAATCGATAAATCTTTCATGGTTGATGTTCCTCTTCGCCCCAATGCGGGCGCTGGTTGATACCGTGGACAACCCACAGGTGGGAATTGGGATTGAAGGTGAACGTAGCGAATGCGGTATTTGGAAAGCGGAAGCGCGGGGTGCTGTAGTTGGGTTGGGGCATGATGCCGAGGATGGCGCGCACGACCATATTCAAAATAGCGCCGTGTGATACCACAAGGTAGCGTGCCGGAGGCCGATGAAGCAAGCTCTGAACAGCTTTGCCGCCGCGTAAATATAGCTCCCATTGGCTTTCGCCCGTTCGCCCGATGGGGTCATACAAGGGGATGAAATCGGGCTGGGGATATTTTTCCTGGGCTTCGGTGTGGTGCAGGCCGCCGAGCAAGCCGTTGTCGCGTTCCATCCAGATTTCACCGAATTCGATGCTCAGACTGAGAGCGCTCGTGATAATTTCGGCGGTTTCGCGGGCGCGGCTTTGCGGGCTGGCAACCACTGTGTCGAAAGCAGGGTTGTGTACTTGCCAATACGCAGCCAAAGCCCGCGCCTGGGCACGGCCTTTTTCGGTGAGAGGGAAATCAACCTGCCCCTGGTGGTAACCGTCAGCATTCCCTACGGATTCTCCGTGGCGTAGAAGAGTGATATAGTGTTGATGGTTTGGGTTGGTCATTCGGTTCCCCAATCGCGTGTCCCACGCAAGAAGGTTTCGGCGGGCATGGCGCGTTTTCCGGCGGGCTGGATTATATCGAGAACCAAGCTGCCAGCCGCGGCGCCGATGGCGGGTTGATTTTCATAAATGAATAACACCCCACACCCTGGTGAGGTTGCGTCGCTGGCGTGCGCGCGGTGAATCTTGATACGTTGACCGTTCCGGATGAGAAATGTTCCCGGCCATGGATTGAAAGCGCGCACTCGGCGGGCTAATGCCTCGGCGGGTTGGTTGAAATCGAGTTGCCCATCCTGGCTTTTTAGCATGGGCGCGTAGGTGGCGAGGCTTTCGTCCTGTGCCTGAAGTGGAAATTTGCCATCGAGATAATCGGGCAGGGTTTCGGTGAACAGCGCTGCGCCGAGATCAGCCATGCGGTTGAACAGACTTCCGGCAGTGTCGTCTGCCTCGATGGGAATAGCGCTCTGGCTGATGATTGGGCCAGTGTCAAGGCCGGGGTCCATTTTCATGATCGTGATGCCAGTTTGCGCATCGCCGTGCAAGATGGCAGCGTTGATTGGGGCCGCGCCGCGCCACCTGGGCAGCAGCGAAGCGTGGATATTCAGGCAGCCATAGCGCGGCAATTCAAGCAGTTCCGGGCGTAGAATTTGGCCGAAAGCGGCCACTACAATCAGGTTGGGATTCCAGGCGCGCAGTTGATTCATTGCCTCGGGCTGGCTCAGTTTTTGGGGTTGAATGACGGGAATATTTAACGAAAGTGCCAGTTCTTTCACGGGCGGCGCTTTGAGTGTGCGCCCGCGGCCGGCGGGGCGGTCGGGTTGGGTAACGACGCCTGCTACGGCGTATTTCTGCTGGAGCGCTGTCAGCGGGGGGAGGGCGAAATCGGGCGAACCCATGAAAACAATGCGAATTTCCATGGGATGGATTTTAGCATATTTGTTCAAAAAGAAAGCGTGTCTGGCTTGCAAACACGCTTTCTTTTTGCGAATTTGGTATCAGGGGTTTTGCAGTACCAAATTTCCAGCTCCCATTTCGACGGTGATATTCAGCAATGGCCCCTCACCGGGCATGGAATACTCATTGCCCAGACCTTCCCAGGCATTGCCGCGGATGCTGGTATTCGAAAGCCCGCCTTCGGTGCGCAAAGTTACGCGCGTGCCCTCTGGCACTGATATTTTGATAGCGCTTAATCCAGCTTCGATGAAAACAGTGCAATTCTGCTGAAGTTCGCCAGAAAAGTCGAGGTCATAACTCCCCGCGCCGCCCTGGAAAATCATCGTTTCAAAGTTGGCATTTGCCAGGTTGCTCAACGTAAGGTTGGATGCTCCGGTTTCGTAGCGCAAGGTCGTCATCACACTCTGATTGGGTTCAGCGAAATTCAAATGTGCTTCGGCCGCGCCATCCGTGACGTGCAGGTTTTGTAAGTTGAGGCCGCCGAATTCGTAGCTGCCTACATACGCCCCGGCCTGGATGGAAAGATCAAGCGGATCATCGCTGAGTTGAAAATCCCATTCGTTTTTGACCCGTTCCTGAAAATTGGGGATGCCATTGATCTCCAGGCTGCCATTGGAGATTTCAACGCGGTTGTCCCGCGTGCTGATATTTGGCCTCAGGTCTGGGACGTTGAAGGTGGCCGTGCCTTCGAGGAGGTTGTTTTCTGCCCCGGGGGCGAGTGATAATTCTCCGGCGCCGAATATCAGGGTAATTTCGCTGATATCTTCGGTAGTGTCGGGTTGTGGCACGCGGATCTCTTGAATGGTTGTTGGCCCGGTTTTAATGTCCGTATTGATCGGCAAATTGAAGTTGATACCGCAGGCGAGCGTTGCCAGAGTAAGCGCAGTTAGAACTGCGAGAAGTAATTTTTTGCGCATGGAATAGCCTCCAGGTAATTTGTTTTCAATTGAAACGATATACGCTGGAGGGGTATTCGGGTCGCGGTAATTATTGCGAAAGCGTTTCCAGCCCCAGGTCGGTGCCGATGGGTCGCATAGCTTCGATAACGTTGCCGATATGCTCCCAGAGTTCAATGCCAAATTCTTCAGCCCCCTGGGCAACTTCGTCGCGGTTGACACCCGCGGCAAAGGCTTTATCCTTCCATTTCTTTTTTACAGATTTTACTTTTAGATCATCCAGTGAACGCGAGGGCCGCACCAGCGCTGCGGCGGTGATCAGGCCGGTGATTTCATCGCAGGCGAAAAGGGCTTTTTCCATCGTGGTGATACGCGGCACGCCGGTATGTTCGGCATGACTAAGAATACCGCGCAATATTACTTCAGAGACGCCGCGTTCCCGCAGCAGCGCAATCCCGGCCTGGGGATGTTCATCGAGGGTGGGATGAATTTCCCAATCGTAATCGTGCAGCAGGCCGGTTACAGCCCACAGTTCTTCATCTTCGCCCAGTTTGCGGGCATAAAAGCGCATGGCGGCTTCCACGGCCAGCATATGGCGCACCAGATTTTCGTTCTTGACGAACTCACGTACAATTGCAAGGGCTTGTTCGCGTTGCATGGGGTTTCTCCCGGTAGACTGCCGAGATTTTCAAAATCTCGGAAGTCTGATTAATTGCTGATATTTGGAGCGATGCTATTTTCGGTAAAAATCGGCTCCGGGTCGCCGAGTACGGGCAGAGGGCGCAGGATATGCACATCCCACAAGGCAACCAGTGTGGCGATGGTTTCACGCGTATGCCAGTAAGCCAATGAGCGGCGGCGATAGGTGCGCAGATCGGCGGGTGTGCCGGTGGCGTCTACGCCCAGCATATTGCACAGGTAGAGGGCGCGCGGCAAATGAAAGCTCTGCGTAACCAGAATGGCTGAATCGATCTCGAAGATGGCGCTAGCGCGATAACATGTATCGTAGGTGCGCCGACCAGCATAATCGAGCACGATATCTTCATCGGGGATGCCCAGTTCCAGCGCGTAGTCGCGCATGGCGGCGGGTTCATTATATTCTGCTACGCGGTTATCGCCGCTCATGAGCAGTTTTTCGACTTTACCGTTGATGTAGAGTTCTGCCGCCGTCTCTACGCGGTCGCGCAGCACCGGGGTTGGGGAGCCATCTCGCCACAGACCAGCTCCAAAAACGATGGCAACTCTCCGGGGTTCGATTTGCTCCACCGACGCGGTCCGCCGCAGCGCATAGAACGCGGTAATCGCCCGAGGGACGATCAGCGCGGTTAATCCGGCTACGATGGCGATAAAAATTGTCATTAACATGATTTTGAAGATTTTTTTGAACACGGGGGTGATTTTACCACCTCAAAATCAAAGACCCTAAGGGTTTGGTTAGAAACCCTCAGGGTCTTTGATTTTTGAAGGGATAAGGGGAATTTACACGAAACGCGCCCGAATTTCAGCGCTGACATAGTCGAGGATTGCTACGGTGATGGCAATGAACCACACGGCCATGCCCGCGGAACGGTAGTCGAGGATGCGAATATACTGTACCAGCAGGAAGCCGATACCCCCGCCGCCGACCAGACCGATGATGGTGGACATACGCACATTGATATCCCAGCGGTAGATGGTGAAGGAAACGAAGGGCGGCACAATTTGCGGAACGACGGCGTAAACCACGGTTTGCAGCCAGGTGGCTCCGGTAGCCTGGATGGCTTCGATAGGGCCGGGATCAATCGATTCGATGGCTTCGGAATAGAGTTTGCCCAGCGCGGCGATGGAGTGAAAGACCAATGCCAGAATACCGGCAAAGGGGCCAAGCCCTACCACGATCACAGCGATGATCGCCCAGATGATCGGCTCGATGGAGCGGATAATATTGAGTACGCCGCGCACCAGATAGTACACCGCCAACGTGATCGGCGATGCCGACATCAGGTTGCGGGCGGCGAAGAAACTCACCGGCACGGCCAGGATCACACCAAAAAAGGTTGCCATCATGCCAATGAAGATGGTCTCGATCATTTTTTCGACAACGAGTTTGAAGTCGTCGCTCAGGTGAGCTGCACCCACATCGGCTGTTTGCTCGCCGAAAATCACCCAAACATAGAATGGATCCGTAGCGCTGGGGGGCAGCAGGCGGTAGGGCATAATGATATCGGTTTCAAAATAGCCTTCGGCATCGGGTATTACGACAACATATTCGCCTTCTTGACGTTGACGGAAAATATTCCCGATGGGGTCTTTCCATTTTATTGCGGTATCTTCTCCCGGCGCAAAGTTGTGGCCTTCTAGATGGAGAATAGTGCCGGCCTCGCCATCTTGTGTGCTCAACGTGCCGCAGGTTGGTGTAGCAATCAATACAGGTTCGCTTCCGGCGATTTCATTCGGCGCTAATTCATTGCCGGTGCAGGGGACTCGAATATCGGCAGAAGCGGCTAATATGCTTTGTTCGTAGGCGATAGCTTTCTCCCACGGCCAGGCCACGCGTCCCAGTGGAGGTCCGGCTTCATCGGCCTGGGTGATTAATGTCACGATATCAATTTGCCCGATCTGCCAGCCGAGGGCAAAGAATACCGCGATCAGCACAAAGAAAACCCCGATCGGGGTGCGCGTGCGGTCTTTAGCAATTGCGTAGGCATCTACGGCGATCCAGATATAGAGCAAGGCAAATAAGACCGTCACCGCGATCAAGAACGGATCGAGATGCCAGCCTTTTTTGATAATATTGA
Source organism: Anaerolineae bacterium (assembly GCA_014382605.1). Classification (GTDB taxonomy): domain Bacteria; phylum Chloroflexota; class Anaerolineae; order Anaerolineales; family UBA11858; genus NIOZ-UU35. Next base: position 23,391 of record JACNJM010000225.1, read on the forward strand.
CCCAACCCTCATCACGCGGCGCAGTCAGTTTGAAGCGCCACAACAGCAGGCCGCCAATGCTGGCGATTGTGAGTAACAGTAATAAACCGCGTCGCATTGCGCGGGCAAGAGCTTGCCCCAGGCCGGGCAAAATCAGAGAGAGTACGGCTGCAATTGGGGGCTTTACCAGACTTGGCTGGCGAATATCATCTTTATGAGCCAATTTTTTGGTGTTGTTGCTCATGCTGCACCCTCCGCGTTGTCGTTCAAATTGCCTTCGAGACCCGCGCTAACGCGTACGGCCTCTTCTCCGTAAATATCTTTGAATTCTTCGTCCGTCATGGCGCGAATATCGGCGCGGCTGCCATGATAAACGATCTCGCCGTCGCGCAAGCCGATGACCCGCGTTGAGTATTGCTGCACCAAATCGAGGTAGTGCAGGCTGCACAGTACGGTCATGCCGTCTTCTTGATTGAGCGCTTCCAGGTATTGCAAAATGGAATGTGCCAACACCGGATCGAGACTGGCGACGGGTTCATCGGCCAGAATCATCAACGGCTCCTGCATCAGGGCGCGCGCCACGCCGACACGTTGCTGCTGCCCGCCGCTGAGTTCGCGGGCCAGTTTGTGGGCCTGGTCTTCAATTCCCAGGCGTCTCAACGCGGTCCAGGCTTTTTGTTTGTCGTTCTCGGAAAAACGCCCAAGCAGGCTGTTCCGTTGCGGGGTATAGCCCAATCGCCCGGCGAGAACATTGGTCAGCACCGTGGAGCGTCGCACCAAATTGAAATGCTGGAAAATCATGCCAATCTGGCGGCGGTTTTTGCGCAATTCTTCGCCCTGAAGTTGGGCCATATCAACGCCATTCCAAATGATCTCCCCTTCGGTGGGGTCAATCAGCCGATTTATACAGCGCAGCAGGGTCGATTTGCCTGATCCGCTCAGGCCGATGACGACCAAAAATTCGCCATCGTTTACAGTGAAACTTACATTTTTGAGCGCAACTGTACCGTCGTCGTAAATTTTGGTTAGATTTCGAATTTCAAGCATAAGCTACTCCTTGCTAACTTACTATTGTCACATTACAAAAAAGGTGGAACTTTCCACGCTGTAACATTGTCAAACTAATGCGAACGGGATAATTTTATCACGCTGCGGCTGTCTGTAACGCTGTCATTTATCACTTGTAATGTGCAAAATCTGACGATCGCTTCTCGAAAATGCTGGCGAATTTGCGCCCAGGTGTCTCTCTTGCGTCATACCCGCCATGCGGTTACAATCTGCCTGCTATGTTAAAAAACATCGAAACCCGCTACCAAAACGCGCTCGATTATCTCTATAGTTACGTTGATTTCAGCCTGACGCATCAGCAAAATCTTTCGCCCGAGAACTTCGATCTTACGCGCATGTACGCCCTGATGGAAGCTTTGGGTCAGCCGCAGCAAGCGTATCCCAGCCTGCATGTGGCGGGCAGCAAGGGCAAAGGTTCGGTGTGCGCGTTTTGCGCCGCTGCATTACAGGCTCAGGGTTATCGGGTGGGTTTGTATACATCGCCGCATTTGCGGGATTTTGAAGAGCGCATTCAGGTGAATGGACAACCGATCGCCCGCGCCGATCTGGTGGAAATCATCGACGAAATTATGCCCTATGTCGATGCGATCCCGCGCCTGACCACGTTTGAGATATCTACCGCGCTGGCTTTTTGGTATTTTGCCCGCCAAAAAGTGGATGTAGCGGTGATTGAAGTGGGGCTTGGCGGCAGGCTGGACGCGACGAATATAATCACGCCGCAGGTTTCGGTGATTACGGCTTTGTACCTGGAACATACTTATGTGCTGGGGAATACCATCGAGGAAATTGCCGCCGAAAAAGGCGGGATCATCAAGCCAGGCGTGCCGGTGATACTGGCCCCCCAGCAGGATTCTGCCCTCGAGGTGATTAAACGCATGGCTGCCGAAAAAGACGCGGCTTTGGTATATATCCCCGAAGCGTACCCCAACCGCCCGGAGACGTACTCGTTGATGGGGCAAAGTTTTACTATCTCGCTGCCGAATCAGCCTGCGGTTAAGTTGGCAATTCCCCTGCTCGGGCCGCATCAGATTGAAAATGCGGTCGTAGCCTATGCTGCACTCGATTCCCTGCGGGGGCAGGCCATCCCGATTGAAGATGCCGCCATCCAGCAGGGTTTTGCCAATATATATTGGCCGGGGCGTTTTGAGGTGCTGCGCCAGGAGCCGCCGGTGATTGTCGATTCGGCGCATACGCCCGGGGCTATGGTTCGCCTGCAAGAAACGCTGGATTTGTTTTTTCCGCAGCGTCCGGTTTATTTGATGGTAGGGGTTTCGGAAGACAAAGACATCCCGGGTATGTTGGCAGCGCTCAAGCCGCGTACCGAACGAATTTATTGTGCGCAGGCGCCACATCCACGCGCAATGAAACCTGAAGCGTTGGCTGAAGCGGCGCGTTTTTTGGGAAAACCGGTTTCTGCTTTTTCCAGCCCGGCCAGTGCGCTCGAAATGGCAGTGCGCGAAGCGCCCCCTGAAGCGGTCGTTTTGGTGACCGGTAGTATTTTTATCGCTGCCAGCGCGCGCATTGCCTGGTTTGAGCGAGCGCATACGGAGTAGTTATGCAGCAAGACGATTGGGACTTGTACGATGGCGACGAATACGCTGAGACGCTGCATCGCCGCACAGAGGAACTTTATAGCATCAATGATCTGTTGCCCGACGCGGCTGGGATGATTGAATCGCCAGTGATGGCGTTGCGCGGTCTGGTGGTGTATCCGCAGATGGTATCGCCGCTGTTTATTGGCCGCGAAAAAACGCTTTGGGCGGTTGAAGAAGCCCGGGAGCAGAATCAGACCTTGATTGCGTTGGTGCAGCACAATTTGGATGCAGAACATCCAACCCCGGGCGATTTTTTCCACATCGGGGTAGAAGTCGCGGTGGGCAAATTAATCAATATGCCAGATGGCGCCAGTTCGGCTTTGGTGCAGGCTCGTCGCCGCGTAGAAATTGTGGAGTTTACCCAGTTAGAACCGTATATCCGCGCCCGTGTGCGCCCGCTTTTCGAAGATGTGCGCATGGATCGGCGTTCGCAGGCTACGATGCGCTCTGTACTCGATCTCTTCCATCGTTGCGTGCAGCTAAATCGCAGCATTCCCGAAGAAGCTTATTTATTTGCCCTGAATATCGATGAGCCCGGCTGGCTGGCCGATATGATCGCGACAGCCATTTCGCCGGACATTGAAGTACGGATCAAATTGCTGGCGATGCTCAATCCGCAGGAGCGTTTGAATTATGTGGGCGAGTTGCTGGCTCAGGAGTTGGATGTACTCGAGCTGGAAAGCGAAATATCGACGCGTACACGCAGCGAAGTGGACCGGACGCAGCGCGAATTCTATTTGCGCGAGCAGATGAAGGTGATCCAGACCGAGTTGGGGGAGGGGGATCCGCATATTGCCGATGTGGCAGAATTGAAAGAACGGGCGAAAACGATTGCGCTGTCTGAACAAGCACGCGAGCGAGTATTTAAAGAAATCAGCCGCCTCGACCATGTGCCGCCCATCTCGCCCGAAGTGGGCATCATTCGCAGTTATCTGGACTGGATTCTGGATTTACCCTGGGATCAATCCACCGAGGATAATCTGGATGTCATCAACGCGGCCAAGGTGCTGGATGAAAATCATTATGGATTGCCCAAAGCCAAAGACCGCATCCTGGAGTATATTGCCGTCAAAAGCTTGCGCCCCAAGAAATCGCGCCAGCCGATATTGTGTTTTGTTGGGCCGCCCGGCACAGGGAAAACCTCGCTGGGACGTTCGATTGCCACGGCGCTGGGACGCGAGTTTGTGCGCATTTCTCTCGGCGGAGTGCGCGACGAAGCCGAAATCCGCGGTCACCGCCGCACGTATATTGGCGCGCTGCCAGGGCGTATTTTGCAAACGATGAAGCGGGCAAAAGTCACCAATCCGTTATTTATGCTCGATGAGATCGATAAACTTGGCAGCAGTTATCGCGGCGATCCGGCCTCAGCGATGCTCGAAGTGTTGGACCCGGAACAAAATCACGCCTTCTCGGATCATTACCTGGAACTCGATTACGATCTTTCTAACGTGATGTTCATTACCACCGCAAATACCGATATGACCATCCCCGATCCATTGCTGGACCGCATGGAAGTGATCGAATTCCCTGGCTATATCGAAGAAGATAAGCTCGAAATTGCCACACAATTTCTCATCCCGCGCCAACTGGAAGACAGCAGCCTGGAAGTAGCTGAAATTGAATTCACCGAGGCGGCGCTGCGCGAAATTATCCGCTATTACACTTATGAGGCTGGCGTTCGAAATCTGGAACGCGAAATCGGGCGTGTGTGTCGCAAGCTGGCGCGCAAAAAAGCCGAAGGCGCCGAATTTTCCAAGACAGTGGATGAAGCCGATATATTGGCATTCCTCGGCCCGCGGCAAATTTTCTACCATCAGGCTGAGCGTGAAGATGAAGTTGGCGTTGCCACCGCGGTGGCATGGACAGCCAACGGCGGCGAAATTATGCCCGTGGAAGTCGTGCTGATCGAGGGGAAAAGCGGCCTGAAATTGACGGGTCAGCTTGGCGAGGTGATGCAAGAATCGGCGCAGGCGGCGATGTCTTATTTGCAGTCACGCGCGGATGATCTTGATATCGATCCAGAACGTTTCCAGGAATTGGATATTCACTTGCACATTCCGGCAGGAGCGATCCCCAAAGATGGCCCCAGCGCGGGTATTACCATCGCCACGGCGCTAATCTCAGCCTTCACCGAAATACCGGTGCGCTGCGATTTAGGCATGACAGGTGAAATCACCTTGCGCGGGCGCGTGCTGCCCATTGGGGGCGTGCGCGAGAAAATCCTGGCTGCGCACCGCTCCGGGCTAAAAATGGTAATATTGCCCGCCGAAAATGAAAAAGACCTGATCGATGTGCCGCAAAAAGCGCGTGATGATCTCGATATTCACCTGGTGAAACACATGGACGATGTGTTGGAACTGGCACTGCGACCGGAGAAGAAGCCAGAGCCACACGAAAAAAGCAATCCTGAGCCGGAAGAAGAAACACCTTAGCGCAACAGACCTCCGAAGTCTCGCCGACTATGGAGGTCTGTTTTATAATGGGGGTATGTACTCTCCTGATAGCGAACTCCGTTCTCTGTTGGTGCAAGGTATAAGCGCCACCCTTCATAGATTCCCAGAGCATGTGCCCGTTTCCGAACTGGCGACTGTATTGACCGGGATGGCAAATTCCGAGGGGGGGCGCGTGTTTTTGGGCGTTCATCCACAAAGCGGAACTCCGGAAGGTTTGCGCGATGTACAGGGCTTGCTCGACCGAATTTTCCAGGCGGCGCTATTGGTCTCGCCGCCGTTGGTTTTGCCCATGCCGCGGATTGAAGTTGTGGGGGATGCAGAAATTGTGCAGGTAACGGTTCCGCCGGGATTACCACATGCTTACCATTATGAGGGACGTTACCTCACCCGCCGGGGGACGCGCACCGATCCGCTGACTCCGCAGCGTTTGCGCGCCCTGATGATGGAGCGCGGTGCCATCCAGTTTGAGGCTCAAACCCCCGAGAATGCCACGCTTGACGCTCTGGATTTTGAGTTGGTTGCCGCTTATCGAGAAACATTAGCTTTGCCCCCGGAGGACTCCCTGGAGGGGCTACTTTCCCGGCGTGGTTGCCTGCATTCTATAGATGGGCAGTTGCGTCCGACCTATGCCGCATTGCTACTCTTTGGCCGCCATCCGCAGCAATGGGTTCCCAGCGCAACCATTCTGGCGGCTCGTTTTTCTGGCGCGGCAGTTTCGGACCAATTCGTGAAACAAGAAATTCGTGGCACCCTGCCGCAGCAATTAAACCGGGCAGAAAATTTCGTGCGCGATCAGGTTCGCAGTGTAGCGCGCTTGGTGGGAATGCAGCGTACTGAAACCCCGGAATACCCCCTGGAAGCTGTGCGAGAGTTGCTGGTCAATGCCGTTGCGCACCGCGACTACAATCAGCAGGGAGATAGCATTCATTTGCATATTTTTGCCGATCGGCTGGAAGTGCATTCCCCCGGCGGGCTGCCCGGCCCGGTAAACCTGGCAAATTTATTGGAAGCGCGTTTCTCGCGCAATGCCATTATTGCCCAGGTACTCTCCGATTGGGGATATGTGGAACGTTTAGGGTATGGCCTGAATCGTGTGGTTGCCGTGATGCGCCAGAATCACTTGCCGGAGCCGCAGTTTGAAGAGATCGGTGGCACCTTCCGGGTGCGGCTGGCCTCGGCCACAGATGGCGCAATGGATATATCATCCGTGCCTGATATGACGCGCTACGCTGAAATTGAACTCAATCTTCGTCAGGAGCAGGCCATTGGCTATTTGGCATCGCACAAACGTCTCGCGAGCAGCGCCTATCAGGAACTCTGCCCGGATGTTTCGCCAGAAACTCTGCGCCGCGATCTGGCTGATTTAGTAGATAAAAGGGTATTGCTAAAGATGGGGACAAAGCGGGGGACATACTATATTCTGAAATAAGTTGAAAGTTTTAGGTTCAACGCTTGCCAAATTTACAAACTTCTAATGTAGGACTTACGCAAAACGATGAGGAATATACCGAAAGTAGGGGTGTGTGGGGTGCGAAGCACCCCACACACCCCTACTTTCGGGCTTTCTTTTGCGAAAGACAGTAGAAAATGTTAAACCTTCAACCCTTTGCACAACGCATACATCCGCGGCACATCGTGTGCGATAACGTTGGAATCGCTATTGGCTGCGAAAAAGGGGTGTCCATCGCCGCCATATTCATAGGCCAGCATATGGGGCTTACCCCAACCTTCATTTTGAATGCCTTCCAATGCCCATTCCAGCCAGGGCCAATCCTCATCGAGAACGGGCAGGTGATCCATTAAATGCCCGCTGCCGAGGTCGTGCAGGCCAGTGAAATGTAACTCGCGGAGACGCTCCATTGGGAGGGCGCGGATATATTCTTTGGCATCCAAGCCCAGCGTGTCGGCGCTGATGCGGGCATGTGCGATGTCGAGCAACAGGCCGCAGCCATGATTCTGGATGACTTCGCTAATCACCTCGGGGAGGACGCAGGTGCGGATGACATGCCCCTCGCCGACGCGGTAAGGTACATTTTCCACGATCACGCGCTCCGGGCCGAGTTGCATTACAACCGCGCCTACATCGGCGTATAAATTCGCCATAATTTGTTCAACATCTGTTGTTGATGGGCGATCACAGTCAAAGGGCAGGCCATCGCGCTTGTCGGCTGCCAGATGCAGGTTCACATAGCGTGTTGGCGTTGTCGCCAGAAATGCTTCGATCTCTCCCCAATCTGTCTGCTGAAGTTGCCCCGTTCCGGCGCGCAAATTGAAATGCACAACAACCGGACGATATACCTCGGCTCTGGCAATCATCTCCGGCCAGGGCGGTGTCTTGAAATAATCAATCTCAATTGAGCCATTGGCGACCAGCGCGATAGCCTGCGGGGAGTAATTAATGGCGAAGTCCATTTACAGAGCCGATTTTGCCATGCCGCCGTCAAATAGAATTGCCTGACCATGAATGAAAGATGCTGCTGGCGATGCCAGCCATGCCACAGTGCGCCCGAATTCTTCGGTGGTCCCCATACGCCCCAGCGGGACTTGTTTGACGAGTTCGGCGGTGATGTCTTCAACTGCTCTGCCGCTGCGAGTGGCGCGATCATTCATCAATTGTTCTACGCGTTCCGTCCAGGTGTAGGTTGGATTGATCGTGTTGACGCGGATTCCCTTTGGGCCAAGTTCGTTTGCCAGCGATTTGAACAGGCCAACTACAGCCATACGCAGCGAATTTGAGAGAATCAGATTATCGATGGGCTGCTTGACCGAAATCGATTGCGCGGAGACGATGCTGCCCTCGCCGCGCTCAACCATGTGTGGCACAACCGCGTAACATAAACGCACTGCGCTCATCAGTGTCAGGGTACAGGCAGCTTCCCAATCTTCGGGTTTAAGTGCAAGAAAATTGCCCGGGGGCGGGCCGCCTGCATTGACAAAAAGAATATCAATGTGCCCAAACTGGAACAGGGCGGCATTCACCAACTCGTCAATATGGCTTTGTTGGGTAATGTCGCCGCGCAGGGTGATGATTTGCGCGTTGGTTTCGGCGCGAATTTCTGCCGCGGCGGTTTCGATGATTTCGCTGCGGGCGCTCATCACGATGTGCGCGCCTTCGCGGGCCAGGGCCAGCGCGCTGGCTTTGCCGAGACCTTTTGACGC
>JACNJM010000149.1:0-28367 GCA_014382605.1 Anaerolineae bacterium
CAGATACGATCATGTTCAATGTAATGATGATCGTGATGAGCAACGCGCCAATTAGTACCCAAAAAGGCCAGTGTCGTGGAAGCTGAATTCTAGACTGAGGTGGCTCAGGGGGGAGATACATATCAAGAATATACTGAAGAAAGGCTGTTATCGGGTTGCTGTGCAACCCGATAACAGCCTTTCTTCAGTATCATTACGGCATGGGGTTGTTGTTGGCCCAATCAAACCCCACAATGATAGTCACGTCCGCATCGGATACCTGATCGTAGCGTGCGTGAATAGTATAGGTTGAAAGCCCTAAAAGCTCCGAGAAATAGACCAGCGCGTGGGGCTTGCCTTTATAGTCATAAACGTGGCTGCTGGAATAATCCACCGCGGAGGCGTCGCCGGTGGCAACCACATTAACGCCCAGGCTTTGCAAATAATCGGCTGTGCGGGTTGCCAGACCGCCAACCGTAGTGCCATTCAACACCTTGACTGTGGCGCCTTCAGCGATGATCAAATCCAGCGTTGACTTGCCGCCATAATCCAGCGGACCACTCATTTTTTCTTGCGCGAAGACTTCATTACGCAGCACACGGATCTGGTCAGGGATCGGCTTCAGAATATCCAAACCGGTGGGAGATTTCCCAAATTGAACCTGATCCGGTCCTATAACGCGGTTGTAGATATTTTCAACGGGAATCTCCTGCGCCAGCCAAGCCAATTGGATGACCTGATCGAGCGTCAAATTAGTGTTGATTCCGCTGGAAAGTTGCTGATACATCTCTGGGGCTTTCTGCACAAGTACCGGCAGCAAGCTCAAATCGAGGATGCGTTGGCGAATCGCCATAACGACTTGTTGCTGCCGGGTGGCGCGGTCAAAATCGCCGCCCTCCGTGTGACGAGCACGCGCGTACGCCAGCACATATTCACCGGGCATGGTTTGCACACCCGGTTGAATTTTAATTTTGCCCTTGGGGTCATCATAAATATCCACATACATTTCGTAGGGCACATCCAGCTTCAAACCACCCATCTGCTGGATAAAGTATACAAAAGCTGCAAAATCAATCTGGATATAGTAATCAATCGGAACACCCAGTAAAGCTTCCACCGTTTCCATCGCCAGGCCTGGCCCGCCGCCGGGGAGTTTGTAGGCTTCGCCAGCCTGATAGGCCGTGTTGATTTTGCCATGCTCAAAACCCGGAATATTCACCCACAGATCGCGCGGGATGGAAAGCATCCCGGCTGTTTTCGAAAGCGGGTCAACCGTAAACAGGATCATCGAATCCGACAACGGCGGGCCATTATCGCCGCGCCAACTGTTATAGTCCAAACCGACAAAGAGAATATTGACACGGCTGGCGCCATCCCAGGGTTCGGGTTGTGGCCCGGTAGAGACAACTGGCGCGGGAGCCACTTCAACAACAGCATCCGTAGCTGGTTCGCCAGACACATCCGGGGTAGACGTAGGGGCTGTAATTGCCGCTCCGGGTAGCGATGTAATATTCCACGTTGCCACCAGATTACTAACCAGGTTATAGGTTCCGATAGCAAAAATTACGCCCGCGATAGCCAACACAACCCACCCAATGATTTTTTTGATGGGTCTTTTAGTCTTTTCGTTTGAAGTTTGACTTTGATTTGTCATAATTGTTTCACTCAACTATTGGGCAGTGGTTACACATACCGATTTACCACTACGATCATTTCATGTTGCAAGCTTTAGGCCTGATTTAACACCGAGCGATTATATCACGAGGAAATGATTCGGTAATTGGGGTAAAATAGCCCCGGTATGGCTCTCATCACCACTCACAACCTCACCAAATCTTTCGACCCTGTAGATATATTCTCCGGCCTGTCGTTGAGCATCCCGCACGGCGCGCGCATTGCGCTGGTCGGCCCCAACGGGATTGGCAAAACTACCTTGCTCCGGATTCTCGCCGGGGAAGACCCGCCCTCCAGCGGCGATGTGCACCGCGCCCGCGGCCTGACGGTCGGCTATCTACCCCAGGAATCGGTTCTCGAATCCGACAGCACCCTATGGGAAGAGTGTGCCCAGCCTTTCGCCCATCTCAAAGAACAAGCTGAAGAACTGTCGCAACTTGAAACCCAAATGAGTCAGCCCAAACCGCCCGAAGATATTTTCGAGCGTTATGGCACGCTGCAAGAAAAATTTGACCACGCCGGGGGCTACACCTACGAAACACGCCTGCGCATGGTGCTTACCGGGCTGGGGTTTCGCGACGAAGAACATCACATGCCGCTGGAACATCTCTCAGGCGGACAGCGCACACGCGCGTTACTGGCGCGCCTGCTGCTCGAAGCCCCAACCCTACTCGTACTCGATGAGCCAACCAACCACCTCGATATTCAGGCCGTAGAATGGCTCGAAAGCTATCTGCGCGATTGGGACGGCTCAGCGCTGATCGTCTCGCATGACCGCTATTTTCTCGACAAAGTCTGCAACCATATCTGGGAGATGAGCCGCACCGGTTTTGAAGCCTACCGCGGCAATTACAGCCATTACCTGCAACAACGTCAGGAACGATGGGAGCGCCGCGCAAAAACCTTCGAGGCCGAAAAAACGCGCCTGGAAAAAGATTTCGACTATATCAAGCGTAATATGGCCGGGCAAAATGTGATCCAGGCCAAAGGGCGTTTGCGCCGCCTGAGCCGACAGTTGCAGGCCATTGAGCAAATCGGGCTGGATGCCATGCAGGGCAAAAACTGGAGCCAGATTGCCGAAAATGTAAACACCACTACCAGCATCATGAGCGTGGATGAAGCCCATCGCAGTATCAAGGCGTTGCAGAATCCCCTACAACGGCCTGAAGAACTCAAGTTCAATTTGCGCGCCTCACAGCGCAGCGGCGAGTTGGTATTGCGCACCTACGACCTGCTCATCGGCTACCCGGGCAACGATCTTTTCGAAGTTCCCGATCTAATTCTCAACCGCCTGGAGTGCGCCGCCCTGATCGGCCCCAACGGGGCGGGAAAAACCACTTTTTTGAAGACCATTCTCGACCAGCTAGAACCCCTTGCCGGGCGCGTCCGGCTGGGCGCCAGCCTCGATATTGGCTACTTCGCCCAGGCGCATGAAGAACTCAACCCCGAAAACACCCTCGTTCAAGAAATAGAGCACGCCGCGCCAAATATGTTTGTGGCCGAAATCCGCAGCTACCTGGCGCGCTACCTGTTTACGCGCGATGATGTTTTTAAAAAAGTTGCCGTACTCTCTGGCGGCGAGCGCGGGCGGCTGGCGCTGGCAAAGCTGGCCTTGAGCAAAAACAACCTGCTCTTGCTCGACGAGCCGACCAACCATCTCGATATTCCTGCTCAGGAAATTTTACAAGCTGTACTCAACGACTACCAGGGCACCATCATCCTGGTTTCACACGACCGCTATCTCATAGATGCGTTGGCCTCGCAGGTGTGGGAGATTGATAAAAACGACCGCAGTCTGCAAATCTTCAAGGGGACGTATACTCAATATCGCACCGAACAAAATAGGCCGGATGCAACGGACGCGCCCGAAGTGGATTCTGCCCCCCCAACGGAATCTCGCCGAAAAGAGCGCAGCGCCAAAAACCGCGCCCAGGCCAACCTGCGCCGCCGTCAGGCGCGTCTGGAAGTCGTTGAGGCGCGTATCGCCAAATTGGAAATCCAACTCGCCCATATCGGCGATCAACTCGCAGCCCCACCCGATGATCCCCAACTCGTCCAGCGTTTGGGCGATGATTATGTCGAAATTCAGAACGAACTCCACGCCCTGATCGCCGAATGGGAAAGCTTGCATGGGTGATATTCCCTGGTGGAAAACCACCACCATCTATCAGATTTATCCCCGCTCGTATAAAGACTCCAATGGCGACGGCATTGGCGATTTGCGCGGCATTATTTCAAAACTCGACTACATCCGCAAACTGGGCTTCGAAACCGTCTGGCTTTCACCCTTTTTCGACAGCCCGCAAGAAGATTTCGGTTACGACATCCGCGATTATCTCAACATCGCCCCGGAGTATGGCACACTGAAAGATGCCGAAGACTTGATCGCCGAAATCCACACCCGAGGGATGCGCGTGATCTTCGATTTGGTGATGAATCACACTTCGGCGCAGCATCCCTGGTTTCAAGCATCACGCCAAAATCGTGAAAATCCATACCGAGATTGGTATATCTGGAAAACGGGGCGCGGCAAGCATCCGCCTAATAACTGGCAATCCATGACCGGCGGCTCTGGCTGGAATTTTGATGAGTCCAGCAGAGAATGGTACTATGCCAGTTTTTTGCCCTTTCAACCCGATCTGAATTATCGCAATCCCGAAGTGCGCCAAACTATGCTCCAGATTGCACGCCACTGGCTCAACAAGGGCGTGGACGGCTTTCGGCTGGATATTTTCCATACCGTCTACAAGGATGCTCGATTTCGCGACAACCCTTTTTCGCTGCACTACATCCCCTACCGCGACCGTGCCGGATTTTTCCAACGCTGGCTGCATCACCAGCACCAACCCGAGACCTTCGCCCTGGCGCGCGACCTGCGTCAAATAGCAACCAGCTACTCTGATGAGCGCATGTTGATCGGCGAAGTTTTTGGCGAAGATGAGGTACTCAAGCAATATCTCGGCACGCAAGCCGATGGCCTGAATCTGGTTTTTTCGTGGGAGTTGCTAAAAACCAGGCCGCGGGCGCAGTTTTTTCGGGATGTGATTGCGCATCACGAGCGCGAATATCCGGAGCCGTACACACCGGTGTATGTCTACGGTAATCACGACCAGAAGCGGATTTGCTCGAAGGTGGGAACCGACCCGCGGATAGCACAACTTTTGGCGCTGATTCAGTTCACCGTGCGCGGCATCCCGGTGGTGTACTACGGCGAAGAGATCGGCATGCAAGATGTGGCGATTCCGGCGAAGCGGGCCAAAGACCCGCTGGCGCATCAATATGCCTGGGTGCCCGCGTGGCTGGCCGATGTTTTGAGGCTGTATGTCAACCGTGATGGTTGCCGCACCCCCATGCAATGGGATTTTTCGCCCAATGCCGGATTCGCCCCCGAGAGCGCGCAGTCCTGGCTACCCGTGCATGAGAATCACCAGCATATAAATGTACAAGCCCAACAGGGAGAGCCCGATTCCCTGCTCGAAACCTACCGTACTTTGCTGCGTCTGCGCCGCCAGAAAGAAGTTTTCCAACATGGAAGCTTGCGTTTGTGGGATGCGGAAGAAGGGAAAGACGTGCTGGCCTACGAGCGCATTCTGGATGCTGAACGTGTGGTGGTAGCCATCAATTGGGGAGGGAAAGCTGTTAATTTTCCCCTATTGAAGCATAGCGAAAAGAGTTTGTTCACGATTGGCGATATCCAGACCGAAACGGGTTTTCTTTTGCCGCTTTCAGGCGTAATGATAAAAACCTGAATCCTGATTGGCTGACAAATTTCAAACTTACATCACAGAAACACGAAGAACACAGAGAATTAAAAAAACTTCGTGCCCATCGTATCTCCGTGGTGAGATATGTTGTGACTAATTCCCTACTCCCCCATCATACAGACGCATCTGAGGCCATTGCCGCGCCGCCCACCCCGCCGAGAGAATGCAGGCAAAGCCGCCCAATGCCACAGCCAGCGGAACGCCAACAACGCCACCCAAAAAGCCTGATTTCACATCCCCAAGATACGGCCCGCCCATAAAGAATATCTGGTTGACGCTGGTCATGCGCCCGCGCAGCCGGTCAGGTGTGTGGAGTTGACGAATGGCGCTGCGGATGATCGAGCTGACCGAGTCGGCGGCTCCGGCCAGCATCAAGGCGGCCACCGAGAGATAGAAATTGCGTGAAAAACCGAAGACTACCGCGGCCACGCCAATCATGGCGATGGAGGTCAGCAACAACTTGCCCTGCTTGTGCAGCACAGCGATTTGCGAAATCACCAATCCGGCGGTAACCGCGCCGATCATCGAGGCGGCAGAGAGCAGCCCGTAGGCCGCGCCGTCTACGCCGAGTATGTCGCGGGCAAAGTAAGGCATCAGCGAATCGGCGCGCGTTAACAATGTGGCCAGAAAGTCGAGGATCATGCCCGCCAAAATCAACGGCTGTTGGAAGGTGAAACGCACACCCTCGCGGATGGCTGCCCAATCGATGCCTTTGCGCTGAGATACCAGCCGTTGTTGCGATACATCGCCCATGCGCAACAACATGACTGCGAAAACGCCGAAGAACACCGCCGAAGTCAGATATGCGGCTTGTTCACCAAAGCCCTGGATCAGCAAACCGCTAAAAATCGGCCCGAAGACACCGCCAATCTGTACGCCTATAATTTCCACGCTGAGAGCATTGGGCAGCACGTCGGCGGGCACCAGATTAGGAGTGAGGGAATAGCGCGCCGGAAGGTCGAAAATGAAGGTAGTGGCGTGAATCACCAGCAACACGTAGATATGCCATAGTTGCAGCCTACCGCTCAAGGTGAGTAACGCCAGCGTCAGGGCGGTTGCGCCCATCACGCTTTGCGTGACCAGAAGCACTTTGCGGCGATTGAAGCGGTCGGAGGCGATTCCGGCAAATAACGAGAAGAGAATCGTAGGGGCGAGGCGGATCAAGCCAATCACGCCCAGCGCCAGGGGGTTGTCCGTGAAATCGCGAATCTGCCAGGGGATCGTCCAAATCAGCATCTGGTTGCCAATCCAGGCAAAGAGCAAACCGGCCCAATAAGCGGCGAATTTGCGATGACGGAGTGCGGGCGGGATTTGTAGTTTCATTGGCACCTTTAAAACATCAATTTACCACGGAGACACAGAGAACACGGAGCTTTTCTATCGAATCACAGAGAACTTCTCTGTGAACTCTGTGTCTCTGTGGTTAAAATCTTTTCGATTCGAGTTCGATCAGGTTAGAGGTTAGGTCCCCCAATCACGCAGATAAAGGAAATCATAGCCGATGGTGCGATTGCTGAGTTTGGCAATCGGTGGCAGAAGACGTTTAAATTGATTGCGCCGGATGCGTTCAATCACCTTGTGGACAAATTCCTGCGGAAATCCGGCATCCACGCATTCGGAGGGGCTGTAGCGTTCATCCACGATCAGGTGAAGCAGCTTGTCCACTTCTTCGTAAGTGAAGCCCAGTTCGTCCTCATCGGTTTGCCCCGCCCACAGATCGGCGGAGGGGGGTTTGTTAATGATGGAATCCGGCACACCCAGCGCAACCGACAACTGGCGTACTTGCGTTTTGTACAGATCACCAATCGGGTTGAGGGCGCAAGCCGAATCACCATAGAGGGTGCTGTAGCCGAGCAGAATCTCGGTTTTATTGCCGGTGCCAACCACCAGCCCACCGAAGGCTTCGGATTGGTCGTATAGCACAATCATACGGGCGCGCGCCATGCTATTGCCACGACGCATGGCATTCGCTACGGGGAAACGCTCAAATAACGGCTCGACCATTTCGGTAATCGGCACGGTCAGGGATTTTACACCTGTTTTATCAATTACGTGCTGGGCGTCTTCCAACGAGTCAATGGATGAAGTTTTGTAGGGCATCCGCACCGCCAGGACATTCTGTGGGCCGAGGGCCTCGGCGGCCAGAACACAACTAAGGGCTGAATCAATCCCCCCGGAGAGGCCGATCACCGCCCGGCTGAATCCGCTACGCGTAATTTCGCTGTGGATGAAGCCTGTCAGGATAGTTTTTGCCAAATCGGTGTTGATCAGCAAATTTGCGCTCATCGTCCGCCTCCATTCTTGTCAAGGATGCGTCCCAACTCGCGTTGCACCAAGCCGGTGCGCTCGTCACGCAAAATCGGCAGGCGGGCGCGCGTGCGATGCAGTTGGTTAAGGTCAATTTCGGCAATCACCAGGGCTTCTTCGTGATAGGGGCCACGCACCAGCAAGTTTCCGTTGGGGTCAAAAACCGTCGAGCCGCCCCAGAAATTCAGGCCATCTTCGTAGCCCACGCGGTTGGCATGAACCGTGAAACTGGTAAACAGACTGGCATAAGCCTGGTTGATATGCTCCACCCAGCGCGCCGATTCGAGCTTGGGTTCGTCGCTCAGGCCGCGCCCCGGCGAAGCGGATGTAAAAATCAAAATGTCGGCGCCATCCAGCCAGAGCAGGTAGGGCGGCGAGGCGTGCCAAAAATCTTCACAGATGGCGATGCCCGCACCGCCCAACGGGGTCTCAAAGGCTTCAATCGAGTCGCCCCAGGCAAAGAAACGCCCCTCGTCGAACAGGCCATAGGTGGGCAAATAAACCTTGTGATGCACATGCAGCACTTCGCCACCCGAAAGGTAGGCCCCGGCGATATAAAAGCGATGGCGCTGGTCTTCATCGACGAAGCCGACGACCATATCGAGATCGCGGCTGGCCTCCAGCAAAGGGGCAAAAATTTCGTCTTCAGGGGTGGGGCGGTGCGAGACGGTAGAGGCAATATCTTGCAGGGCGTAACCAGTCAGCGAAAGTTCGGGGAAAACCAGCAGGCTGGCTCCAGCGGCGCGGGCGCGTTCGGCATAGGCCAAATGTTTTTCAAGGTTGGCCTGCACAACGCCGAGGCGAGTGTCAATTTGGGCGAGAGCGATTGTTTTTTTCATGGTCAAAATCCTAAAAAATGGGTTCAATCTTCATGTTATATCAGATTAAACCAATTTGACAGCCTGGCGTTGATGGTTGATAATAATCAACAGCGAGCTAAAGATAGCGAAGATCGCCAGGGTGAAAGCAAGCCAGCCATCGGGGCTGATATTTCTCCACAGGGGAACAGGATCAACCCGGAGCGAGTCTGCCGCGCCGAAGATGATGGCGAAGCAGGCTACCGCGAGGCTGGCAGCCAACCCCGGAGCCTGAATCCAGCCCCGAGCGCGCGCCGCATCCACCCCCCAGGCTGTCAAAATCGTCAGCAAAGTCCCGACGGGCTGCAACGGCCAGCGAAGGACGATCTCACCCCATTCATCTCGCAACGGGAAACCCCACACTGCGGCGGTCTGCGCCCCATAGAGATAAGCGCTGCTCCAGCATCCCAGCCACAGACTCACGCTAAGGGTAGTTATTACGGGCAACAGCGCATCGGGGTTGATATCACCCAAAAACGCAATCAGAAAAAGCATTATGGCAAACCCAGCCAGCGCTCCGCAGACCGAAAATCCACCCAGCCAAAGTTGGGGGATTTCGATAAAGTGCGCCCGATAGTACGACCAATCGATGATGATGTGCAGACTACGCCCCCCCAACACGGCACCGAGTACTACCCACATCCCGGCGTTGAGATGCCTGGGGCGCTGTTTGGGTTCGGCCTGAAGGATAATCCACAACAAGCCCATCGCCGCTCCTGCGGCCAGTAACAAAGCAAATGCACGCTGCATGGCGAAATCATACCACGCCGATTCTAAAGACCCAATGTATTGTATAATGGATTGCAGCATCTATTTTTAACTTGCGATACAGAAAGCGAAGGTGGCCTATGGCTGATTTTTTGTTGAATCCGAATATTGCTTATTTGCTGCTAGTGGGTGGCTTTGCGCTGACTTTGTTGGCGATGATTACCCCGGGCACGGGTGTTCTGGAGGCTGCGGGGATTATCATGTTGCTCCTGGCCGGTTGGGGTGTCTATACATTGCCGATCCATTACTGGGCGCTGGGGATTTTATTGCTGTGCCTGGTGCTGTTTGTGATGGCCTTGCGCAAGGAGAGCCACTGGCTGTATTTGGGCAGCGCCATTCTTGCTTTTGTGGTCGGCTCGGTATTCCTTTTCCGTAGCGATATTTGGTGGAAACCCGCGGTCAACCCAGCGCTGGCGATTTTGGTTTCGCTGCTCTTGGGTGGATTTTTCTGGATTGCGATCACAAAAACCCTGGCTGCCAGAGCCGCGCCCGCAGCGCACGATTTGAGGCCCCTGATTGGCAAGATTGGTGAAGCGAAAAGCGCGATTCACCATGAAGGTTCGGTGCAAGTCAATCGTGAGTTATGGTCGGCGCGCAGTAACGAGCCGATTCCTGCCGACACGGCAGTGCGCGTGCTGCGTCGGGATGGTTTTGTATTGGAAGTCGAAGAAGTAAAGTAAATAACCTATTGGAGGTAAAAAATGCTCAATTCAATTTTAGCCCAAGACCTGGTCGCCGCAGGTGGTTTCCTGACCTGCTTGATTGGCGGCGTGGTCGTTCTAGCGTTAGTGTTTATCGCCAGCGCCATCAAGATCATTCCAGAATATCAACGCCTGGTGGTGTTCCGCCTGGGACGTTGTGTTGGCGCCAAGGGGCCGGGGATCATCTTCTTAATCCCGATGATTGACCGCGGGGTGCGCGCCGACTTGCGCGAGCAGGTACGCGAAATTCCACACCAAACCGCAATCACCGCTGATAACGCCGGCATCTCAATTGACTTCATCTGGTACTATCGTATTCTGGATGCGGTGGAAAGTGTGCTGCAGGTTGGCAACTTTGAATCGGCAGCCCAGGGCATGGCAACTACCACCCTGCGCGCTGTCATCGGCGGCATCCAATTGGATGAAGTGCTGGTAGAACGCGAACACATCAATAATATGCTGCGTACGCGTCTCGATGAGGTTACGGAACGTTGGGGCGTCAAAGTCACTAACGTGGAAATCCGCGAGATCATTCCGCCGAGAGAGATTCAAGATGCGATGAACCGCCAGATGACGGCAGAACGTGTGCGCCGTGCATTGGTGACTGAATCATCCGGTGAGCGTGACGCGGCCATCAATGTGGCTGAAGGGCAAAAGCAGGCCGAGATTCTCAAAGCTGAGGGGCAAAAACAATCCGCCATTTTGGAAGCCGAGGGCGCCAAAGAAGCCCAACTGCTGCACGCCGAAGGCTACGCCTCCGCGCTGAATATGATTTTCTCGTCAGCCCAGAATATTGACCAGAAAACCATGACGCTGCAATATTTTGAGATGCTCAAAGACCTGGGTGGCTCCGCAGCGACCAAATATATCTTCCCGATGGAGTTCACCAGTCTGATAAGTGATTTTGTCAAAGGGCAAAAATAAGAACCGGTACTGCAAAATAGGGAGTGTTTTTTTCTCCGACACGCCTGGTTTTGCGCTTTTTATGCAAACTGAAGTAAACACCCTGCCAGGTAGCCAGATGCAAATTCTTCCGGCTACCTGGCGCGACTTAAACGAACTGCGCAAACTGGAGACAATTTGTTTCCAGCAAGATGCCTGGCCGCTGATTGATTTGGTAGGGGTTTTATCGTTTGGCAATATTGTGCGCTATAAGGCTGTTCTCGGCGAAAAAATGATCGGGTTTGTGGCTGGTGAGCAGGGCCAGGAAGCTGGCCTGGGCTGGATCGCTACTTTTGCAGTATTACCCGAATATCGCCGTCAGGGCATAGGCAGCGCATTGCTGGATACATGCGAAGCCGCTTTGGAAGCAAAGCGCATCCGTCTGACGGTGCAAACCGGAAACACAGCTGCCATCCAATTATATAAAAAGTATGGCTATCAAACTGTAGGGCTTTGGCCCAGTTATTATCGCAGCGGGGAAGATGCTGTAGTTTTCGAGAAAGTTTGCCTCGAATAAGCTATTTCGTCCTACACAATACAAGTCACTTTTCGACGAACTTCATAAGCCCTGCTATAATACCCTCATGCACATTGACGATTTACCCCAGCCCATTTTTATTGCTCGGCAACACGCTTTATCTCGCCTGGTTGATGAATTATCGCAAGAAACAGCAATCGCAGTAGATACAGAAGCCAATGGCCTATACGCCTATCGCGAACAGGTATGCCTGATCCAATTTTCAACATCGGAAAATGACTATCTCGTAGACACCCTTGCACTGGACGATCTTTCGCCTTTGGGGGCCATATTTGCAAATCCTGAAATAGAGAAAATATTCCATGCCGCTGAATACGATTTGATTATTTTGCATCAGGATTTTGATTTTAGCATCCACAATTTATTCGATACTATGCTAGCGGCCCGGATTTTGGGGTGGGAGCATGTCGGATTAGGTTCAATTCTCAAGAAACAATTTGGCATCCATGTGGATAAAAAATATCAGCGCGCCAACTGGGGGCAACGCCCACTGACATCCGAGATGCTGCGTTATGCCCAGGTTGATACCCACTTTTTGCTGCAATTACGCCAGAAATTGACCGCCGATTTACAGGCACGCGGCCGCTGGGAACTGGCCCAAGAAGATTTTCTGCGCCATAGCAAAACAGACTCGCTCAATCATCGCAATGGAAAACCCGATGTCTGGCGCATCCGCGGCGCGCATGATCTTGATTCCAAGAAAGCCGCTGTGTTGAATGAATTGTGCCGCTATCGCGACAAAAAAGCCCGCGCCCTCAATCGCCCGTTATTTAAAGTGATCAGCGATAAAGCGCTCTTGTCCATTGCCGAGGCAGCCCCCAGATCACGAGGCCAGTTAACACATATCAACAATATTTCAGACCGGCAAATAAGCTGGCTGGGAGAAGGGATCGTTGCCTCGGTGCTGCGAGGGTTGAAAGCCGATCCGATTGAACCGCCCCACAAACCGCGTCCCAGTAATGCTTATCTCGAACGCGTAGACCGTTTGCGCCGCTGGCGAATCCACAAAGCAAAACAGTGGAGGGTGAATTCCGATGTTATTTTGCCAAAAGATATTCTTTACAATCTGGCAGAGGAAAACCCAACATCAAAATCAGCGTTTGACCTGGTTATGAATTCAATTCCCTGGCGGCGGCAAGAATTTGGTGATGAAATTTTCAATCTTCTGGCCGCGATACAACTCTAGTAGAACTTTTCCCATTTTTCCTGCATGTAGAAAATCCCGGTCATTTGACGTTGCTAAATTGGAGGTGCAATGAATATTCATTTTCACGGGGCAGCCCAAACCGTAACCGGATCGCAACATTTACTTGAAATCAATGGTCATAAATTACTGCTGGAATGTGGCCTGTTCCAAGGGCGCCGCAGTGAAACTTACGAACGCAACCGGCATTTCCATTTTGATCCCAAAGATTTAGATGCTGTCATTCTTTCCCACGCCCATATCGATCACAGCGGCAACCTGCCACATATCGTCAAAGATGGCTACGAAGGCCCCATATACGCCACCAAAGCAACCGCGCACCTGGTCAATCTAATGTTGATGGATTCAGGCCACATCCACGAATCGGATGCGGCCTATGTCAACAAAAAACGCGCCCGGCGCGGGCAGCCCCCCATTGAGCCGCTGTACACTCAGGTTGACGCCGCGCATGTCGCTCAATATATTGTTGGGGTTCCTTATGACGAGCAATTCGAAGTCATCCCTGGCGTGACGGCGCATTTTGTAGATGCCGGACATATTCTAGGCTCGGCTGCAGTGGCGCTCGACATCCAAGAAGGCGGCCGTTCGTATCGTTTATGGTTCTCGGGGGATATTGGACGCCGCGATATGCCGCTACTGCGCGACCCAGTGTTACCCAGCAATACCGACTACTTGCTAATGGAATGCACCTACGGCGACAAAGCCCATCGCGATCCCCAACTGGCATTTGATGAATTTCGCAAAGTGGTTACTGAAACTACAGCCCGCGGAGGCAAAGTCATCATCCCGGCCTTCGCTGTCGGACGCACACAAGAACTGGTGTATTATCTCCACCAAATGGTGGATAGCGGCGATACGCCGCGCGTTCCGGTATTTGTCGATAGCCCCCTGGCCGTCAATGCCTCCGACATATTCCGCGCCCACCCCGAAGTTTTTGATGAAGAAACCCGCGAATTTATGCGCAACGACAAGCACAACGCCGCGCTGGGCTTTGAAATGCTCACGTATACGCGCTCTGTCGAAGAATCGAAAGCCATCAACCTGATTGAAGGCCCGGCGGTAATCATCTCGGCCTCGGGCATGGCCGAAACTGGCCGCATCTTGCACCACCTGCGCAATAACATCGAAAACCCGCTTAACACCATTCTGATCGTCTCCTGGCAAGCGCCGCACACCCTCGGGCGACGACTGGCCGAACGCCAGGAACAAGTAAAAATTTTTGGGGAGGTGTACCACCGCCGAGCCAGGGTCGAAACCATCGGCGGTCTCTCTGCACATGCCGGACAATCCATGCTGATTGAATACGCCGCTGCGGTGAAAGATCAGGTTAAAAAAGTTTTCCTTGTACATGGCGAAACGCGCGGCGCGCAGCCCCTGATGGAAAAGCTCAAAGATAGTGGTATTTCTGAGGTTTACTTCCCGGAGCCGCACTCGCTTTTTGAAGTGTAGTGGTATAATTTTGCCCGCTATGTTGGAGAGGTGCCAGAGTGGACGATTGGGGCGGTCTCGAAAACCGCTGTAGCCGCAAGGCTACCGAGGGTTCGAATCCCTCCCTCTCCGCTAACCCAACCCCTTAGGGATCATCACCCCCTAAGGGGTTCGTCATTATTGGAGTACACGATGAAACTCGCCACACTGTGTTATGTGCGCCAAGCTGGGCAGACCCTCATGCTCCATCGCACCAAGAAAAAGAACGATATTCACGAAGGCAAGTGGAACGGCCTGGGGGGCAAGTTTGAACCGGGCGAAACACCCGAAGAATGCGCCCGCCGCGAGATATTTGAAGAATCGGGGTTGGTCGCGAAAAAGCTGGAACTCAAAGGCTTGCTGACCTTTCCGCTTTTTGCGCACGATGAAGATTGGTATGCTTTTGTGTTTGTCGCCACAGACCTGGAAGGGGAGTTGATCGATTCCCCTGAGGGGAATCTCGCCTGGGTGCCGGATCAGCAACTCACAGAACTGAACCTTTGGGAGGGGGATTATATCTTTTTGCCCTGGCTCGACCAGGCGGAGTTTTTCTCGGCCAAGTTTATTTATCGTAAAGGCAAATTTGTGAAACATCACGTGACCTTCTACCCGCCTGGGAGTGTTCAGGCTGTGTAGTTGTCTTACAATTGGGAGGATTATCACATATCAGCCGTGATCTTTGACCATCTGAAATCGTTCTTTTTTTTGATACGATTCATGCAGAATGAGGGATAACTCTTTCATTCATCGCTGTTTCCTCCTTTGGCGAAGTCTCCATTGGGTTCCTCACCATCCAATGGAGACTCACTCTTTAAACGCAAAAGCGGGCGTGTACAGAGAATAACTCTGCACACGCCCGCTTTTGCGTTACAGCTACCCACACCTGGGCTAGTTTGTTTCTTTCTCGATCGGCAGTACCACCGTAAAGGCAGAACCCTCCCCTTCAATTGAATCTACCCAAACGCGCCCTTGATGATTCTCAACGATAGATTTCACAATCGCTAATCCCAGGCCGCTGCCAGATACATTTTCTACAACATTGCTGGCGCGATAAAATTTTTCAAAAATATGCGGGCGGTCCGCCGCTGGAATGCCGCAACCGCTATCTTCTACTCGGAAAATGATTTGGTCATTTTCTTCTTTGGCTACCACGATAATCTCACCGCCTTCAGATGAGTAACGAATTGCATTTCCCAACAGGTTATCAATAACCTGGCGCAAGCGCACAGAATCGCCGAAAATATTGGGCAAATGTGAGGCAACTTCCTGGCGCAAGGTTAGTTTCTTCTCTTCGAGAGGGCTGCGCAAATTCTCAACCGAGTACTGCAGAAGATTCTTGATCGAAAGCGAAACTTTGCGCTCATTGAAACCTGCTTCGATGCGACCCAAATCGAGCAAATCATTGATCAGCTCTGTAATGTTGCGCACACTGGTTTGCACGCGCTGAATAAAGTTGCGCTGCCGTTCATTGATTGGGCCAACGCGTTCCAACAACTCAACATAGCCCAGGATTGCTGTGAGCGGCGAGCGCAAATCGTGCGAAACGGTGCTGACAAATTCGCTCTTGATGCGATCCAGTTCTTTGAAGTAGGTTATATCATGTAGTGTAATGGTCATGCCAATCTCAGGGATTAAATTCAATTGTGCATTGACCACGCGCTCATCATCGAGTTCCAACTCAACCCGATACGGAAAGGTATCATGTCCATCTCGAATGAGGGCCAAGAGTTGGTCGTGAGTGAAGCAATCTTCCAACGCACAGGGCAAGGCTGCCGGTTTCGAGTGTTTGAACATGGCGCGTGCCATCGGGTTTGCCAAAATAACTTGCTCATTGGCATCAATAACAATCACACCATCTTCAATGCGCGTTAATATCGATTCCAGTTTTTTACGCTCAATTTCGGTATTCTCAAAGAGACGCGCGTTCTCAATTGCGATAGAAGCATAGTCAGCCAGGGCTGAAACCAGGGCAATATGCCGTTGATGGAACGATTTTTGCTGTTCACGGTTCGCAACCCCCAAAACGCCAATGATGCGTTCTTGTACTTCTAAAGGTACGTAGATCAGCGTTTTTACAAGATAGGATGTTTTTATTTTTTTTGGCGATTCTTGATCCAGCAGGATCGGTTTACCTGTGCGCACGACTTCTCCAGCCAGCGTATCGCTGACCGGCAAGCGAAAGGTGTTTACCAAATCATCATGTACATTGCGTGCCGCACGCATATAGAGTTCGCCCGTGTTTTCATCCAGCATAAGCAAACTACTTTCTTCCGCGCCAGTAAGCTCTACAGCAGCATCCACAACTACCTTTAAAACTTCGTCGAGGTCTAATAGCGCAGTTACCGAACGTCCAACCTTGCCCAGTGTTTCCAGCAAGCTAACCCGTTGGCGCAAAATATCGGTATTACGCCGGTTGTTTTCTTTGGCCCAGGTATTAATGCGCTGGCGCTTGTTCAGCGCGCGCTGCACAACATCCAGAATGGCATCGGGTTTCAACGGCGGCGTGAGAAAATCAAATACCCCAGCGCGCAATGCATCCAGCATCTGGGTTTGTTCTTCGGTTGAGGCAATTAATATCAGGGGTAGCGCAGGGTATGTTTCAGCCAGAGTGATAGCAAGTTGTACGCCCCCAACAGCACTTTCCACTATGGCAACATCAATGGCTGATGAACGCATCGCCGTCACCGCGCCCGCGGCATCACCAACCTGGGTTACCCGAAAACCTGCTGGAGCTAATACCCCCCGATCCAGCAATTCTCCTGTTTGACTATTCGCGACAATGAGAAGAATTGTAGTATCCATAGAAGTTGTTTCTTTTATTCGCCATCCCGAGCTTGCGAAGAATTTCGAATAGCGTTTTTGATGCTTTTCAGACTCATGCGGATATTCTGAACAGCATTTCGCTGTTGCGCAATCAGATTGGCATCCGTTGCCATAAGTACTGCCAAATTTGATTCGACTTCTTCAATAGACTGTAATGCTGTTTTCCCATCACCGTTGAACGAATCTGCTCCCGACTGTGAAGCATCCAAAACAGCCTGTAAGGAACGGGCGCGCTGTTCTACTGCCTGAAATAATCGCGCGTTGACCAACGAAATCGAAGCGTAATCTGCCAGAGCCTCCAACATGGCTTGATTGCCAGTATCGAACGGCAATGCTTTTTGGCGTATCGCCACCAACAACCCGACTACTTCTTCCTGCGCCTTTACCGGCACAACCAGGGCTGATTTCCCTAAACGAGCAACCTTAAATTTCTCTAAAGCGGGGCCATGAATAGAAAGCGATTCCCCTGAAAGCGCCACTAATGAACTGATGCCGTCATCCCAGGGTTGGCCGATCTGAACCCCTTTGGATTCGGGCAAATTACGAAAGGCGCGCAAAACAAATTTCTTGCTATTCCCTTTTCGTAAATGCAGCCAGCCGCGATCGGCTTCGGTAACAAAAATTGCTCCTTCGACAATCCGTTCAAATAATGCTCGTTGATCTGCAATTGAAGTAACTGATTTGCCGATGCTGAAAATCGTGGTTAGATCGCGCACCCGACGCTGAAGTTCGCGATTCGTGCGCTCCAGCTTCTCGGCCAGGCGCTCGCGCTCGTGCCGCGCCCTCACTTGTTGCAACGCACGTTCCACGGCTGAAACCACTTCGGTTTCCCGCAACGGCCACTTCAGATAATCTGTAGCGCCTAACCGAAATGCCTGAATGACATCTGCTTCCTGCCCATCCTCAGCCAACACAATCACCGGCACAGAAACCCCCTGGGAGGATAACGCCACCAATAAATCCTTACCGCTCAAGCCTGGCAAACTGATATTGACAAGAATTACATCCGGTGAAAAACGGGCTGCTTCCTGAATAGCCTGGGGCGCTCCCACAACTACTTTGACGCGAAACCCCAATGGCCCCAGCGCCTGCCGGGCAATTAAATCGCTAACTTCAGAATCGCTCTCAACAATCAGAATACGTTCAGCCACAGTAGTCATACGTCACTATAATAGCATGGTTCATAAAAAATCGGGGAGCCTTATTCTAGCACTTTAGCACTACACATTCAGACTCCTAAATTTTTTAACAATCAGGCTTACGCTATTGCTCAGGGGAAACCCAAAACTGGCAGATTTGTCAACGATTAGAGTTTACTAAGTGCTGCCTGCCTGAGCTTGACGTAAGCGGCAAGCAGCACATAGAATCAATGATATGATCTACGCAGCGCTAGGAAATGTCGCGAAGGTTCCCACAGCATCTTCAGAAACCCAACAGGAAGTGCAGCTATGAAAAAAACAACCCATATATTGATCGCCATTGCCACCACGCTTTTGATCGTCTCGGCAGCCTGCGCGGTATCCGGTCAGGTAACAACTCAAACAACACCGATAAGCACGGCAGAAATGACTACGCCAACGATCGAAGCGGCATCACCACCCCCTACGCTGGATTTGCACACACAAGAAGAACTGCTGACTTCACTCTATCAGCAAGTCAATCCTGGCGTTGTGGCAATTCATGTATTGAGTTCCGACAGTATGGGCAGTTCATCACTAGGTTCTGGCTTTGTTATCGATACAGAAGGCCATATCGTCACCAATTATCATGTCGTCCAAGGGGCATCCGAGCTGGAGGTGGATTTCCCATCCGGATATAAAACCCGCGCAGAAATCTTGGGAACAGACCCGGATTCGGATATTGCCGTACTCAAAGTAGATGTTCCCGCCGAAGAACTGGCCCCGATCTCCCTGGGTGATTCAGACCAGCTCATGGTGGGTCAAACTGTTGTGGCAATTGGCAACCCGCATGGATTGTACGGCACCATGACGGTTGGAATCATCTCGTCGCTGGGGCGCACCATGCAATCCCTGCATGAAGCCCCGGGAGGAGCATACTTCACTGCGGGCGGCATCATCCAAACCGACGCCGCCATCAACCCTGGTAACTCTGGCGGCCCATTGCTCAACCTGGACGGGGAAATTATTGGCGTTAATGTGGCAATCCAAAGCGCTACATTTGATAGCAGCGGCCAGCCCGTAAACTCCGGAATTGGCTTCACGATTCCAATCAATATTGTCAAGCGCGTGGTGCCTCATCTCATCGCGGATGGCTATTATAATTACCCGTATATCGGCATCGGCAGCTTGCCCGGTGGCGAACTGACCCTCATCCAGCAGGAAGAATTAGGGCTGCCACAATCTACCGGCGTGTACATTCTCGATGTCTCCAGCGACAGCCCCGCGGAAACTGCCGGACTGCGCGGCGCGAACCGAGATGAAAATAATGGTTTTCTACCGCTGGGCGGCGATCTCATCATTGCCATTGATGACACTGAAGTGCGCAACTTCAATGATCTAATCACTTATCTCTCGATGCACAAAAGTCCCGGAGATGCGATTATTTTGACGGTTTTACGCGATGGGTATGAAACACAAATCGAACTGACGCTGGGCGAACGCCCTTAGCGTAAAAAAACAGAGCGGGAGCCTACGGCTCCCGCTCTGTTTTTTTACGGGGTACGATCATAAAGACGGCGATAAATTGAGAAGATTTCGTAAACCCCTTTGATATAACGCCGCGTTTCTTCAAAACGAATCACTTCCACAAATAAATCTGGATCATCCCCAGCCAACGATTGCCAGATTGCCGCATTGCCCGGCCCTCCATTATAGGCTGCCAGGGCAACATAGAGATCATCAAAGTATTCATATTGGGTATTAAGATAATCAGCTCCAAAGGTAATACTGACCAACGGACGATAGAGGTCTTCATCGGTATAATCGGGGGGCCAGCCCATTTGGGCGGCAATCGAGGCCCCGGTGCTGGAGATAATTTGCATCAGACCGCGCGCACCAGCAGAAGATTGTACCCATCCAGCAAACAAACTTTCTTGTCGAACAACACTGAATAAAAACAGGGGGTGCAAATTATTCTGTTGTGCCGCAGGAATAAGCAATTCGCGGTAATAGCTGCCAAAGCGCACATGATTAAAAAAGATCGGCGCGTTCATTGTGGTTGCATCATCCATTTGGTTGAGGTCAAGAATATCACGCGCCGCGAATATGGCCGTGCGGTAGAAGCCCAAATCCAATAGATAGTTGACCAGGCGGTAATTATCCATCGGGTTGGAGCGCACACCCTGCCATAACGACTCAAATTCCAGGCGGGCGGCATCATAAAGTCCCAAATACCATAGCTCGGTACCGCGGATCATACGGGCATCTGCCATCAAGGGTGCAGGATCATGAATATCCAACTCGGCGGGGATGGCAAAAACTTCACGCATCCAGGCTTCGGCTTCGGCTCGCTCGCCAGCCAGGTCGTAGCCAATATCATAAACGAGGGGAGGGGCGAAAGGAGCGCGCCCAACCAGAATATCGCGGGCGCGCTCGCTATAATAGCCGGTGGGATCGGTATTGGCTGCCCGCGTGAAAGCTGCCTCGGCGACGCCCGCATTTCCGGCAGCATGGTAAGCTTTCCCCATCCAGAAATGAGCCGCGGAGCGATCACCCAAATCGGCAGAGGTGCCCAAGAATTGCTCAAAACCGGTCAGCGCCGAGGCATAATCCCCCATACGGTAATAGGCAATTCCGGTGAGGAAAAATGCCCGAGGTACATATGCGCTGGAGGGGTATTCGAGGGGAATCCGCTGCCAGATGCGGGCAGCCAACCCCAGGTCGCGGTCCCGTTCAGCCACGCGCCCGGCATCATATAAAAACTCGGCGGCGCGCTCGTGCCAGGGGGCCTCATCTACAAATCCCAATAATGTTTTCAGGGCCGCGTCAAAATCTTCGAGATACCCCCACTGGGTGTAGGCTTTCTCTTCCCAGGCATCATCCCAACGATCAGCTTCAGGATACTGTTGAATAATTTCATCCCAAATGGCAATCGCGGTCGGTGAATCACCCAAAGCGCGGTAAGCCATACCGCGGTAATAATGCGCCGTGGCGGCATTTTCGGCGGTGTTTTGAAGATAACGGTCGAAGGCTGCGATCGAAAGCGTGTATTGTCCGGCGAAATAATCCACCAGGCCGCGGTCAAACTCGCTGACCGGGTAGCCCGCATCCACCAATAAGATCAGCGCTTGATAGGTATCGTATGAGAGGGGGTAGTTTTCAACCGCATCGAGATAGGCCGCATTCGCCTGATCAGTTTGGCCCAACGCAGTATGCGCCTGCCCCATCAGATAATCGAGCGTAGCCTTGGTGAAATCGTTGTTGGTGCGATTATAAATATCCTGATAAGCGACAACGGCCGTATTATAATCACCCTGAAAGTAGTAAACATTGGCAATTTTCTGCTCAATAGGCAGGGTATCACCAAGACGCGGCGCAGACAACGCGGCCTGATAGGCACCAATTGCCCCAACCAAATCGCCCGCGGCAACCAATGCATCGCCGCGCAAATCGTTGATATACGAATCAATCAATCCCGGACGAATATCCAAATAAGCGCGATAGGCTTCTGCTGCCAGAAAATACTCTTCGATGGCTTCATAGACTAACGCGCTGGTGATGTGCCCGGCGGGGATTTCGGCAGCAGCGGGATAGTCGTTGAAGAGAAGTTGAAGTGTATCCAGTGCGGCCTGATATTCTGCCTGATGATAGTAGGTTCTTGCCATCCCCAATAAGGCCGCTGAACGCAATTCGGCTGCGGCGTTGTTCTGATAGGCATTTGAATAAGCCAGTAAAGCGCTTTCCCAATCCCCATAGAAGCGCGCCCGATCACCATCTTCAATGCTAATTGCTGGCAAAGAAAGCGTCACGGGCGTGGAGGTGGGAGTTGGCGGCGACTCGGGCTGAACAGGGGACTCTACGGCTACTGGTGTCGCGGTTTCAGACAACACATCCGTAACCGATTCGCTCGCCGGACGATTGCAACCTGCCAACCAGAACAGCCCCAAAAACAATATACTTCTGTATATATTTATCTTGTGCAAATTTCCACCAGTACAATGATGATCTATGTTATAATGAAACGGATTTTTGTGCGTTGAGAAGCCACTTACGAACAAACACCACCAGGAGTGCGATTTTTATTCAGGCATGGAGGTTTTTGACGAACCATTCTACTAGAAACGCCCCGCCTACCAGAATCCACTCGGTTCACGTTCGTAAACGTTAGCCGGGTTTTCATTTTTAATAAAGATACCAAAATAGCATATCGGGAAACCATTCAGAGTAAGGATTGTATCCCAGAGCGTACAACAACGCAACTTGATGACAACGAACTGCAAGAAATACGCAGTTCATTAGGAAACCGGTGAAAATAGGGGTGTAGGGTATGCGCCGCATACCTTACACCCCTATTTTCCGGCTTTTTCTAACGCAATTATTGAAGTCGCGCGAAATTGAATTTTGTTATTACTCGCGCCTGTGCTATTATGTAGATAAAGATTGTTTCAGGAGAGAAAAAGTTTTTATGGCAAAAGCAGAAGATAAGATCAGAGTAGATGGCACAATCGTGGAAGCGTTGCCGGGCACTCAGTTTAAGGTTGAATTGGATAACGGGCATGAAATTCTTGCCTACCTTGCCGGTAAAATGCGCAAGTATTATATTCGTGTGCTGCTCGGCGACAGAGTAACTATTGAAATGTCACCCTACGATATGACACGCGGGCGCATTGTCTACCGACATAAAAAATCTACACACCGATAAATCTGTTTGTTGGTATTTTAAAATTTATGAGAACTACAATTGACGATCAGATTTTAGAATCGCTGGATAACAGCGACAGCAAATATTCTGCCCTGGGAAAGCTGATTGAATTAGGCCGTACACAGGGTTTTGTTACCTATGACGAAATTTTGCGCCATTTTCCCGATGTTGAGCAGGATGTCAGCCAACTTGAGGAGGTATTCGCATCACTGTTAAACGCGCAGATCCCATATATTGATAACGACGATCTGGAACTCCCTGACGATGAAGAATTAGACAGCGACATCAAAGATGAGCGTATTCCTAAGGCAAATCAGGAAGACCGTCTGGCAAATATCGATACCAAAGATTTATTGGGACTTTATTTCAAGGACGCGGCGCACGTTCCCCTGCTAACCGGAGAACAAGAATTAAGACTCGCCAAGCAAATTGAACGCGGCCGAAAAGCACGGCGGAAACTTGCCAAAGGAGATATTACTCCTGAAGAGCGCGTCAAATTATATGCTTATATTAGCGGCGAATGGGAAGCCGTTGAACATCTGATTACAGCCAATACCCGTCTGGTCATCAGTGTTGCGAAGAAACATATGGGACGCGGTGTTCCCTTCATCGATCTTATTCAAGAAGGTAATATCGGCCTGATGCGCGCGGCCAAAAAATTTGATTACAAGCGCGGCTATAAGTTCAGCACATATGCAACCTGGTGGATTCGCCAGGCAGTGACACGCGCCATCGCCGACCAGGGACGCACCATCCGCATTCCAGTTCACATGGGCGATCAGATTTCAAGGCTGTTCCGCACACAACATAAACTCAAACAAGATTTGGAACGCGATCCCACCATCGAGGAATTGGCAAATGAACTCGCCATCCCGCCCGACAAAGTGCGCTATATGTTCCAGGTGGCGCGCCGTCCGCTCTCCCTAGAAATGCCCACCACCATCGAGGGGGACGCGGTTCTCGGTGATTTTATCGAAGACGAGGAAACGCCCTCGCCCGATGAAACGACCACACACCAGATTTTGCGCGAGCAACTCGAAGAAGTTATGGAAGAACTTCCCGCACGCGAGGCCCGAATTTTGCGCCTGCGTTACGGTATCCCCGATGGAAAGAGTCATACTTTGCAAGAAGTAGGCAACAAGGTTGGAGTCTCCCGCGAGCGCGTGCGCCAAATTGAGGCTCAGGCGCTGCGCCGCCTGCGACGTCCGGGCGTGCGGCGGAAGTTGCAGGATTTTCTAGGGGCAGTACAGAGTAGTACAAATACATGATTCTTCAAGACCGGGTGAGCAGCCAATAAAAACGCGCTCATCCGGCTTTATTATCCCTCATTGGGTTTGCACAGCGTATTAAAAATATAGCGAAAATAGATGGGCATGGAGAGATTCCTATCTCCCTGTTTTCGGGCTATAGCGAACGCCGTAGCAATTTTATGCCCATACAAATACACAATATCCACCACAGGGGCAGGCACACGTTTATAGTCAGAGTTCGGAACAATATCTCACAAATTGGTGCTAATATGTCGAGCAATTTCTACAACGAGAACACCAGTCGGCGTACTTCTTACCTATCCAACCAGCCATCCGATTATAATATTGATCTTTCTTCCAGAATGGCTTACAGTCAAAAGGATGATGACTGGGTGGCCGCGCAGAGCTATCTCCAAAATGGGGAAATTCTTGAACTCAAGATCATTGAACAAAACCGCGGCGGCCTGATTGTAAAATTCGGTCAGCTTCAGGGGTTTATCCCAAACTCCCAAATCCCGAATCTGGCTTCCGGAAATCACGATACGCTAAAAAACCGCAAAGTCGGTTCGCTTATGCCAGTAGCTGTTATTGAAGCTGATAAAAAGCGCAATCGGTTGATCTTTACAGCCAAGCTTGACGCGCAAGAGTACAGCGGCAACCAGTGGGCGCAGGGGTTCGAAGTTGGACAGATACTCACCGGAAGAATTATCAATCTGGTAGAATTTGGCGCTTTTGCCGATATTGGCAACGGCATTAATGGCCTGATCCACATTTCCGAATTGGCGTGGCGGCGCGTCACTGACCCGGCCGAGGTTGTTAAAGTCGACGAAACAGTGAAGGTTCGCATACAGGAAATCGATTATAAACGCCGACGCATCAGCCTGAGCCGCAAGGCCGTGCGCCCCAACCCCTGGATTGATATAAAGAAACGCTATCGCATTGGCGATCTGGTGGAGGGCGTGGTCACAACTGAGCAACGCTTTGGTTTTTTTGTTGAATTGGGCGCAGGGGTTGAAGGCTTGCTGCACCGCAGCGAAATCCCCTTTGGAGGCAGTATTCTAGGCCCCGAAAACGTCATCCCCGGCGAAAAAATTCTACTGCGCATTACCAATATCGAAGCCCGACAACAACGCATTAGCCTGAGTTTGCAATTGGTCACGATCGAAGAGCAAATTTCGTGGTTGATGCACAGGCATAAATAAAGAATCACTTGGAGAAATGTATGACTTCAAATCATTCAGCACCTACTTTCAGCCAGCGAATGATTAACCTGATTCGCTTTATTGTGCGCCTGCTCTTTACGCTGATACTCGCCATTGGGCTGGGCCTCGCGGTCTATTATGCCGCGGCGTATGGCGTTCCCGCGTTGCGCATGCGCTATATTCAACCCGTTGAAGAAAACACCCAACGGCTCAACGACCTTGAAGCTCAACAACGCCAAACCCTGGAAGCGCTCACCCAACAAATCGAAAGCCTGCGCACGCGGTTGACCGAACTTGAAATTCAGCACGATGACGCAAAAACACAACTTGCCCAACTTGAAAGCGCGCTTTCTGCCGCCGAAAGCATACAGGCTACCCAAAGCGCTGCGTTAGCGGAACTAGATTCACTGCCCGAAGCGCTCACCGACACACAGGCCAAGCTGGTTGACGTTCTAAACGCTCTCGAAGTTCTATCTGCCGGGCTAGACGGGCTTGCTCTCCAACTTGAAAGTATGCAAACCGATGGTATCGGCGAACAGGCTTTGCTCAGCGAAATACAAAGTGAACTCAATATATTGCGCTTGCTGGAAGCATTGACACGCGGGCGATTATTCATTTCGCAAGGGAATTATGTCCAGGCGGAGGTCAGCATCTGGGCCGGTTTGGCGGCGATTGATTCGATCAGCGCCTCCGCGCCGGATTACCAGCGCACGGCGCTAACTCAGGTGAGTGAGTTGCTGCAAAACGCGCTGGAACAATTGGCGGTTTCACCCCTTCGGGCGGCTGACCAGCTTGACGGAGCCTGGCAAATCATCCAGGGCGGGTTACCTGCTAAACCCAGCGCCACACCCGAGGCAGAATCGACACCGGAAGCAGGAACCAGCCCTGCCCTGAGTCCGACCGCCACACCTGAGAGCTAATTTCGTCAGAATCCCCAAAAGGAGTAAGCTTATGCCCGGTATTGTCTGCGCCATCCGCGGCGGTCCAGCCAGTCATCCTACGATCTACAAAGCCATTGCGGTGGCCGAAGAAACCCGTCAGACAATTTATTTTTTGTATGTGGTTAATTTGGATTTCTTGACCCTTACATCGACCAGCCGGGTGCATGTGGTTGAGAAAGAACTCCGTCAGATGGGGGAATTCATTTTGCTCGCGGCGCAAACACAGGCAGCAAAAAATGGTGTGACAGCGGAGCCAGTAGTCCGAAAGGGACAGGTGCGCGCAGAGATCATCGGGCTATGCCATGAAGTTGATGCAGAGTACGTGATTCTAGGCCAACCGCGCGGGCAAAATGAAGTGGATACATTCACCCACGACCGTATGGAGCAATTTCGGCAAGAAATTGAACAAGAAAGTGGTGCAAAAGTGGTCCTGGCCGAGGAAACCCAGGAATGAAGCGAAAAGCAAACTTGCAGCGTTATCTTGTTGCTGCGCTACTGCTGGCCGGGGCATTGATATTTTACGCGCCGAATCGCATCGGGCAAGCTCAGGACGCGGGTTTGGGCACGATTTTCGGCCGCGTACTGGACGAACAAGGGGTTGCGGTAGAAGGCGCAGAAGTTTCTCTGCTGGCCGACAGCAAAATTGCGGTGGTGCATACAACCACACAAAGCGATGGCAGTTTTGCATTGCACATGAGCGCGCCCAATGATCCCGCGGCATTTGACGAAGCTATCTATTTGCATATTGAGCGCCCTCACTTTGGCCCGGCGGAAATTGCTCTTGAATCCGCAGACTTGCAACAATTGAACGCCGGGGCGGCAGTCGAAATTCCCGATATAACGCTGGCACGCAAAGTCAGTCTGGCGTTTTGGCTGGCGACGGTGATCTTCATCAGCGTGCTGCTGCTTATCGCCACCGACAAATTGCATAACACGCTGGCCGCGCTGGTCGGCGCATCGCTGGTGCTAATCATCAGCTATTTGGGGCATCCGATCTCTGAAAATCTGTATATTTTCGATTTTACCGACTCGCTCAAATATATCGACTGGAACGTGATCTTCCTCATCATGGGCATGATGATCGTGGTCGCCGTGGTCGAAAATACGGGCATTTTCCAATGGCTGGCCTTTTTTGCCTATCGGGTTTCGGGCGGCAATGTCTATCTTTTACTCTCCATTCTCATGTTAATCGCCGGGGTGGCTTCAGCCTTCCTTGATAACGTCACCACCATGCTGCTAATGACACCCATCACCATTCAAATTGCCATTTCGATGGGCATCAATCCGCTGGCCTTTTTGCTCCCCGAAGTCATGGCTTCCAACGTCGTTGGCATCAGTACGCTCATCGGCACACCTACCAACATTCTCATTGGCTCGTATGCCAATATTTCTTTTAGTGAATTTTTAACCAATCTCACACCCGGCGTATTGATGGCTTTCATCGGGCTGATACTATACAGCGTTTTGATCTACCGAAAAGAGTTGGCAGCGGCTACTGAAGCTTCACCTATGCTCTTGGAGCATCTTGCCGAGCGGGGGCGCATCACTCAGCCGGAACACTTAAAAAAAGCGGGGTGGGTCGGTTTGGGGATGCTGCTGCTCTTCATCTTTGGCGAGAAAATTCACTTGCTCCCCGCTGTGACAGCGCTCGTCGGCGCGACAACGCTGATGGTATGGATCGAACCCGACATCGAAGAAATGATCGAGGCTGTCGACTGGACCACGCTGGTTTTTTTCATGGCTTTGTTCATGGTCGTGGGCGCCATTCAAGAAGTCGGGCTGATTAGCTATATTGCCGTATTCATTGGGCGGCTGGTGGGCGAAAATCTTGTGTTGTCGATGATTGCAGTCACCTGGTTGAGCGCCATCCTTTCGATGGTCATCGCCAATATCCCCTTTACGGCAGCCATGCTGCCCGTGGTTGGTTTTCTCACCACAACCGTTCCGGGCGCGGAGAGCAAAGTACTATTTTTCTGTCTCTCGGTGGGTTCGGCGATGGGCGGCAACGGTTCGTTAATTGGTGCTTCGGCAAATATGATTGCATCAGGCATCGCCGAGCGCGCCGGATACTCGATCAGTTATATGTATTTCCTTAAAAAAGGAATTCCTGCCTTGCTGATTACCGTCGGC
>JACNJM010000149.1:28738-31570 GCA_014382605.1 Anaerolineae bacterium
CACGCCATCAACGCCGAATTTTTGAAATCATCCGGCCCGTCAATGATGCCCCTGAAAACGGTCTACAAACAACTTCATGATATGGGCAATTTCGCCATGCTGATGCTGGTTGACCGCGCCGAACGTCGCGGCGTTTCGCAGGCCGCTTATCTGGTGCGTGAAGGCAATGTGCAAGAACAATTCCACAGAACTGTATTGGAACTGCGCCCCGATATGCTCGTCATCGGCAAACCCACTTCAACATTAGGCGAAGCAGTCTTCAAGGACCAAAGCCTGGAAGAATTCATCCAACAGCTCCAACACGAAACGAAAATTCAAGTCGAAATCGTCGAATAGAACGCGGACACCTGCACTTTCACCGCAGGTGTCCGCGTTCCATCAAAATTATGACTACAACAGCACTCATCGTTATTCTGCACGAACCGAATTTACTTCCCAAACTCCTGCGCGCCTGGAATCGTGCCAATGTCCCCGGCGTGACAATTTTACCCAGTATGGGCGGATTCCAGGCTCAGAAGCAAGTGCGTGGCGGTTTGGGCAGCCTGCTGAATATGTTCACCCCTGACGAACCCGGTCAGCGTACCCTGCTCAGCCTGATTGATGACCCTGGAATTTTGGAACGCGCCATCTCTGAAGCTGACCGCGTGGTCAAGGGCTTTGATAGCCCGCGCAGCGGCATTCTCTTCACCATGCCCATTGATGACATCATGGGCCTGCAAAAATGGCGGCATACGCCCCCCACCCTGGAGAATGAAGAACCTGAACAAAAAGAACCCTCCAATTTATTGAAATGGTTCTACGAAGATGTCAAAGAAACCTACGGGCGTGATGCCCTCTCTGATAGGAGCAGCCAACGTCAATTGCAGGTCGGCGAAATCATTCACACTCTCGATCTGGATCCCATCATTGTGCGTGTGGATACGCCCCTCGGTGAAATCCTGCCCCGTATGCTTGAAAATCCTGCGGTTTCTCTGGTCTGCGTGGTCAACACCCAGCAGCGGCTTATGGGCATCATTCCCATCGCCACTCTCGCCGAAGTATTGCTTGCCCCAATTATCCCCGAAGCCTTTGTGGATGAATCCGTGGATTATAACAAAGCATTGCAATACTCTGCCCCCAATATCAATTTGCTCGCCGCCGACATTATGAACGAACCGGTTTACGCCCACACCACTGCCGATCTGGCTGAAACCTATCAGCGTATGAAAGAACACAATCTTAGTGAGTTGCCCGTGGTCGATCCGTTTTATCACGTCATGGGTCACATCTCTCTGCTCGAAGTTTTGGCAAGGCTTTGACAGCCCCCTACAGGCATGATACACTTCCCCGGTTTTGACAGGATTGCATATGAAAACCGTCGAATGGAATTTCACCACCCACAAACTCCAGATGATCGACCAACGGCTGCTCCCCGGAACATTTGAAGTAGCCGTTTTTGATGACTACCGCGCTGTGGGGCAAGCCATCACGGATATGGTTGTGCGCGGCGCGCCTGCTATCGGTGCCGCGGCGGGATTCGCTCTGGGGTTGGCCGCCAATCAATCAGCCGCTACTACGCCCGAAGGTTTGCTCACCGATCTAAAATCTGCCGCCGACCTGCTCAAAAAAGCTCGTCCTACCGCCGTTAATTTGGCCTGGGCGCTGGATCGAATTTTGAATACCCTCACCCCCAGCCCCTCTCTCAAAAGGCGAGGGGAGGCGCCCCCTCTCCCAGGGGGAGAGGGTTGGGGTGAGGGAAGTTTGCAATCTCTCCGCGCCGCCGTTCTCACCGAAGCCCAACGCATCGCCGATGAAGATGTAGAGATCAACCAGCGCATGGCCCACCACGGCGCGGAGTTGATCGCTGATGGCGACACGGTCATCCATCACTGCAACACCGGCGCGCTGGCCACCGTAGATTGGGGCACCGCACTCGGCGTGATTCGCATGGCGCACAAACAGGGAAAAAATATCCACGTTCTGGTGGATGAAACTCGCCCGCGCCTGCAAGGCTCGCGCCTGACCGCCTGGGAGTTGGAGCAATACGGCATTTCCTACGACATCATCTCTGATAACGCCGCGGGCTATTTCCTGAGTAACGGACAAGTGGATAAAGTCTTCGTTGGCTCGGACCGCACCGCTGCCAATGGCGATGTGGCTAACAAAATTGGCACCTACATGCTGGCGCTGGCCGCTTATGATAACGGCGTGCCTTTCTACCCCGTAGTTCCCACCTCGACGATTGACCTGTCACTCGCCACCGGGGCTGAAATTCCCATTGAAGAACGCGATCAGGCCGAAGTTCTGTCGCTAACTTTCCAGGGGCAAGCTGCGTTTCCCGAAGGCGCTTCGGCGCGCAATCCGGCTTTTGATATTACGCCCCACCGCTTGGTTACGGGGATTGTGACTGAAAATGGGGTGGCGTATCCGCCCTATCTTGAAAATTTACGAAAGGTGGTAAACGTCAAAACGTCCTGACGTCGGACGTCTGACGCAAATAATTATGGAAATTATACTCACCGGCTCCGTCGCCTACGACTACTTGATGACCTTCCCCGGTCTCTTCAAAGAACATTTCTTGCCCGAAAAGCTGGATTCGATCAGCCTGTCATTTCTGGTCGATTCAATGGTGCGCCACCGCGGCGGCATTGCGCCCAATATTGCCTACACCCTGGCGCTGCTGGGCGGAAAGCCGCGCGTCATGGCGACTGTTGGCGAAGATTTTGCCGATTACCGCGCTTTTCTCGAAGCCGCGGGCGTGGATACTCAACTAATGAAAGTCATCGAAGGCAAATTCACGGCTTCGTTCTTCGCCAACACCGACCAATCCAACGCCCAAATCGCCAGCTTTTA
>JACNJM010000154.1 GCA_014382605.1 Anaerolineae bacterium
GATAGATTTGCGGCAACTGTTGTTCGGTGACCTGCAGCGAATTACTCAAAGCCCGGGCGCGCAGCATCGACGAAGAAATATAGCCCACGCCAAATAACCCTGCGCCAATCAGACCGCCCAAATAACCAGACAGGGTCAACAAGAACATGATAATCACAAAGCCGAAGGCGAGATCGCGGCCTTCATTGGGATGGCGGTAGGCATCGAGCTGCGCGGCAGGTTCGCTGCCTTGACCGCTGATGATTTGGCGATGCTCGGCGACCAGCGCCATCGGGCTGATGGCGACAAAGATGACGCTGCTCAACCCCAGGAAAACCAGATCATCCAGCATGCCAATGCCGGGCAACATATCCGCCGGGGTGGGGATGCTGGCATAGGCCAGGGGCAGGCCCAGCAAAAAGATTTTTAGCCAGATGCTGACGCGTTTGTCGCGTGATAATCGCCAGGTTAAGCGAAGGTGATTGAAAAATTTAAGTAACATAATAATCTCCATTTCTTATTCCAGATTCATCTGGGGGGCTTTGCCCTCCAGACCCCCCGATTCAGAATCTCAGAACTCCCTGCGGTCGCAGAAACCAGTACTCCCTTCGGTCGCAGAATCATTACGAGCGGGCACAACGAAACCCGACGTCATTGACGGTAATGGATGGCGAGTACCTGTCGCGATCCGCCGAGCGGACGCTCCAATCTGCACTGCACCAGGAGCCGCCGCGCAGGACATACGTATCGGCATTAAACTTGCTGGAAGTCCATTCCCAGACATTGCCGCTCATATCCCAAACCTCATAGGAGCTGACACCCAGCGGGAAACGATCCACCGGAGTGGTGTCTTTAATGCCAGATTCCCAGCCATTACAGTATTTGCCATCCTGCCACTCTTCACCCCAGGGATATTCACGACCATCCGTACCCCGGGCGGCTTTTTCCCATTCTTCTTCCATGGGCAAGCGGCATTTGGCCCACTGGCAAAAGGCTTGTGCATCGTGCCAACTCACATAGACAACAGGATGCTTTGCTTTTTTTGCCGGAAATGTACGTTTTTTTGCGTCCCATTGATCTGGCACCCTGTGAGCAGGGTTAGCATCAATAAACTTCTTGTACTGTTCATTCGTTACCGGGTATTTTCCAATCAGGTAGGGTTTCTCAATCATTCGTTTTGCTTTGTCGTCGCCATACAGAAATACGCCGGCGGGAATTTCAACCCACTCGATTCCAGCGGGGTTATCATGCGTGGCCAAACCGGACAGGTCTAATTCAGGCTGTTGGCTTGGGGCAGGCTGCGAAACGACCTCAACCCTGGGGGTTTGTGTAACATGTGAAGACCTGTCCGGTTTTAATGCGGCCACAAATTCATCCAGGTCTAGATAACGCGCTTGTTGATCTTGTACCAATGCTTTACGCAAAACTTCATCTGTCCCATCGGGAACCCCATCCGGCCACACATCCGGCAAAGGCGGCGGCTGAAAATGTTTGGCATTCACCACCGGCGGGGTTTTACCGGCATAGAGTACTTCACCGGTGAGCATTTCGCACAGCACACAGGCCAGCGCATATTGATCAGTGGCCGGGGTAACTTCCACACCCTGCCAGATTTCCGGGGCCATATAGTGCGGCGTGCCCA
Organism: Anaerolineae bacterium; assembly: GCA_014382605.1. Classification (GTDB taxonomy): domain Bacteria; phylum Chloroflexota; class Anaerolineae; order Anaerolineales; family UBA11858; genus NIOZ-UU35. The sequence continues at coordinate 1,622 of JACNJM010000154.1, forward strand.
AAAAACTGCCCGTGGTGGTCATTCCGCTGGATGCGATGGCCTTCACCAGGCCAAAATCGGTCAGGAAGGCGCCTTCGCTCTGGCTGATGAGAATGTTCTGGGGTTTTACGTCTCGGTGAATAAAGCCTTTGCCATGCGCGTAGCCCAGCGCCTCGGCAATTTGCTCTGTGATGCGCAAGGCTTCATCCCAGGGTAATGGGCCGTTCTGGGCGATATATTCGGCCAGCGAAACACCCTCCACATAACGCATCGCCAAAAAGAAACGCCCGTCGGCCTCGCCCAAATCCAGCACGGTGGCAATTTGTGGGTGGAACAATCCTGCCGCGGCCTGGGCTTCCTGCACAAAACGGGCAAAGGCTTCTTCGTCGGCCAGCAGCATGGGTTTGAGTACTTTCAAGGCCACAGTACGTTTTAGGGCGGTATCCATTGCGCGGTAAACATCTGCATAAGCGCCAGTGCCAATATGGGCTTCGATCAGGTATTTGCCGAGTTGTTGGTGTTCTGTCATCATTACTCCTGGCTGATAGCAGTTAGCTGGCCGCTATCAGCTTGCTTGTGCATATTGCTCGAACTTGCGTAAATCTTTCACCGGGATGGATGGTTTTGTTTCGGCCAATACGGCATCAAAATCGGCCATGGTGATGGGTTGGGGGTCAGCGCTTTGGATGGCAGCCGAAAACACACGTTCGCGCACCCGCCGGGCGACGGAGGCCATATCGGCGCCGCTGAAATTCTGCGTCTGGTCAGCAATCGTATCGAGCGAGACATCTTCGGCAAGCGGGGCAGCTTTCAGGTTGAGTTCCAGAATTACCCGCCGGGCGGCCCAATCGGGGGGCGGGATATAGATGAGACGATCCAGGCGGCCAGGGCGTAAAATTGCCGAGTCAATCGCCCAGGGTTCGTTGGTGGCTCCGATCAGCAGCAAGGGGTTACTGCGCTTATGGAAGCCATCCAATTCGGCCAGCAGTTGCGGCACGACGCGCTGCATCACAGTTGAGTTCGAAGAACGCCGCCGGGGGGCCAGCGATTCCATTTCGTCAATAAAAATTACACTCAGGGGCTGCGAAGCCGCCAGCTTGAATAATTCCGCCAGATTCTCCTCGGCCTTGCCGACCCACTGGCTCATAATCTCGGAGGGTTTGATGGCGAAGAAAGCTGCCTCAATCTCACCGGCCACGGCGCGCGCCATCAGTGTTTTGCCCGTACCTGGAGGCCCGTAGAGCAAAATCCCGCCACCGGGCTGGACGCCATATTTTTCGGCCAAATCGGGATGGGTGAAGGGGTAGAGCAGCTTGATGCGAATTTGCTCTTTGACATCTTCCAGCCCGGCCACATCGGCAAAGCGAATGTTGGGGCGTTCCTGCACCAGCCATCCGGCGGATTTATCTTCCTCCCCCAGCGGGATAGATGGCCGCGCTGTTTGGCCGGGAGTTCCCACCGGGCGGGGCAGCGCTTCGGCGGCGGCCAGCATATCCTGGGCCAATTGCAATCGCGTCTGGCGCAATCGCCCCGTGGAGGCTTGGGCGGCCAGCATCATCTGCTCGGCGGCAGCCAAAAAGCCCCGGCGGGCGACATCAACCTGCCCATTCTGGCGGGCGGCGGCCGCAGTCTGAAAATGCGCTTCGGCAGCGGCTAGCAATCGACCAACTTGATCCTGACTCACTTCAACCCCCTATCCCTGACGGGCTTCATCTTCCAATTGTTTGCGGATGCGCTGCAGGCCTTCTTCGATATTGCGATCAAAGGCCGAGGTCTCCTCGCTGACGACTTCCTCGGTCAGATTGGCTTGCAAACCATCCAGGGCGCTTTCATCCACCTGCGTATCGGCGGCCAGGGTGCTGTCCATCATCTCCATCATCAAGGCCATACGCTCATCGAGGTTGGCCGCTCTGGCTAAACCCTGTTCCAATTCGCGCTGCAACTCGCCCACATTCTGCGACCCGGCCATCGCGTTCATCGATTCGCTCATGGCTTTGATGGCGTTGAGCAACTCCAGTGAGGCGCGCGATTGATCGCGGCGAGCCTGGAGCAGTTCCAGTGAGAGCAGATATTGCTCCCAACGCTGCAAATCCTGCTGAGTCCACAACAACTGCCGCCCAATCTGGCGAAAACGGGCTTCATCGTTGAGCGCCAGGGCGCGTTTGGCCAGGGCACGCAGCTTGAGGGCCATCTTCTTTTGATTTTGAATATGGCGCTGCAAACGGGCACGCCCCATACGCACCTGCACATCACGGTTGAGTTCCGCTTCCTGGCGTTTTTCTTCGGCAGTGCGGAACAACTTCTTGACAGTTCGGGCTAATTTATCAGGTTCTGGCAACATGCTTACCTCCCGCAGCCTGTGCTAACTCTCGATCTGTTTGAGCCAATCGGCATAGCGGCGCTCATCCGCCGGATCGGTCATTGGCTGGACACTCTCAAAGGCGATGTCAAAATCCTTGGGGGATAGCGGCTCAACGCGGATTTCATAGTCCCGCAGAGCATCCTGGCCGCGGTCAACCACGGCCATCAGCCCGGGGTTGGCGCGCTGGGTCATGTGGGTGATTGCTGTCTGGCAGATCTGCTCGATCTCGCGCCCGGCATAGCCTGCGGTGCGCCGTACCAACTCCGGTATCGAAACCTGGGTTTTGTGCCCGCGTTTGAGAATAAACATCTCCAAAATCGCCTGGCGGGCGACCTCATCGGGCAGCGGCACATAGATGCGCTTCTGAAAGCGGCTGAGCATGGCCGAATCGATCAGCCAGGGCACATTCGTGGCCCCAATCGTAATGATCAGATCATCCGAGCCTTTGCCCTTGAGACCATCCAACTCGGCCAGCAAGGTGCTGACAATGCGTCGCTCAGCGCCGCTCTCGCTGGAGCCGCGCGGCGGGGTCAGGGATTCGAATTCATCCATGAAGATCACCGCCGGGCTGAGACGTTTGGCAACCGTGTAGAGCGCCGATATCAGCTTGGTGCTTTCGCCGAAATACTTCGAAAGTAAATCGCTGACTTTGACGTTGAAAAAGGTGGCATCCAGATTTCCGGCGGTCGCTGCGGCCAGCAGGGTCTTGCCGGTACCGGGCGGGCCGAAGAGCAAGAAGTTGCGCCAACTGGAAATTTCAATCCCGGCCGGTTTGCGGGCCAGCGCCAAGCCATAGGCTGCCTTGATGGCCTGTTTGGTGTCATCCAGGCCGCCAATATCATCCCACTTGACATCCGTGCTTTGGATCAACCCCAAGACCTGACTCTCGTAATCGTCTTCGCCGGTGGCTTCGGCCGGCTGGACACGATCCCGACCGCCGACCAGCGCGGCGTCAGCGGGAAGATTTTGCAGCCGCTGCGCCAACGCTTCCAACGCATCGGCGCGCTGGTTGCGTTGCTGGCGCACGCTGGCATCCCGCGCACTCCCGGCATACTGGCGCATAAACCCGGCAGCCTGGCGGTAAGCCGCCGCGGCTTCACTGGCGACGCCGCGGCGCTCGGCTTCTGCGGCACGCTTACGCGCCCGTTTATACTGGGCGTAGATCGAAGCGCTTAAATCCACTGGGGCCATTAATAATCCTCTTCGAAGGATTCCAACTCCTGGCCGGAATCTTTTTCGGCCAATTGACGGTTGAATTCGGCATAGCGTTGATCCAGGCTCTCGGGGCTGTCGGCGACCTCGCGGGCAGCCTGCATCGAGCGCATGATCTCTAACACATCCTGATCTTCGCTGTACTCCGGGCTGATCGAGTCAGATTCTTCCAGAATGCCGATCAGATCATTGAACTTTTCCATGTGGAATTCGCCGTCCACACTGGATTGATCTATATGAGCGATCAAGTCGCCCAGATCAATCTCCGAGAGCAGCTTGGAGATGCCCGATTCGGCCATGACACGCGTGCGCTCTTTGACCTGAATCAGGCCATTAAGAATGCGCATTTGTTTGGAGATGGCTTGCAGCATACTATCCATATTACCGGCACGCACATCGAGTTCTTTGATGCGGCGGGCAGTCACCAGTTGTTCGCGATCACTGGGGTTTCGGGCGCCCTCCTCGAAAAGTTGGCGCTTCTTGGCTTCAACTTCTCGCAAGCGGGCCAGCATTTTGCGCTCTTCTTGTTCCAGGCGCACTTTTTCACGGCGCAGATCGTCGAGTTTAAGATCATCCAGCGAAGCGGCTTGAACAGCAGCCTCCGCGGGGGCGTCCGCATCCTTGTCCGGGCTGAGTAATTCTCCCAAAAAGGAGAAGGCGTAGCCAGCATATTCTTTGATTGTTCGTTTTTCAACCATGAGATTTCCTCCAAATATAGAATACTCAATTTTCATCACAGAGAATTTCTGTGGTTCACAGATCCAATTTGTCCAACACTCAAACACTCACTAAGGCTTCGCCAATCCCCGGCACCTGGGTCAGGGCGTACTTGCCCGACTCGGCCATGCGCACAAAGGCCTGATGGAGCAAAGTTGACGAATAGGGCAGAATTTCTGCCGCATATTGCAGGCTGAGGCTGTCGTAGCGCGTCAGTTCGGCCTCAACCGCCTGGATGATTGGCGCCAACCCTTCAGCAGGCCGCGGCACCGAAAATAAATCAGCGTAACCGCGCAGGCGCTCGTCCTGGGGGTTGTAGATCAATTCGTTGGTTTGCAGATCGAACAGATAGACCAACAAGTCATTGTGGGCGAAGGCTGAACCCGGGCGTTCGCCGACGATGATCTGGCGGGCATCCGGCGCCCAACCGCTGGTAGCGGCCAGGACA
>JACNJM010000157.1 GCA_014382605.1 Anaerolineae bacterium
CGCGGAAAACCCGGCCCGCCAAAACGCACGCCCTCCGGATGCTCAGTCCAAATACCGGGGATTTTTGTGCCGCAGTCCGGGCATGTGCCTTCAGCGGTGATACGATAACCGCGAAGGACATAACCGTAACGCTCAATCACCACCGTTTTACATTGATGGCAGCGCGTATGCGCGTACGCGTCCAACTGCCCGGCCACATTCCCGGCATAGACATAGTGCAGCCCGGACTCCTGCCCAATTTCGCCCGCCCGGCGCAATGTTTCCACGGGAGTGCGCTCTGGTTCGGTCAGCTTGTAATCGGGATGGAAGGCGCTCACATGCCAGGGAATATCCGCCGACACCGAGCGGACGAAGCGCGCCGTATCCATTAGCTCATCGGTGCTGTCGTTGAAATCGGGCACCACCAGCGTGACCACTTCCACCCACAGGCCCAAATCGTGCGCCCGTTGGATACTATCTAACACATGCTGCAACACCCCGCCCAGACGACGGTATTGTTTATCCTGCATGGTCTTCAGGTCAATTTTGTAGCCGGTCAGATACGGGTGCAGATAATCCAATACTTCAGGCGTGGCATTGCCATTTGAGACATAAACACACTTCATGCCCGCGGCCTTCGCCAGCTTGAAAATGGCAGCACTCCACTCGGACGTAATCAGCGGCTCGTTATACGTTGAAGCCACCACGGCAGCGCCGCCGCGCGCGCCATAATCGACCAACTGCTGCGGCATCATCTGGCGGATATAACGCCCCGAAACATCTGCCGCCGGATCACGCAACGTCTGCGAACTGAGCCAATTCTGGCAATAATCACAATGGAAATCACAGCCCAACATCCCAAAACTGAGTGCATCTTCCCCCGCTAGCAAATGATAAAAAGGTTTCTTCTCCACCGGGTCTATTTGCAGCCCGGCCACATAGCCCCAGGGTACACGCAACTCCCCCTCGTGGTTGAAACGCACCTGACACACCCCGCGCCGCCCCTCACGGATCAGGCAGCGATGCCCGCAGGCATAGCAGCGCACGGCAACATCAGCGAGCTTTTCATACAACTCGCCGGGCTGCGTCAGGGTGTCTAATCTATCAGCAATGGTAGCCATGCCGGTATTATACCTTGTGGAATTAGTATGCAAAAAAATTCGTGCCGTGGTGTCTTCGCGGTGAAATAAAGATATAATCACCCCATGCTAACCATCGTCATCCAAGCAGGCGGCCAATCGAACCGCATGGGGCAGGACAAAGCCTTGTTGTCTTTTTTGGGCAGACCGCTCATTGAGCGCGTCCTGGAGCGAGTGAGTCCCCTGGCCGATGAGACGCTCATCACCACCAACACCCCGGCAGGATTCCGTTATTTAGAGATTCCCCTCATCCCAGACATCATCCCCAAAAGAGGCGCTCTCGGAGGGTTGTACACCGCCCTATGCGCCGCGCGCGGCGATCTGGTAGCCGTCATTGCCTGCGATATGCCCTTCGTCAATGCCGATATTCTCGCGGCCTGCCGTAACATCCTGCTCAATACCCCAGTCGACGCGGCCATCCCACGCGCCGAACACGGTCTGGAACCGCTGCACGCCATCTACCGCCGCGCAACCTGCCTGCCCGCTGTCAAAGCTGCCATCGATGCTGACCAATGGCGCATGATCGCCTGGCACAAAAACGCCCAGATTCACGAAGTACCCGAAGATATTTTGTACCCACTTGACCCGCGCGGGCTAGCCTTCATGAATGTCAACACACCCGAAGAATTCCGCCGAGCCGAAACCTTATCGGATTCAGCGAACTGACCCATTCGGCCAGCAAACCACTCAAACCAATAAAAAAAGCCCCGGCGGATTCGCCAGGGCAATTATATTGTTTAAGCGACAAATGCCGAAGTGAGGGGGGCACCCCGGCATTTGTCGCCAATATGATACCGCATAAACATTGCGAAATCAAGCTGGTATCATTTCAATTTTATTGCACTTTCGCAACAAAGTTATATGAAAATTCAGCAACTCTTCTTCGCTTCGCAAGTCAGAACGACAGGCTTGTAAATTAAACCCATTATTCTCGGTAGATTCTGAATATTACACCGTCATTGCAAGGTGATAAACAATCTCCCCATTCAGCAAACCAAATGTATCATTACCTTCTTCGGATGGCGTTACAGTATCTGAAACCAGTTTTTTCGCCCGTACGCCCAGGTGATTTGCCACAACTCGCTCGCGGCCATCGCTGGGCAAATTGAATACGCTTGACACTCCCGACTGTTCCACCGCCAGCGTGCTGGAACCGCCACCATCGAAGCAGATTGCATCACGCACGCCCAAACTGACGAATAGTCCAGCCAGTTCTTTTAACGTCAGCGCGTTGCGCAAATCCAGCGGAGGGCCTTGTACGACCACCAGCACAAGCTGATTGTCGGTAGTTTTGCCAATCGCAGTCCGCGGGGCTTTGATTTCACAGTATTCTGGCTTGGCGCAGGATAGTATTTTCGCGCTAATCAGGCCATTTTGTACCAGCGTGTGCGAACCTGAAACGGCGTCCCAAAGATTAGGAGGCAGCGAGCCGCCAATTTGTATCTGATTATTATGTGAAATATACACCGTTGGTTCTGGCGATGCTGGCGAATATTGGTCGCCCTCCGCAACCGCCAGCCCTTTGGGGTCGGTCAGGCTGAGCCATTCATCGCCATTTACGGCCAACTGCAAGTTATAGCGTCCCAAAAAATCAGACGTGGTGCTACCCAGCCCCGCGCGCGGGGTGACAATCAGGTCAATATCGGGGTTATCGAGATCAATCAGGGTAATGTGGGTGGTGTGCTCGCGCGGGATCAGGTTGTGCTGTTTGCGGTAGAACACACCCTGAAAAAGTTGCAGATAGCCTTCGTGCGGTTGAGCAAAGCCCCCCGCGGAGGCAGTAACCACATCGGGCGCAGGCGCAGCCCTCCACTTGAAGTGACGTACATTCCCGGCGCCCTGGAAATTAATCAATTCAAAGATCAGCGCTGAACGTCCATCCGCAAACCAGTCTGCATACCAATTCTGAATTGCAGTCCTGCCCGCCAGCGTGCGCGCTGCGTTGACATGCACGCAACGCGAAGCGTATAGCGCACTGACGGCCTGAGCATCATGCGTATTGAGCGCGGTAATATACTCGCCAACCACGCCCGCTGGGAGTTCCGAAAGTATCCAGGGCGTATTTTGGATGGGTTCCCACAGGCCGGCTAACTCACCGGATGCTGAATCCCAATCCCAAAAGCTGATGGCGTTGAGGTTGAGCGATTGAGCCGTATCCAGGAATTCCTGGACATCGCTCGGGGTGGGTTGCCAAATATCGGTGCTGAAAGCTGCCCCAACGGGGATAACCGGTCGAAACGGGCGCAGGGAATCAAATTCCTGAAAACTGCGCATCAGTTGAGTATGCGGGTTATGGGCTTGCACCCAAAAAACCAGCGGCATGTTATAGGTGCAAAAAGTCAGGAAGGCTTCCCAGGGAAAATCTTTATGATATGAAGGATAGCGGTAGGAGCTCAGGGCAATGGGTAATTGTGGGTGTGCGCCGCGCAATTGGTGCATATACAGGCGCGCATTCGCATCACCACCGGGCTGTTTGTATTCGGCAGCCGCAACAACCGCGAGTCCATCCAATTTTTGGTTGGCAATGATTTGTTGCGCCAAACGGCCTTCGGCCACAGGGTCAGCCCCAAAGACACGCTGCCACCCCCAAAGTTGAATGGCATGTTGGGTCAAATGCTTGCGTAAAGCCTGGATGGGGTTATTCTCAAGCGCGGTCGCCAAGTTGGCCGGGGTGGTTCCTTCGGCAATTTTGACCACAACATGGCTCAAACCCGCCTGATGTGCCCGCTCGGCAATCGCCTGCAGGTTGCCTCCCTGACATTGGGCAATTTCCGAGATGAAGAAGCCTTTACCGGTAAGCATGGTTCCTCCTAAATTTGCTCTCGAGAAACGGTATGCCCTGGGCGGGAGTCGAACCCACAACCTAGGCTTTAGGAGAGCCTTGCTCTATCCTATTGAGCTACCAGGGCTAGTAGAAAAATTATAGCATTGGGGTTATAAGGCAGCAAGCCGCGCTTTCGTCTTATAAAGCTTGCAGTGCGAATACTTCTACCGGGGCAGCGCGACCATGAAGCAATTTTTCGCCCAAATATTCAACTTGAGCATTATCTACCTGACGTTTGGTTTCACCGCTAATCAGAACTTGCCCACCTTCGGCGGTTTCTTGCAAACGACGTGCCACATTGACAGGGTCGCCAATGACAGTATAGTCCATCACCCGTTCAGAGCCGATATTGCCAACAATCACTTCGCCTGAGTGGATACCTACCCCCAAACCCAGGGACATGAGCAATTGGTCTGGTGTTTCGGCTTGTAATTGCTTGAAGCGCTGCTGCATTTCCAGCGCCGAGCGCAGGGCGCGTTCCGCATCATCATCGCCGCTGAGGGGCGCGCCATAGAAAGCCATAATAGCATCCCCCAAAAACTTGTCAAATGTGCCGTGATTACCCATCACAATTTCAACCAATTCAGTGAAAACCAGATTAAGAATATCAACCACCTGAGGCGCGGGGTGTGAGGCGCTAAATTGCGTAAAGTGGCGCAAATCGGCAAATAGCACTGTCACTGGCCGGGTTTCGCCCCCGAGTTTCAGATGCCGCTCCGGATCGGTCAGAATCACATCAGTGATTTCCTGATCGACATAGCGATTGAGTATCTGACTCAGTAATACGTTGCGACTTTCCAAATCATCGTGTAAACGCTTGAGACGCAATAACGAACGCACGCGCGTGAGTAAAATGATCGAACTGAATGGCTTGGTGATGAAATCGTCAGCGCCAGCTTCAATCGCTTTAAGTTCTTCGTCCTGCGAATCCAGTGCGGTAACGATCACGACGGGAATAAATTGGGTTGGGGTTTCGTTCTTGATACGCCTGCAGACGGTCAGGCCATCCATAAGCGGCATACGGATATCCAGCAATACCAAATCGGGTGGCGACTCTTGGGCGGCTTCCCATGCCTCAACCCCATCGGCACAGGTGTGAACCCGACAGCCCGCGCTGGTAAGATAATTCGTGAGCACGTCGCGAATGAACCAATCGTCATCAGCAATCAGAATATTCGGTGGGCGAGTAAATTCGGCTCTCAGATCCATAGCTAACCTGTTGGGGGCCTAAGAAACAGGGCCAAAGTACTATAAAGAAACATAACTGCTCAGGTTAATGCCTTCGCAGAGAGAATTCAGAAAAAGGGGGGTGCGGGCAGGGCTACACCCTGCCCGCACCCCCCTTTTTCTGAACTTTCCACGAATGTGACATTGTCAAAGTAGTTACAAAGGAACTAGATTATAACTGATTTTCTACTGGCTCCTTGAAAATAGCGTGAAGATATAGGGACTGAAGCATTAGCGCGCCGATGCCCACGCAATCGTCTAAAAAGCGTATGGGCGGCAGTGCCATCTCCATACGCTTTTTAGAGTTTTTATTTAAAAATAGCCAAGCTAATCCAAGCGGGCAGTGGCGATAGCTTTCTTGACTTCGCCAACAGCCTGCGTAACCTGGATTTCACGCGGGCAGGCATCGGTGCAGTTGAAGATCGTGTGGCAGCGATAAACGCCAAACTGATCGTTGAGAATCTTAAGGCGCTCCACGACGGCCTGATCGCGGCTGTCGAAGATAAAGCGATGCGCATTTACAATAGCCGCTGGACCAACATAATTACCATTCGCCCAGAACGAGGGACACGATGTTGTGCAGGCCCCACATAAAATGCACTTGGTCGTATCATCGAAGCGTTCGCGATCTTCGGGGCTTTGGAGTTGTTCCTTTTGAGGCATTTCTTCAGACCCAACAAAATAGGGAATCACAGATTTGTAGTGATCGAAGAATGGCTCCATGTCCACGATGAGGTCACGCTGCACTGGCAAGCCTAAAATCGGCTCGACCTTGAGGGTTGTACCCACATCCTGAACCAGAACCTTGCAGGCCAAACGATTTACACCATTAATCCGCATGGCATCGGAACCGCAAACCCCATGCGCACAGGAACGACGATAGGCCAGAGTTCCATCTTTATAATCCTTGATATACTCCAGCAAATCAAGCACGCGGTCCGTCGGCTCCGCTTCTACAGTAAATTTATCGAAGTGCGGTTTCTTATCGTTTTCAGGATCGTAACGGAAGATTGTGAGTTTTACTTGCATGGTCATCGCTCCTAATACACGCGCTTCTTCGGTTCGTATTTCGTCTTTACAACCGGTTTGTAGCCCAGCTTGACTTTACCATCTTCCAGCCAGGCCAGCGTGTGCTTCAACCATTTTCTATCGTCGCGGTCGGGGTAGTCATCACGGGCGTGCGCGCCGCGGCTCTCCTTGCGAGCCAGGGCCGAAACCGCGGTAACTTCAGCCAGATCGAGCAAATTGCTCAACTCCCAGATATTTAGCAGCTCGGTATTATAGAGTTTGCCTTCATCGGCAACACGCACATTTTTGAAACGCTCCTGGAGTTCGCGAATTTTCTCGACGGCCTGTTGCATGCCTTCTTCCACGCGGAACACGCCCACATGGTCGAACATAATTTCTTTCATCTCTTTGGCAATATCGGCGGCTTTTTCAGATCCGCTGCCGTTACGCAAAGCGTCGAATTGAGCGCGGACAAAATCGGCAGGATTCTCAGGAAGAGGTTGGAAATCTGCACCCTGAGCGAATTCTGCGGCCCGAACACCGGCTTCACGCCCAAAGACGACCAAATCTAGCAGGGAGTTGGTACCCAAACGATTGGCGCCATGCACCGAAACGCAGGCAACTTCGCCAGCCGCGTAAACACCGGGCAGCACCTTATTTTTGGCGTCAATCACCACTTCGGTGCGCATATTGGTGGGGATGCCACCCATTGCATAATGCGCCGTGGGCTGCACGGGCATAGGCTGGGTGACAGGATCAACCCCAAGGTAGGTGTGGCAGAAGTCGATGATGTCAGGTAATTTGCCGAGAATTTCCTCCGCCGAAGTCACATAAGGCCGTCCATCGGGGCGTGTGCGCCCATCAAGCGTGGCATAGTGATTGACCAGATCGGGCGTGACATCCAGGTATAAATAGCGTTTGCCGTTGATGCCGCGGCCAGCCTTCATTTCCAGATACATGGCCCGGCTGACAACATCGCGCGAGGCCAGGTCTTTGACGGTGGGGGCATAGCGTTCCATGAAACGCTCACCATCACCATTAAGCAGAACACCGCCTTCGCCGCGCACGCCCTCGGTGATGAGGATCCCCATGCGATAGATGCCTGTGGGATGGAACTGGAAGAATTCCATATCTTCGGCGGGGATGCCGCGCCGCAGAGTGATTGCAACGCCATCGCCGGTGTAGGCATAAGCATTGGAGGTGATCTCCCACACGCGGCCATGTCCGCCGGTGGCAAAAATCACTGCTTTGGCATGGAATACATGCAACTCGCCGGTTGCCAATTCCAAGGCTACCACGCCAGCGGCGGCACCGTTCGACATTAGCAAATCGACAACATGGTATTCATCGTAGAAATTAACTTTGTTCTTGATGCACTGCTGGTACAGCGTCTGCAAAATCATGTGACCCGTGCGGTCGGCGGCATAGCAAGCGCGTGTGACTGGTTTGCCGGTATTGTTGTTGGTGTGTCCGCCAAAGGGACGTTGAGCAATGGTGCCGTCTTCGTTGCGCGAGAAGGGCAGCCCCATGTGTTCGAGTTCGTAGACCACTTCGGGAGCAGCCTTGCACATGAATTCGATGGAATCCTGATCGCCCAGATAATCGCTGCCTTTGACGGTATCGTAGGTATGCCACTCGGCGTTATCTTCTTCGGCGTTGCCCAAAGCCGCGCCGACACCGCCCTGCGCGGCCCCGGTGTGGGAACGCGTGGGGTACAGTTTGCTGATGACCGCGGTGCTGGCTCCTTTGGAAGCATATAGGGCTGCCATTAGCCCTGCCCCGCCACCGCCAACGATGACGACTTCGTATTGATGATGTTTCATAGGTTCAATCCTCCACTTAGGGCTTAGGAAGCCAGGATAACGTAAACGGCTGCCAGGATCATGAAAATCCACAGCACGAAGAAAAGCAGACGGGTGATGCTCTGCCACGCCGGACGCGAGGTGTAATCTTCGATGACCACGCGCAAACCGTTGAGACCGTGCGTACCACCGAAGAAGATCACCAGCATTTGCATAATCTGCCAGAAACCATTGGCCCAAATATCCACGTTGGGGATATTGCTATCCAGTACATGGTTTGGGTTAGGGAAAAACGTCCAGCGCATGAGGGTGCCCAAATCCATCTGGTTGCGCGCCCCCATTACCAGGGCAGCCGCCATACCAATAATCGCCAGGAAAAAGAAGGCCAACCCCGAGAGGCGCGTGAACATCCACATCATATATTCCAGATTCCATCCGGGATGAGGAATTTTCTTTGTTTGCATAATTCACTCCATAAATGGTTAGAATTGGTTCAATCTGAATATGCCTCGAGAGAATTAAGAAGCGATTAGCAGAGATTGAACCAATTTTTGCATTACCCACCAGCCATGACGCGCTGGATCATGATGAAGATGGTCAGGCTGTAAATGGGGATGAAGATGAGCCATTGCAGCCAGGTCATTTCACGCTGGTAGCGCAACATCTTGGGCCACAAATCGAGAATGATGATACGCATCCCGTTCAGAGCGTGAAACAACACCGCGAAAACGATAAATAATTGAAAATACGGGGATTCGTAGATGATGTTGATGCCAATTGCCCAATCGCTGCCCATTTGCTGCGTAAAGAATGATGCCACAACATGCAGGCTGATAAAAATTATCATGCCCAGGCCGGAAATGCGATGCAATGCCCAGGCGAGCATCGGGCCGCCCCCTTTGTACCGCACTCCTTCCCAAAAACCAACCTTTCGATCAAGCGCCATAGGAGCCTCCTCTTGAGCGTTAAAAATGATTCGTCATGATACCCTGAAGGGAACAAGCACACAAAGACACGAAGGATTTCAATATCTTCAAGCCCTTGTGTCTTTGTGATCATAACCCAGAAATAGCTTCTCGCTTTTGAATTGGAGAACCTATCTCTATTATTCCGCATTTTCATACATTCGTAAAAGTGACAGAGTACATGGTTTGTTAGTTCCAGGTATCCTCAACATTTCTAATTCTTCTGTTTTATAATACTAATCAGAGAAATGATGAGTGCAGAATGATGAGTGCAAAATATCGCGCTCACTATTCTGCGTTCGTCATTCATCATTCTGCATTTATACAGGAGGCACGCATGGCAAAAAAGAGTTCATCTCCTAATCTCAGCCGTCGTGATTTTACCAAAATCGTCATGTCGTTCCTGGGGTCCATTATGGGCGCAATGGTCGGCGTTCCCATTATCGGGTATGTGATCTCACCGGCGCTCAAAGCCACAGAAATTGACGATTGGGTATCTCTCGGTGCGCTCGATTCGTATCCCATTGGCAGTCCGAAATTATTCAGCTTCACGCGTACCAAGGTCAACGGGTGGGAACAAACCACCAACAGTTATGGCGTTTTTGTCGTGCGTAAATCAGAAAGTGCGCTGAACGTCTATTCCAACGTCTGCACGCATCTGAGTTGCCGCGTCAATTGGAATGAAGAAGTGGCAGCTTACACCTGCCCTTGCCACGATGCTCAGTTTGGCTTGAACGGCGAGGTCCTTTATGGGCCGCCGCCCCGCCCGATGGATGAATATGAATACACAATCGAAGATGGGAATATTCTCATCCACCTGACGGAGGCCTAAGCATGTTTGAAAAAATCTTCCAATGGCTCGATGAACGTCTCGGTCTGGAGGCCATCTACGGAGCCGTACTCGACCGAAAAGTACCCAAAGTGAACTGGTGGTTCACCCTGGGTAGCGCCAGTCTGTTTCTATTCGTCATGCAGGGCATCACCGGCATATTCCTGACCATGTACTACGTGCCCTCCCCCGATAAAGCCTACGACAGCATTCAATATATTATGAACGGCGTGGCTTTTGGCTGGCTGATCCGCGGCATCCATCACTGGGGCGCCAGCCTGATGGTGTTGATCGTGTTCTTGCACATGCTGCGCACCTTCTTCTACGGCGCCTACAAATACCCCCGCGAAATTACCTGGCTGACAGGCTCGCTCTTGCTGCTGCTCACGCTGGGGATGGGTTTCACTGGTTATTTGTTGCCCTGGAATCAGCGAGCATACTGGGCAACGACTGTGGGCACCGAAATCGCCGGTACTGTGCCCGGGATTGGTGATTTCATCCTCAGAGCCTTACGCGGCGGCAGCGACCTGAGCGCAGTCACACTGGCGCGCTTCTTCTCGGCCCATATTTGGCTTTTGCCGCTGGGCATTGTATTGCTCATCAGCGTACACATGTATCTCATCATCCGTCTGGGAATTTCCAATGTCCCGGGCGAGGACGAGTAGGGCAGGAGGCATATCGTGAACGAAGAACTCAAGAAAAAATATCACGCCAAATATACTGCCGCCAAACAGAAAGGTGTAAAATTCTGGCCGGATATTATTTACAAGGATTTGCTGGTTTCATTTGCGCTGTTCATCCTGCTCATCGGGTTGGCAGCCTTTGTGGGGGTGGCAGCCGAACCCAAAGCAGACCCCAATGATACAGCCTACATTCCCCGACCAGAATGGTACTTCCTGTTCTTATTTGAGGCGCTCAAGTTCGTGCCCGGCGCGATCGAATGGGTGGGAACTGCACTAATCCCCGGCATTGCCGTGCTGGCGCTGATTGCGTTGCCCTTCCTCGACAAGAATCCTTCTCGTTATTGGAAAAACCGCAAAATCGCCATCAGCGTGATGAGCGTCATCGTGCTGGGCATCGTAGGTCTGACCATCCGCGCCGTGATAACTACCCCCGAGCAAGAAGAAACTACCCTGGCAGGTTCCATCGCCGAGCAGGTCGTCCAGGGGCAAGACCTGTATTCGATCTATTGTGCCGAATGCCATCAACCTGAAGGCGAAGGCGGTGAAGTTGTCGGCGTGGAAGGACTGGAAGGCACCTTCATCAAACCGATCAGCAGCCAGGATGAAATGTGGACGCGCACCGATCAGACGCTCTTCAACATCATCGATATGGGCCAGCAAGACCTGGGCATGCCGCCCTACGGCCTGGGTTATGGCGGTGAGTTGCAGCGCGCTGAAATCGAATCAATCGTAACCTTCATGCGTTACACCTGGGATGAGCGCGCCGAAATCCCAGAAGATGCGATTGTCGGCATCCCCGCGCTGGTCGAGGGCGAAGTGCCATCGTATGAAGTGCATATCTCAGCTGTAGCCAAACGTTATTGTGTTTCGTGTCACCGCGAGGGCAAAGAGAATAACGAATATCTGATGGGCAGCTACGATGAAATTCTCAACACGGGCATTAACGCTGGCAAAAATGTCATCGCTGGCGATCCCGATGCCAGCTACTTGATGCAAACTTTGCACCGCCAAACTGTAATTGGCAGCGACAGCAACGAAATTGGCGCCATGCCGCCCAGCAAAGACCTAAAAACCGAGTATATTGATATGTTCGCTCGCTGGATCGAGGCCGGAATGCCCGAAACAGCCGCTGAGGCTGCAGCGCTCTCCACAGTGGCAGCACCCGCCGAAGAAACGGCAGAGCCGTAAATTAACTTTCTCACGTAATGGAAAACACCCCTGCGAAGTTTCACAGGGGTGTTTTGATTCGGCGCGTCAATGCCCACACCCTAACCTTCGCTAAAGCTCAGGCCCGTCCCTCTCCCAGCTTGGGAGAGGGACAGATTCGTGCGTAGCGAGAATCAAGGAAAGGGAATTACTGCAAAATAAAAACAATATATGTACAAATACTTGACAAAAAGAAGACAATTAGGTATATTTGCACATATACAGCAACAATCATCATTATGAGGAAAATTATGGCTGCTTATTTAAGTTTCAAAGAAATCTGGCGCAACAAGGGGCGCTACCTGCTCTTCAGCATGGTCATCGCCCTAATTACGGTATTGGTGCTTTTCACCGCCGGTCTGGGCGAAGGGCTGGCATCAGCCAATAAAGAGTATCTGGAGAAAATCAACGCCGATCTGCTCGTTTTTCAAGAGGATACTGGCTTCTCCACCCTGGAAAGCCGCCTGGACTATAACACGCTCAAACAGGTGCGCCGCTGGGAGGGTGTGGCCGATGTGGGCGCGATTGGTTTCAGCAACGTGACGATTTTATTTACAAATGGCGCTGAGCCGATTGACGTTTCCCTAATCGGTGTGGAGCCTGGTAAACCCGGTGCGCCGCCTGCCTTTGAAGGCGAAGCCCTGCGCTCCAAACAATCGAAAACAACCATCGTTGACGGGCGCATTGCCGGGCAAGCCAACCTGCAGGTTGGCGACACAGTCGTTGTCAAAACCACTCAGGGCGCCGAAGATGAATTCTATGAACTCAAAGTCAGTGGCATCACCGACGGGCGGCAATATTTCTTCCAACCCTCGGTATTTGTGCCGCTCGAAATCTGGGATGAAATTCGACCTAAAGCCGATATAACCAATAACAACGCCCCGCTGCTGCCCAATATTCTGGCAATCCAGTTGCAAAACCCGGCTGCCAAAATTGAAATAGGGCAATATCTGGAAAGCCGTGTGGACAATATTGAAATCGCCGATATTAAAACCACCTACGAGGCCGCGCCGGGCTATGCCGAACAACAAAGCACGCTCAATACGATGAAGGGGTTTACCTTCCTGATCGGCGTACTGGTCATTGGCGGCTTCTTCCAAATCCAAACCCTGCAAAAGGTTGCTCAAATCGGAATGCTGAAGGCAATCGGCACATCCAACCATGCCGTTGCCAATGCGGCAATCTTACAAATTATTTTTGTGACCATTTTCGGCGTAGCTATCGGCGGGTTGGCTACCCTCGGCATGGCCTTTGGGCTACCCAGCAGCGTACCAATTGTATTCACGGGCACAGCAGTGCTCATCGCCGTGGTTGCGCTGCTATTGATTGGCCCAATCGGCGGGCTGGTTTCGATCCGCCTGGCATTGAAGGTTGAACCCTTGCGGGCGTTGGGAATGTAAAAAATCTACGCTGCTCAGGCAAAAACCCTCGCAGCATATTCCCGAAAACAGGTGTGCGTGGTGGCGTACGCCACCACGCACACCTGTTTTCGGATAACTCCATGAGGTACTATCATGAAAACTATTCTAGAAACAAATAACGTAACAAAAATTTACGAAAGCGGCAATTTGGTGGTCAAGGCCGTAGATGCGGTTTCGATCAGCGTTCAGGCAGGCGAGTTTGTCGGGCTGGTCGGTCCCAGCGGCTCAGGTAAAACAACCATGCTGGCGATGCTGGCCGCGCTTTTGCAAGCCAGCGATGGTTCGCTAAAAATTGACGGTTACAATTTGAGCGAAATGAACGATATTGAGCGCACGCGCTTCCGCCGCGAGAAAATCGGGTTTACATTTCAATCGAATAATCTGGTACCCTATCTGACCGCCCTTGAAAATGTAGAATTGATGCTGCGCCTGAACAAGAAATACAACCGCAAAAGTCGCCAGCACGCCCGAGACCTGCTCTTGCGGCTAGGTCTGGAAGACCGCCTGGACAGTCTGCCTTCACAGCTTTCCGGTGGGCAACAACAGCGTGTGGCAATTGCCCGCTCACTGATCCATGACCCCAGCGTAGTGCTCGCCGACGAACCAACCGCTAGCCTGGATACTGAGCGCGCCAATCAGGTGGTGGGCATCTTTGCCGATCTGATCCACGAGCAAAATCGCGCCGGGATCATGGTGACGCACGATCTACGCATGTGCAAGTATGTTGACAAAGTAATTCAAATGGTGGATGGCCGCGTGACCAATATCATCACCGAGCGGGCGGCAATTGACCAATTAGCTAGCAGCAGCAAATTGGCAGAAGCACCAGCCCCAAAGGCGAAGCCAGTGCAGCAGCCTCAGAGCTTGTTGGCTCACGCAATGCCGAATCTGGTCGGCGCGGCGGGCTAGAGCAGACCCCCGCGTGCTGCCATCACCGCTCGGGCACGGTGGCTGAGGATATTTTTCACGTCCATCGAAAGTTCGGCCATCGTGCGGCCTGTGCCAGAGACGAGAAAGATGGGATCGTAGCCAAAGCCATTGGCGCCGCGCTCTTCGGGGATGATCTCGCCGGGGCAGATACCCTCATAGAAGACAGGATCACCACCGGGATAGGTCAGAGCAACCATACAGATAAAACGCGCATCCCAGGGGCGCGGCAGTCCCTTTAGATTCGCCAATAAATAGGTCCGCCGATCTGCATCGGTTGCGCCCTTTTTAGGCATATAGCGCGCCGAATAGAGTCCCGGCGCGCCATCAAGGGCTGCCACTTCCAGACCCGAATCGTCTGCCAGGGTGGGCAGGCCTGAAACCCGGGCATAGGACTGCGCTTTGAGGGCGGCATTTTCGGCATAGGTTGCACCGCTTTCTTCAACATGCAATTCCAATTCGAGATCGGCAGGGGTAACGAGGGTAACTGGCAGATCGGCCAATAAAGCCTGAATTTCTTCGAGCTTGCCGCGGTTACTGGTGGCGATGAGTAGTTTGGGCATCGATGAACTCCTGATGAATTTGGGTAGGCCGCCACACATTCTAACGCATTGACACGTGATTGCGGAAGTGAGTCGCGTTTATACGATGCTTCCCATCCCGTTTGGCAGTATAATTGGGGCCAATGTTGATAAAAAATAAACCATATTCCTTTGGCGTATATTTTATATTGCTCATCCTGCTAACAGGTTGTCAGGCCGCAGAAGTCGCCACTCCAGCTTCAGCAGAAACCTCCGCAGCCAGCGCACCCGCACCAACAACGCCGGTTGAACCGACAGCCACTTTGGTTGCGTTAGCGGCTGATGTCAACGGAACGCCAATTCTGCTCGAAGAATATGAGGCTGAGTTGGCGCGTTACCAGGCCGCACTTGGCACAGAACTGGCAACACAAGACCAACAAACGGTGCTCGATAGCCTGATCGACGAATTGCTATTTGCCCAATCTGCGGAACGAGCCGGTTTTGTACTGGATGAAACTGCTTTACAGGCACGCATAGATCAACTGGGGCTGACCCTCGAAGAGTTCGCCCAATGGATACAGGCCAATGGCTACAACGAAACGAGTTTCCGCACCGCCCTGGCACGCTCGATTGCCGCCGCCTGGATGCGCGACCAGATTGCCGACGCCGTACCACAAACCGCCGAGCAGGTACACGCTCGTCAGATTTTGCTATATAATTTGGATGAAGCTGAGACAATTCTGGGGCAGTTATCGACCGGGGCCGATTTTGCTACACTTGCAGAACAATATGATCCGGTGACAAAAGGTGATTTAGGCTGGTTCCCGCGGGGCTATCTCACCGTCCCCGAACTGGATGATCCTATTTTTGCACTTGAGCCTGATGAATATAGCCCCGTCATCGAAACCGCGCTCGGTTTTCATATTGTGCAAGCCATTGAATTCGATGCCGCTCGTCCACTCACCATGAGCGCGTACCAGGCTGTTCAGCACCAGGCGCTGGCGCAATGGCTGCTCGCACAACGAGAGCAAAGTGAAATCGTGCTATACTTGCCCTGACCCTTATATGGAAGTGTGATTATGGAAAAAGACATCTTCGATTTTATTGATGACGAGGAAGACGAGGGGCCAGCTTTTAACCCCAATTTGGTATGGAATATCCTCACAGTGGTTGTTTTGCTCGTGGCGCTGTGCGTTGGAGTTCTTTTTCTGACAGTGTTCATCAACCCCAACGCCGGGATCAATCCCTTCCCGCCCTCCACGCTTCCCGCCACAATTGCGCTCGACACGCTCACCCCCACCCCCAAGCAATTGCTACCGCCTACGTGGACGTCAGTGCCTCCCCAGGCGACAGAAACGCTCTTACCAACAGAGACTTTGCTTCCACCCACGGTGGAAGTCGCACCAACCGACGATCAGGGCGAGCAAGCCCCCCCCACAACCCCGCCTGATAACGGCGACTCAGCCGGGATGCCGTATGTGCTGCATGATGGCAATCCACAATATATCCCCAATTTGTATCACGCCGAATTAGGCTGCACCTGGATGGGGGTCGGCGGACAGGTACTCAGCCTCAACGGAGCGCCCGTCACGGGCATTGTTGTGCGCCTGGGCGGTCAATTAGGCGATCAACCCGTGGATTTGGTGACTGTTTCAGGAATTGCCATCAAATACGGCCCAGCCGGGTACGAATTTGATCTCACCGAAATTGTTACTGGCCCTACAGCATCATCGGGCACGCTATGGGTACAATTGCTCGATCAGGCCGGGCAGCCATTATCCGGGCAGATTTATTTCGATACTTTTGAAGATTGTGACCAGAGTACGATCATCATTTACTTCAAACAAATGCAGTAACAAACTAAGAAATAACACAGCGTGGGCATTTTGCCCACGCTGTGTTATTTCTTAGCAAATATTTGCTGGCGGTGTTCGGCGATCAGCGCTACGGCTTTTTCAATCAGCAGCCGGTTGCTCTCGATCTGGTGCCAACGACTGGCTCCTGATGAGTGAGGCAGCGGTACAACCCAACGACCCTGCACCTGTTTTTGGGTGCCAATAATTTCGGTCAGTTTTTTACTTTTGGGGAAGAAGAGATTGATCGCCAATCGCCCAATGGGGATCATCAGAGCAGGATTTACAAGTTCGATTTCTCGATCAAGAAAAGGGCGACAAAATTCTTGTTCAATATTTCCGGGCACGCGGTCGCCGCTGCCCCCTTTGGCGCGCCCCGGATAGCATTTGGTGACGGAAGTCATATACTGTGTCGCACGGAACCAATCCTCTTCGATTCCGGCATCCGCCAGCCACTTGAAGAGGCGTTGCCCGCTGCCCGCGTTGAAAGGCCGCCCCACTTCGACCTCAGTAATGCCGGGAGCTTGCCCGATCGTCATGATACGCGCCCCCATCACGCCAGAGAAAACCGCCGGGGGTGTGATTTCATGCCCATCATCCAGGCAAAGACGGCAGGCGCGCATTTGTTTGTGTAGTTCAGGGAGTGTTTGTGTTGTCATAGTTCGGTAGTCATTCACAAATTAAAAATTTGCCGCCCCACAGCAAGTTAGCGAATCAACAAATCGACAAGCGGCGGGCCGAAAATCAGCAGGCCGATCAGAATAGCGGCGGTGGCTGTTATTAGCACACCAGCCGCGCTAACATCTTTGATGATTTTAATCTGTGGATGCTCATCGGGATGGATGAGATCGGCGAGGGCTTCCAGGGAGGTATTGAAGAATTCCGCGGCCCAAACCAGGGCGATGGTGATGAGCAGGATGGCCCAATCCTGGGGGGAGAGTTGGAGCCACACCCCGAGGATAATCACACCCGTGGTGATACTCGCGTGAACCCAGGTATTGCGTTGCGTGCGCAAGACATACCACCAGCCCTCGAGGGCGAATCGGATTGACTTTAAGCGAGAGCGCAGGAAGGAGAGCATGGCGGATGATGAATCAGGCGGGCGGAGTGATTTCTACGCCGAGGGCGGTAAGGATTTCGGATTGAGCAGCCCACATGAGGGCTTTTTCGGCTTCGTCGGCATGATCGTGGCCGAGCAGATGCAAGATACCGTGAACGATGAGGAGCCGCAGTTCCGCTTCGGGGCTATGCCCCCCGCTCTGAGCCTGTGCCACCACGCGCGGGTACGAGATCAGCACATCCCCCAAATAAACCGCGCCGCTCTCCGGGTCTGAAAAATCTGCGGGGAAAGAGAGTACATCGGTGGGCGCATCTACATCCCGAAATTGCTGATTGAGTTCGTGCAGTTGAGCATCGTCGGTGACGATAATGCTCAATTCGCTTGTGGTAGAAATGCCCTGATGCGCCAGGGTTGCCAGGGCGGCGGCTTCGATTCGCTGGCTTTCCTCAGGCAAGCAGGTATCTGCCCCAATTTCGATGTAGATCGGCATGGCTACTCCGTGGCTTTGATGGGCTGGGTGGGGATATTGAGTGTGGGATAGTCGACGCGGGGATGATAAATCCCGCGCAAATTAGTAAAGAAGGTTTCAGCGGTTATATCGAGTTCTTGCAGGGTCAGGCGGGTATCGTGAAGTTGATCCTGGGCAAGGCGTTTATCGATGGTGTCTTTGATCATTTCTCGCAAGGCATCCTCGGTTTCAGGTTTCTGCGCGCGCACACGGGCCTCGCAACCATCGGCCAACATGACCAGCGCAGTTTCGCGCGATTGCGGGCGCGGCCCCGGATACATAAATAGATTTTCATCGAGATGTGTAGTATCACCCTGAGCTGCATTCACAGCCTGTGCCCACTGATAATAGGTTTTCAGCGTGCCGTGATGTTCAGCAATAAAATCTTTGATGCGGTCGGGCAAACGATGTTTACGGGCCAGCACTAATCCATCGGTTACATGACGAATGATAACTGCCGCGCTTTCAGCCGGGTCGAGATGATCGTGGGTGTCAATTTGCCCGACACGTTGATTTTCAATAAAAAAGAAGGGGTTAGCAGCCTTGCCAATATCATGATACAGTGCACCCACGCGAGTCAGCAGGCTGTCGGCGTCGATGCGCTCGGCAGCCTGTTCGGCAAGATTGGCAACCTGCAAGCTGTGCTGGTATGTACCCGGCGCATTGCGCAACAAATATTCGAGCAATTCACTATCGGGGCGCGAGAGTTCAAGCAGTTGCAGTGGCGTAATTTGACCGAGAATGGGGGCCAGTAAATATTGCAGCAGCACAGTAATGCCAGAGACCATCAAACCATTGAGCAAGGTCATGGCAGTTTGAGAAACCAGTGTATTTAAATTGGTTTCAAGCTGGAGAAGATGGAAAGCTGTAATCACGGCAGAACCTGATGCCGCAACGGTTATTCCAACCCACAAGTATGCGCTGATACGCTGCTCTCGTTTGGGCATTAGCACACCAAATAAACTACCCGTACCGAAGAATAATAACAGCACCGCACTATTACTTTGATCGAAAGCAATCAGCAAAATCAGCGGAATTGTGGAAACCAGGGCCAGTTCTTCGCCAAACAAACTGGCAATAATCAAGGGGTAAGCCGCCAGCGGGAACAGATAGGGCGCCAACGGGTGCATAGGTAGCGCCAGGCGTCCCAATGACAGAAAAGCAAGAAACAAGGCAACAATAACGAAGAGTCCGCGCGTATATTTCACATTATTGACTTGACGCCGGAATAAAATAACCGCCAATCCCAGCGAGAGAAGTACCAATAATCCGGCGGAGGTCAGTTCTTGCCAACGGTGTTCGGGCTGAGCTAATCCCAGGGAGCGCAACGCTTCAAGTGCGGCTTCAGAAATGACCTCACCGCGCTGCACAACGATTTCGCCCGCGGCGAAAGAAACTTGAACCGGCTCCACGGCTTCGGCGGCTTGCTGACGGACGGTTTCGGTGAGGGTTTCGCTGTAGATGCTGTTGGGGGCGATAAACGCGGCGGCCAACTCGGCGACGATCAGAGCCTGATCTTCGGGCAATGCCAGACTAACCAAATTGGGCACATTGCTGCGAAAATCATCTTCACGGCCTTCGCGGATCGTGTTGCGCATCACCTGTTCAAGAACAACGATGGTTTCTTGTTGAACAGCCTGCCAGCGCGTATCAATCAATGCCAGAATATTGACGGCTGTTTCTGCACGAATCTGAATCTCTTGCAACGCAGCCAGATCGTTGAGTTTTTGCTCTTCGTTGGCGTAAATATCGCTGCGTACACTGGAGATATAGGCCAACGCAGCACGTAAACGCTCAAGCTGTTGGCGGGCAATATTAGTATCGGCCTGGGTATAGCGGGGAGCTACGCTGCTAAGAACAGCTTCTTTTAATTCCAATGTGCGCACATTGCTAGTATAACTGACGGCTGATGGCGCAAGAATATCTTGTGCAGCTACATCACCCAACTGTAAATCTTGTGCCGCGATTGAAGTCGCTGGTGTGAAGATCACAATCGCCAGCGTTGCTGCGCCGGTACATAGCAGCAAAATCAGCAGAAGTAATATCTGCTTAAAGTTTGGCTTTGGAAAATCTGCCATCATATCGCTTGGCTTACCGCCGGGGATTACCCACCCAGCAATGCACGCACAACTTGATTAGCTTCTTTGCCATCGGCGCGCCCGCGGATTTTTGGCATCAACGCACCCATTACTTTGCCCATTTCCTGGGGGGTTGAGGCTCCGGTTTCGGTGATAGTTTCCTGAACAAGGGCAGTTAATTCTTCACGGCTGAGGCCTTTGGGCAAGTATGCTTCCAAAATGGCAATTTCAGCTTCGGCTTCGGCAATCAGATCATCACGTTTGGCTTGTCTGGCCCCTTCGATAGTTTCATGGCGAGCTTTGACTTCTTTTTGCACAATTGCCAGCACGTCCGGCTCGGTCAGTTCGCCCTTTTGAGCGACTTCAGCATTTTTTATCGCCGACATCGCCATGCGCACAACGCGCTTGCGCCGCTCGTCTTTAGCCTTCAAGGCTTCTTTCAGCGCCTGGGAAAGTTTCTTTTTTGTATCCATAATAAATTGATTATACCGCGACTTATTTTCCCAGCCCGCGGCGGATGGCGCAAAATTGGTTCAATCGGAATATAGCACAGGGGAACGAGAATGATGTGCAAAGATTGAACCAATTTCCGCGTGAGGCTTTATCCCCGGTGCAGGGCCTGAATTTCCTGGACGATGTGAGGGTTGACCAGCGATGAGGTATCTCCCAATTCCAGCCCCAAATAAGCCGAGCGGATCATACGGCGCATGACTTTAGCATTACGGGTTTTTGGCAAATCGTCAATGAAGAGAATTTCCTTGGGGGCTAAAGCTTTACCCATTGCTTTCACCAACATTCGCCGCAATTCGGCGCGCAAATCATCGGATGCTTCTGCACCCTCAGCCAATACGCAGAAAACCACCACGGCGCTGCCTTTGATTTCGTCCGGCACGCCGATCGCGGCAGCCTCAATCACCTGGGGATGTTCCACCAACACGGATTCCACTTCGGCTGGGCCAAGACGCTTTCCGGCAACTTTTATGGTGTCATCTGAACGCCCAAGGATATACCACAACCCGTCGGAATCTTTGGCAGCAAAATCGCCATGTACCCAAATATCTTTCCACTGCGACCAGTAGGTTTCGAGATAGCGCTCAGAGTCCTTCCAGAAACCGCGCGTCATACCAATCCACGGCGATTTAATCACCAGCTCACCCACCTGATTAATTACCGAATTGCCATTTTTATCAAAAACGTCGGCGGCGATGCCCGGGGTAGGTGCCGAAAAAGCACAGGCTTTGAGCGGCAGGATGGGGTTGCCCATCACGATGCCGCCCGAAATTTCTGTACCGCCAGAATAGTTGATAATCGGTCGTTTTCCCTGGCCGACTTTCTCGAAGAGCCACATCCACGGGTCTGGGTTCCAGGGTTCGCCGGTGGAGGCAAAGAAGCGCAAGCTGGAGAGATCGTGTTGCCGGAAAAATTCTTCGCCCAGGGGGATCAGCGCGCGCACCAGCGTTGGCGAGATGCCCAGTGTGGTGATTTTATGCCGCTCAATCAGATCCCACAAGCGATTGGAAGCCGGATAATCGGGCGCGCCATCATAGATCAAGAAGGCGCTTCCCAAAATCAACGCCCCGAAGACCAACCACGGCCCCATCATCCAGCCCATATCTGTCATCCAGTAGATAATCTGACCGGGATGCACATCCGTGCCGAAAGCCATATCCTGCGCGGCCTTGACCGGGAATCCGCAATGGGTGTGCAGCGCGCCTTTGGGGCGGCCCGTGGTGCCCGAGGTGTAGATCACCATCAGGGGGTCTTCGGCGGCGGTGATCTCGGTGAGGGCGGCAGAATCTTGCCCAGAGATCAGGTCTTGCCACCAATGATCACGCCCCAGCTTCATTTCCACGTCCAGATCAGCCCGCTTGACCACGATGATATGCTCGAGGGTGGTCACCTGCCCGGCGGCTTCGTCGGCCACAGCTTTCATGTTGACCACTTTGCCGCGCCGGTTTATGCCATCGGCGGTAAAAAGCGCTTTAACATCTGCATCCACCAGGCGCGTGACCACCGCACCAACGCCATAGCCCGAAAAGAGCGGCAAAATGACCGCGCCAATTTTGGCAATCGCCAGCAAAGCAACCACAATTTCGGGGATCATGGGCATAAAAATGCCAACCGCATCGCCTTTGACCAGCCCGAGGGAGCGCAGGGCATTTGCCGTCTGGTTAACCTGACGATAAAGTTCGCCATAGCTCAAGGCGCGCGTACGGCCCTCTTCGCCTTCCCAAATGAAGGCGGGCTGGCTCTCAGCGGGAGTGCCGATATATTTATCCAGGCAATTATGAACGATATTCAGCTTGCCGCCCACGCACCAACGCGGCCATTGAATACCATCTGAGAGATCAACAACTTGCGAATACGGCTCGTAGAATCGAATATCCAAATATTTAAGTACCGCCTCAGTAAACCAGGCCACATCTTCGGTGGATCGCCGCATGAGTTCCTCAAAATCTCGAATATCGTGCTGGCGCATAAATTGAGTCAAATGGGCTTTTTCAAGATAGTCCAGTGAGGGTTGCCAAACAATTTTCCCCCCGAATTCAAATGATAAACTCATCTTTCATACTCCCATTGATTAGCATCTACGGAGTGGCTAAGACAATATCGTCGTCATCCCATCGGGTGGCGCATTCTTTGGCCGCCAATCAGATGCAAATGCAGATGAAAGACAACCTGCCCACCATCCGTGCCGGTGTTGATAATCAGGCGATACCCCGATTCGGCAATCCCTTCCTGTGCGGCTAATGCCTTTGCGGAAGTGAGCATATGTCCGACGAGTTGTTCATCGACGGATGAGAGATCGTTAATCGAGGCAATATGCTTATTGGGAATAATCAGTATATGCGTTGGCGCAACCGGATTAATATCGCGAAACGCGGTGACCAACTCATCTTCAAATACTTTTGTGCTGGGAATTTCACCGGCGATGATTTTGCAGAAGGTGCAATCGTTGCTCATAGATGTCTCCTTTGGGGTAACCCATACTCAGATTGGAAACTAATCACTGAACACTGGTCACTGGGATAACGCCAATCAAACCCTGGTTGTTAACCTGAGTTAATTTTACGGTTGTAATCACATTCCACAACGTACGCGGCGCCTGGGCTGTGACGCGCAAATAATTATCTGTCAACCCGCTCACGGTCCAACCCTGTGGCCCCAAAGCTGTGGCGCTTTCCCAGAGTACTGGTAGTTCCTGCCCAATAAATTGATTCTGATACTGGCGCGCCGATGCTTCGAACACGGCGCGCATCTGGGCGTTGCGGGACTTACGAAGGGCGTGATCGACATGCCCGGACATACGCGCAGCCCCAGTGCCGGGGCGCGCTGAATAGGTAAAAACATGCCCTCCGGCGAAGTTTATTTGGCGCACAAAGGCCATGCTCTCGGCGAATTCAGATTCGCTCTCGCCAGGGAAGGCGACGATCACATCGGTGGTGATGGCTATCTCGGGGATGGCGGTGCGGGCGGCCTGTACGAGTTGAGCAAAATCATCGGGGGTAGTTTTGCGGGCCATGCGCCGCAGAGTCGCCGCGCTGCCCGATTGCAGCGGCAGATGCAAATGGCGCGCCAGCCGTTGGTTTTGCCACAACGAAAAGAAATCGGCATCTAAATCCCAGGGTTCCAGCGAAGAGAGGCGTATGCGCGGGGCATCACTATTTTCGAGAAGATACGTAACCAGATCGCGCAGGTGCGCGCGTTCTGCGAAATCTTGTCCCCACGAACCGAGATGCACACCCGTGAGTACGACTTCCTGAGCGCCACCCGCAATCGCTGCCTGAATATCAGCCAATATTTCTTCTTTGGCGCGGCTGCGCCCCTTACCGCGTGCGACCGTGGTGATGCAGAATGTGCAGTGGTTGTCACAGCCATCTTGCACTTTGATAAAAGCGCGTGTGCGCAAGCGCGCCCCGGGGATGGGTTCGCGCGCGACGGGGTCCATATCAAACGCCTCGGGCTGAATTTGCAGCAACTTCGAGACAAGCTCATCTTTTTCGTCGTTGAGCACCACCGAGCTAACCCCCGGAAGTCCCGCCGCGGCCATTGGTTCCATCGTCGCCCAGCAGCCCGTCGCGATGACCTCCCCGCTTCCGGCACGCGCCGCGGCACGGATCATTTTGCGCGAATCTGCCGCCGCGGCGGTGGTCACCGTGCAGGTGTTGACTACGGTGAGATCGGCTTCGGCGGGATCGGAAACCAGCGTATGCCCGGCAGCACGGAACTGCCGGGCATAGGTTTCAATTTCGCTCTGGTTGAGGCGGCAGCCGATGGTATTGAGATAAATTTTCATAGCGGGGTAGAAGTTGAATGTAAAAGGTTGAAGGCTGAAAGTTGAACATTCAACCTTCAACTTTTTACTTGTAACCGTCAGGGTTGTTTGACCACAAAATTATCAAAATGAATATCAACGCCAACCTCGTCAAAGGTGCCAGCGATCAGGCCAACATCACCTGAAACAAAGGCAGTATCTTCAACATCGGCGAGTTTGCTGCCGTTGGCGTGCAAAACCAAATGCGAGCCTACACAATCGGCTTTGATGTGATTGGTAGTGTTGCCCAGTTTGATGGCATCATCAGGGAGCATTTGCTCCATGCCGAGCAAGGTATATTCACCATTCATAACTTTACCAATCGCATAGAAGCCATCACTGCTGATAATAAAGAAATAAAAGTTTTCAATATCCTGATAACGACAAATCACGCCAAAATCATTATCGTCCGGGCCGCCAATTTTGGTTGCATCAACTTCAACCACTGCATTGGTGAAATCTAGCCCGGGGTTGGCCCAAATATCGGTTTCCGTTGAATTGACCCAGATGCGATATATGCCGTTCTCGTAGTCGGTAATGCCATCGCCAGTATTAACTTGATCCCAGCCACTGGACGCATCGGAAAAATCATCTTGGAAAAGCACGCCCTCGGGCAAACTTTGCGCAGTGCCACCAGCAAGACTACAGGCTATAGATGCCAGAATTAGCGCAAGAATGGCACTAAAAAGTGCATATTTTTTATTCATGGGGGCCGATCTCCTCTTCTTTGTCCATTGAGAATAAATTCGCCCAATTTTAGCATATTTAAGACCGGGTACTCACGGGCCTCCCAGATAATCTCCCAATAAGCGTTGGGCGTGGTCAGCGGCCTGGGTGTTCGGAGCCAGCTCAATCGCGGCTTTGAGATGGCCGCGTGCCAGCACACTTTCATCCTGCAAAATATACAGCCAGCCCAAATGCAAGTGTACGGGGGCATAATCGGCGTCGGCGTGCAGGGCACGCAGGAAGAAGCGCTCGGCGTTGAGTTGGTCGCCCAACCGCAGTAAGATTTGCCCCATCACATCCAGCGCGGCGGCAGCGCGGGGAGCCAACAGCACAGCCTGGCGCGCCGCCGGAAGACCAATTTCGTTTAGCTTAAAGTTGTAGCGGATGCAAAACTCGGTCAGCGCCTGATAGGGGAGCGGTTTGTCGGGGTTATCGGCGATAATCTGCTGATAAAACGTATGGGCAGTCGCCAGATCTCCCGCCTGCGCCAACAACTCTGCCAGATAAATTTGAATGGGAATATTTTGTGGATCGAGAGCCGCCGCGGTTTGGATATAAGCCTGTGACGTTTCCGAATCACCCTGACGCTGCCAATACAACGCCATGAAGGTGTTTGCAGCGAAAGATCGCGCATCTAGCGCCAGTGCTTTTTCCAACGCAGCCAACCCCGAGGGAGATTCTGCCTCAAGTTGCTGCGCAGCTTCCCCAAGATAAGCCCAGGCTTCGGCATAATCGGGGCGTAATTCTGTGGCACGCGCAAAGGCGTGGTAGGCTAACTCCCAATGGTTTTGATGGGCGAGTTCTTGCCCGGCAACGAGCAGCGTGTAAGCCGATTCATCCCGCTGCAAAGCGCGCTGAATCGTGAATGCCAACGCCCGCGCCGATGTTTCGATTTCAGAATCGAACTCCGCGGCCTGATGCAGATAAGGCGGCGCGGCAGCAGGGTTGTGCGCGGCCAGCAACATGCCAAGCTGGTAGAGGGTGGAAGGTTGCAGATTGAAGGTTGAAAGCTCTTTTAACGCGGCGATGGCGGCGTCATAATTATCGTGAAGGAGATAAGTACTGGCGAGGCGGGTAAGGCTTTCTTCGGATGAACCGAATTGATTGTTGAATTGTTCCCAAATGGAAATTGCGGCTTCAAGGTCGCCGTTTTGTTGGTGCGCATCACCCAGGGCAAGCATTCCAGCAGGAGCGAGTGATTTGGCCTGAGAAAAATATTCGATGGCGGCGAGATAATCGTGTTGCGCCAATGCCACAAATCCGGCCTGCTGCCAGAGATCGGCGCGGTAGGGCATCTGTTCGGCGAGCGCGGCAAAGCGCTGCGCCGCATCGGGAGAGTTATCGCTTTGGGCCACACGCGCCAGCTCAAACCCCCGCGTGATCTTGTGCGGGCGCAGGGCAATCCCTGATAATGTGAGAATCATCAGAATGCCAAAAATCTTGGGAAGCAAACCATCCGAGAAAGAATTTTTCATATTGTGGTTGAGCCACAGAGTACACCGAAAATACGGATAAACAAATCCAAAACTCGGTGTTCTCTGCGCGCTCTGTGGCTTTAAATTCCTGACATTTATGCGCCAGAGTGCGGTGCATTGTCATCGGTGGCCTGTATTATAATAGCATCAGACTATTCTTATTTGTACAGGAGAACAGATTACATGAACTTTGGTCTTACCGAAGAACATCGCATGGCGCAAAAAATGGTGCGCGATTTTTCCCAAAAAGAAGTTGCACCCATTATCCAGGAGTACGACCGCAAACAAGAAATGGCCCCTTTTATCTTGCCGCGCATGGGCGAGTTGGGCATTTTGGGCATTTGCATCCCCGAAAAATACGGCGGGCAGGGCATGGATTATATCTCGCTGGGGTTGGCCTGCGAAGAACTCGAAGCCGTAGACACCACCTTGCGCGTGGTCATGTCGGTGCATACCGGCCTGTGCAGCATGACGATCTGGCAGTGGGGAACCGAAGAACAGAAGCAGAAATTCCTGGTACCGCTGGCGCGCGGCGAGAAAGTTGGCGCAGGAGCCTTCACCGAACCCGGCGCGGGTTCAGACTTTAGCAATATTCAGGCCACTGCCAAGCGCGACGGCGATGACTATATTCTCAACGGCGAGAAAATGTGGATTTCGTTGGCGAGCAAGGCCGATTTTGCTTTGGTGACGGTTCGCACCCAAAAAAATGCCGCCAAACCCTCCGGCGGGTTGACAGCCTTCATTGTCGATTTGACCACCCCCGGGGTGACGCGCGGCGACATCCACGGCAAATTGGGCGTGCGCGCTGGCTCCACGGGCTGGATTAACTTCCAGGATGCGCGCGTTCCTGCGGCAAACCGCATCGGCGAAGAAGGCGAGGGTTTCAAAGTCACCATGTCGGCCTTCGACAACGGGCGTTACACCGTGGCCGCGGGCGCGACAGGTTTGATCCGCGCCGCGCTGGAAGCCAGCACCGACTACGCCAACGAGCGCAAAGCCTTTGGCCGCCCCATCGGTCAGCACCAACTGATTCAATCTAAAATTGCGCACATGACGCTGAACTACGAAGCCGCTCAACTGCTCTATCTCAAAGCGGGCTGGCTCAAAAATCAGGGCGTGCGCAATACCAAAGAAACTTCGGCGGCCAAGTGGTTTGCTACCGAAAAATCCTTTGAGGCCGCCAACGAAGCCATCCAGATTCATGGCGCGTATGGTTTCAGCGACGAGTACAACGTAGAGCGCTACCTGCGCAACGCGCGCGGGGCGGTGATCTACGAAGGCAGTAACGAAATTCAACAACTCATCCAGGCCAGCTATGCCCTGGGCGAGCGCAAAGACAAAGCGCTGCGCATGGAAATGCCAGCATACGAAGAAAGTGTTTAGGTGATTGGGTGTCAAGCATTTGATGATTGGAAAAGCAACTTGATACTTGACACCCAACACCTGGCACTCTACCACAGGAGGCTACCTTGAATATCGTTGTATGTGTCAAACAAGTGCCCGATTCCGCCGCTCAACTCACGGTGGAGGGGGGGAATATCTCATGGGGCGAAGCGCCGCTGGTGATCAACCCCTGGGATGAATATGCCGTTGAAGCCGCCCTGCAAAAAGCAGGCGATCTCGGCGGCAACGTCACCGTCATCAGTATGGGCAAAGCAGACGAAACCGAAGCCCTCAAACATTCTCTGGCGATGGGCTGTAACGAAGCCGTGCTGATCTCAGACCCTGCGCTGGCTGGCTCCGACAATGTGGCCGCGGCGCGCGTCTTGGCCGCGGCCATTGCCAAAGTGGATGATGTCGGGCTGGTTTTCTTCGGCAAACAGGCCATCGACAGCGATACCGGCACGCTCCCCGCACAGGTGGCGCGCGTGCTGGGTTGGCCTACACTCACCCTCGTCTCGGCAATTGACGAACTCAGCGCCGACGGCATCAAAGTGGAACGCGCCATCGAAGAAGGCCGCCAAGTTGTGAAAAGCAGGCTACCCGCCGTAGTCAGCGTGATCAAAGATTATGGCGAGCCGCGCTACCCCTCCTTTATGGGCATCCGCAAAGCCGCCCGGGCCACCATCCCCGTATGGGCATTGGGCGAATTAGGTATCGAGGCCCCCGCTCCGGTGGTGGCCTGGCCTGAAGTCATGGCGCCGCAGCAGCGTGAAATTGCTACCGAACTCATCACCGGCGGCAGCCCGGCAGAAATCGCCGCAACATTAGCCGACAAGATCATGGCAGAGAAGGTGCTCTAATGACCAACAAAATTTGGGCGTATATTGACCAGTTCAAAGGCGAAGCGCTGCCTTCGTCGTGGGAAGCCATCGGCGCGGGGCTGGCGTTGGCCGAGTCATTGGGCGGCGGCGTGACAGCCATTGTTTTCGGTGAAAATGTGGGTGCGATTGCGGAGCAGGCTTTTCAGTATGGAGCGGATGAAGTTCTCGTTGCAGATGATGCCACCCTGGGCGATTACCGCGCCGAAGCCTACACCGCCACGCTGACGCAGCTGGCGGCTGATTCTGCCCCCGAAGTGATCCTCTTCCCGACAACCAGCCGCGGCCGCGAAGTGGCGGGTATGTCCGCAGTCGATCTGAACACCGGCGTACTGGTGGATGTTACCGCACTCGAAGTCGTAGACGGCGCGGTCATTGCCACCCGCCCGGTTTACGCCGGGAAGCTGCTCGCAAAAGTACAATGCAGCGCCAAACCGCAGATGGTCACATTGCGCGGCCGGGCGTTTGCCAAACCCGAAGCTGATGCATCTCGCACCGGAACCCCCACCGGGGTCCCTGCCGCTCTCTCCGAGGACGAGATCAACGTCAAAATTGTCGATTACGCTACCGTCTCAGGCGGCGTCAGCCTGACCGATGCGGCTGTGATCGTCTCTGGCGGGCGCGGCGTATCCAATAATCCGAACTTAAATCCCCCAGACGATCTCGACGAAGCCGGGCAAGAAATCTGGAAAGCACAGCAGGGCTTTGCTCTGGTTGGCGATCTGGCCGATGCGCTAGGCGCTGCCGTGGGCGCCAGCCGCGCCGCAGTAGATGCCGGGTATATCCCCTACGTCAATCAGGTTGGGCAAACCGGCAAAGTTGTCGCCCCCGATCTCTACGTAGCTTGCGGCATCTCCGGTGCTATCCAGCATCTGGCCGGAATGCGCACCAGCAAGGTCATTGTTGCCATCAACAAAGACGCCGATGCGCCTATCTTCAAGCTGGCCCGTTTTGGCGTGGTGGGTGACCTCTTTGAAATTCTCCCCCCACTGGCGGCTGCGATGAAAGAGCGGTTGGGGCAATAACCCTGCATTTTCTCGCAACAAAAAAGGAGTTGGCTTTCAGCCAACTCCTTTTTTCGTGTTTGTCGGGGTGCGCGGACTCGAACCGCGGACCTCTGCGTCCCAAACGCAGCGCGCTACCAACTGCGCCACACCCCGAGGAACGCGAGTATAATGCCTGCCAGCCGCAATCGTCAAGGAGTTTGTATGCCCGTCACCTTGAAAACCATCGCCGAAAATATATTTTTGCTGGAAGTTTCACGTCCGGCAAGGCGCAACGCCCTCGACTGGGAAAGCATGGCTGCATTTGCCGAAGCCGTTGAAGCTGCTCACACCCAACCCGACTTGCGGGCGCTCATCATCGTCGGTGGCGGTTCCACTTTCATTGCCGGGGGAGATTTGAAAGCCCTGCACAATACCGTCAGCGAAGCCGATGGCAAGCGTTTATCACAGACGATGACCCGCGCCCTCAACCGCCTTGAAGCCCTGCCCAGTCCGGTGATCGCGGCCATCAACGGGCCAGCCCGCGGCGGCGGGGCCGAAATAGCCCTGGCTTGTGATCTGCGCATCATGGATGAGCGCGCCAACCTCGGATTTGTGCAAATCTCCCTCGGCCTGATCCCAGGCTGGGGCGGGGGACAGCGTCTCCTGCATTTGGTGGGTTACAGCCGTGCGATGGAAATTCTCCTCACCGGGCGGATTCTCCCCGCTGATGAACTGCTGATGCTCGGCCTTTGTAATCGAGTTGTTCCTGAGCAACAGGCATTGGATTCCGCCCTGGAGTTGGCGCGCCAGATAGCAGCGCGCCCCCCGGAGGCAGCACAGGCCATCAAACGACTCCTGCGCGCCGGGCAGACTCTGCCACCCGCCGCGGCTGCATCTTACGAACAAAGCCTCTTCCCATCGCTATGGGCCTCCGATGCTCACCATCAGGCTGTGGAACACTGGTTCCGGCAACGCGAGAAGAAATAATGACCGATCTGCCCCTGCTCTACCACACACACCACACCATCGAAGCCGAAGACATCCCCTTTTGGCTGGCGCAGGCCGAAAAATTCCCCGGCCCTATTCTCGAACTGGGCTGCGGCACCGGGCGCGTGCTAATTCCACTGGCACAGACCGGAGCGCGTTTGGTCGGTGTGGATAAAGATGCTCAGATGTTGGCCTTTCTGCGCGCTAACCTGTCTGAAGCACATACCGCACAAATCAACCTCATCCGCGGCGATTTTCGCCATTTTTGTCTCACCAGCCGTTTTGCCCTGATTCTGATGCCCTGCAACACCTTTAGCACATTGGCCGTCGCCGACCGTCAGGCGGTTCTCAACCGCGTGCGTCTGCACAGTCAGCCCGGCGCATGTTTCGTTGTCAGTATGCCCAACCCACTATTTCTAGCCGAACTTCCCCAAACCGGCGACCCGGAAGTGGAACTGATTTTCTCACACCCCCTCACCGAGAATCCCGTTGAAGTCAGCAGTGAGTGGCAGCACCGTAAACATGGCGTGGCCTTCCAGTGGCACTACGATCATATTTTTCCCGATGGGCGTATCAAGCGCCAAAGCCTCACTGCATACCATCTGCACCAGAAAATTGAAAACGTCTACGTCGCCTTTAAGAAAGCGGGGCTGGAAATCATTGCCACCCACGGCGATTACGACGGCGAAGAATTTAACCCCGACGAGTCCACACATCTCATCATCACGGCCCACGCGCGTGATTAAGTAGATTTTGGAAAGAACTTTGAAAAAGACTT
>JACNJM010000124.1:0-2624 GCA_014382605.1 Anaerolineae bacterium
TTTTTTTCAATTGCTTGACTACCAGACTACCAAACTACCGGATGAAATTATGAAAACACCCCTGTCCTGGCTTAAAGAATATGTAGATATTGACCTTCCTGTTGAAGACCTGGCCCAACGCATGACTCTGGCCGGATTGGAAGTGGAAGAAATTCGCTATGTGGGCTACTCCCTGCCCGAAGATGACCAGCCCCGGCAAGCCAAAATCTCAGGGTTTGCCTGGGAGCCTGACAAAATCGTCGTCGGTGCCATCCTTGAAGTGAAGCCCCACCCCGATGCCGACCGGCTGGTGCTGTGCCAGCTCGATGATGGCGAACAAATCCATACCGTGCTGACTGGCGCGCCCAATTTGTACGACTACAAAGGCAGAGGTACACTCGAAACACCCATCAAAGTGGCCTACGCCCGCGAGGGAGCGACCATTATCAACGCCTACGAACCCGGCAATAACCCAACGGTGCTGAAACGCAAGAAAATCCGCGGCGTCGAATCGTACTCGATGGCCTGCTCGGAGCGCGAGTTAGGCATCTCCGAAGAACATGAAGGCATCATCCTGCTGGATGCGGATGCCCCCGTCGGCGTGCCGCTGGTCGACTACCTCGGCGACATCGTTTTCGACATCGCCATCACCCCCAATATGGCGCGTGATGCCAATATCATCGGCGTGGCGCGTGAAGTTGCGGCGATTACGGGCAAGGCGTTGAAAACAGCCGTTAGCGGTCAGCGGTCAGCGGTCAGTGATGTGCCCGCCTTCGCCCGCATCGAGATCACCCGACCCGCCCTCAACCCGCGCTTCACCCTCGGACTGATCGAAAATATCGAGATCAAACCCAGTCCCTACAAAGCGCAATTACGCCTGCGTCTGTGTGGCATACGCGCCATCAGCAATATTGTCGATGCCACCAACTATGCCATGCTCGAAGTCGGTGAACCGTTGCACGCTTTCGACTATGATGTGCTCGTAAAACGCGCCAAAGCCGCGGGAGCCGCAACGCCCACCATCATCACCCGCGCTGCGGAAGCCGGTGAAAAGCTGGTCACGCTCGATGATGTGGAACGCAAACTTGATGATTTCACCGTGCTCGTCTGCGATCAGAGCGGCCCGCTGGCCCTGGCTGGCGTGATGGGCGGCCTCGAATCCGAAGTCACCGATGCCACCACCACCGTCCTGCTCGAAGGTGCGGCCTGGAATATCATCAATACCCGCCGCACCGTTATGAAGCAGAACCTGCCCTCGGAGGCAGCTTACCGTTTCTCGCGCGGAGTCCACCCCGAGCTGGCCCCGCTGGGCGTCTTACGCGGCCTCGATCTCATGCACGCCTGGGGCGGCGGCTCTATCGCCGAAGGTCTCGTAGATAACTATACCCTGCCTCCTGCTGATCCGGTTGTCGAAATCCAGGCCGCCGACGTGCGCCGCTGGCTGGGCATCGAGTTGAGTGTGGATGAAATTGTAAGCATTCTTGAATCGCTCGAATTTGAGTGTCAATCCGTCCCCCGCCCTCCGTCCTCCGTCATTCAAGTTACCGCCCCTCCTCATCGCCTTGATATTTCCACCGGCGTGATTGGCAAGGCTGATTTAATGGAAGAAATCGCGCGCGTGTACGGGTATGACCGCATTCCAGAGACGCGCATGTCTGACGATTTGCCCCCCCAAAGAGGAAACCGCACACTTGAAATTGAAGAGGGGTTGCGGGATATGTTGGTAAGTCTTGGCCTGCAAGAGGTCATCACCCACCGGCTGACATCCCCTGAGCGTGAGCAGCGCACCCTGCCCGACGACGCGCCCGCTGATGAACGCGCCTATTTCAAACTCAGTAACCCCATCTCGCCCGAACGCTCGGCGCTGCGCCACAGCCTGCTGGCCTCGGTGTTGGAGATTGCCGAGCGCAACGCCCGCATCCGCCCGCGGCTGGCAATTTTCGAGATTAATCCGGTTTTCCTGCCCAAAGAAGGGCAAGACCTGCCCGACGAGGCGCGCAAACTGGCGCTGGCCCTCAGCGGCCCGCGCGCCCTGCCCGACTGGAACGCCGCCGATTCCACCCCGATGAATTTCTTCGACCTGAAAGGCGTCATCGAACACGCCCTGCACGGCCTGCACATTGAAAATTTGCGCTACGAAATTGGCACGCATCCCAGCTTTCACCCCGGTAAATGTGCCGATGTTTTTGCTGGCGAACAACGTATCGGCGTGATGGGCGAGTTGCATCCGCTGGTGCAGGGCAACTACGACCTGCTCGAAACTCCGCTGCTGGCTGCCGAGTTTAATATGGCCGCCCTCTCCGCAGCGGTTCCTATACTATTCAAAGTGATTTCCATCCCGCAGCAGCCGCCCATGCTCGAAGACATCGCCCTGATCGTGGATGATGCCCTGCCCGCGGCCCAAATCGAAGCGCTCATCCGGCAGACCGGCGGCGAAACACTCACTGACGTGCGCCTGTTCGACATCTACCGCGGCGAGCAAATTGGCGCGGGCAAAAAATCGCTGGCCTACAGCCTGACGTATCAGAACCCCGAGCGAACCCTCACCGACAAAGATGCGGCCAAGTTGCGCAACAAAATTGTCAAACGCCTGGAGCGCGAGCTTGGAGCGCAGTTGAGGGGGTAAAGACCCTTCCCCTCTCATC
>JACNJM010000124.1:2854-6295 GCA_014382605.1 Anaerolineae bacterium
AATCTGGCAACAAAGAAACTTGCCCTTCGTTCCATCTTCGGGGTAGAATGCGTGCAGTTGACAAGAGACCTTCGAGATTTCCGCAAATAACAACCCGTATCAACATCTATGTCGAATATTCTCGGATGTCTAAATAAAGAAACTTGCCAGCCATACAAATGCGAAAACAACTTCAATTCACACTCATCATCCTGTCATTTTTCCTTTTCGCCAGTGCTTGCACGCGCACCTGGGAGGCTGACGACGCATCCCCA
The DNA here is from genome assembly GCA_014382605.1 of Anaerolineae bacterium. Lineage (GTDB taxonomy): Bacteria > Chloroflexota > Anaerolineae > Anaerolineales > UBA11858 > NIOZ-UU35. Next base: position 3,109 of record JACNJM010000124.1, read on the forward strand.
TGGGTGGTAGCCCCCGGATCGAGCAAACAGGAAACCGCCGCGGTTGAGGTCGGCAGCCCCCTCACCACGGCGCGCCCACCCGGTTCTGCCGTGCTGACTCCCACGCCCGATGCCCCCCATCCCGTCCCCGGGCTGCGTTCTGATGCCGATCAATATGCTGTGCAACCCGGCGATACACTGGGTCAAATCTCCGACCAATTCGGGGTAGGCATCCCTGCCATCGCCGAGGCTAACAATATCGCCGATATCAACGTACTCGAAGTTGGGCAGGCGCTTGTTATCCCCGCGCCCGAAACCATCGCCACTGGCCCCGCTTTCAAGATCATTCCCGATTCAGAACTTGTTGCCGGGCCAATGTCGGCCTATTTTGATGTACCCGATTTTGTCTACCAAAAAAACGGCTATCTGGTGCGCCACGAAGAAGAAGTTGATGGCGTGATGCTGAACGGCTTCCAGATCGTGCAGCGCATTTCGCAAGATTATTCCGTCAACCCGCGCATTTTGCTGGCCGTACTCGAATATCAGAGCAACTGGGTGACGAATCCGAATCCGCAGACCTATACGTTAACATACCCACTGGGCTGGGAAGACACCAATCGGCAAGGGCTATATAAGCAACTGGCCTGGGCCGCCAATGAACTCAACCGCGGCTATTACCTGTGGCGGGCCAACGCCATTGCAAGCTGGTCGCTGCCTGACGGCGCAGTTATTCCTGTGGACCCAACCATCAACGCCGGAACCGCCGCGGTGCAATATTTTTTCTCGAAACTTTACGCGCAGGAAATCTGGGAACGCAATGTACACTCGGATGGCATCTTCAAGACTTTCCAGAATCTATTTGGCTATCCCTTTGATTATGCGATAGAACCGCTGCTGACCCCCGGGTTGGTCCAGCCATCCCTGGCCTGGCCCTTTGAAACCGGGGTGGACTGGGCCTTCACCGGCGGACCGCACGGCGGCTGGGGGGATGGTTCTGCATGGGCCGCGCTTGATTTTGCTCCCTACGGCGAAGCGCTCGGCTGCACCACCAGCGATGCCTGGGTTACAGCCATGAGCAGCGGCATGATCGTGCGCGCTGAGAACGGGGCTGTCGTGCAAGACCTGGACGGTGACGGAGCCGAGCAAACTGGCTGGACAATTTTGTATATGCACATAGAGACACGCGACCGTGTGGCAGTAGGCACAACCCTGCAAACCGGGGAACGCGTTGGGCATCCATCGTGCGAAGGGGGGATTTCCACCGGAACACATGTTCACATTGCCCGGCGGTATAATGGCGAGTGGATTCCAGCCGATCAGAATATTTCCTTCAATATCGATGGGTGGATCAGCCAGGGTGCAGGCGATAGTTACAACGGCCTGCTGGTCAAGGGCAACCAAAGCATTGTGGCCGAAAACGGTTTCATACCCGAAAATCTCATCCGGCGGTAAATGCCAGACCTCCAAGATTTTTTAAATCCCGGAGGTCGATACTCCTAACATGAACCTGCTCAAAAGTATCCAGTTCAAAGTTTCTTTCGTTTTGATATTGCTGCCATTGTTAACCGGCTGCAATTTCCCCGCGCAGAAATCCCCCGCTTTTGTTGCCCCCTCTGAATATGAGCTCGCCGCCACCCCAACTGCAGAGAATACACCCATCCCAAGCGAAACGCCCTCTGAGAGCGAAGCCTCCGCGGCGATTGAACCCGGCAGCCCAACCCCAGAAGCTGCGGCGATGGCGACTCCCATCCCCACCGAAACGCCGATCCCCGCAAAGCCCGATGGCCCGCTGCTATATTACACCCAGGCCGGAGACACCCTCGCCGCGCTGTCCGTGCGCTTTGGTGTGCGCCCGGACGAAATTGAATCGACCACCACACTGCCCGCCCGGGGTTTTATCAACCCCAATCAACTGCTCATCATCCCGCAGCGTTTCACCAATACCACCTCATCGGCGCACTTGCTCCCAGACAGCGAAATTGTATACACTCTCTCGGCGATTGATTTTAATGCCATCCAATATGTGAATGATGCCGGGGGGTATTTGCAGAACGCGCACGATTATTTTGGCAGCAACGGTGAAGTCAGTGGGGCGGAAATTGTATACAAAACGGCTCTCGATAACTCCATCAACCCGCGCTTGCTGCTGGCGCTGCTCGAATTTCAAAGCGGGTGGGTCTTCGGTCAACCGGCAACCCTGACTGAAGAAGAATACCCCTTGGGACATATCATCTATAATGATCGCGGTCTGGCCGATCAACTCAAATGGGCCGTTAACCAACTCTCCATTGGCTATTATGGTTGGCGCGAGGGCCGCCTGAGCGAGATCACTTTCACGGATGGCATAACCGCGCACCTGGCTCCCGATCTCAACGCTGGAACCGCCGCTTTGCAATATTACTTCGCCCAGATTTACGACAGCCAGACCTGGCTGGCTGCGCTGGATACAAAAACCGGCCTGCCCGCGATTTACGAGCAAATGTTCGGCAGCCCGTGGATGCGCGCCCAGGTAGTTGAGCCGCTCTTCCCGCCCGATATTGAGCAGCCCGAATTAGAACTGCCCTTCATCCCTGAGCGCACCTGGAGCTACACCGGCGGCCCGCATGGCGCCTGGGAAAAAGATGGCTCGTGGGCCGCAATTGACTTCGCCCCGGCCACCTCGGTAAGCGGCTGCGTCCGCTCGGATGCCTGGGTCACGGCGGTGGGTGATGGGATTGTCACCCGCGCAGAGCGCGGCATCGTAGTACTCGATCTGGATGGCGACGGCTTCGAACAAACCGGCTGGGTGATGATTTACTTGCACATCGCCACCGAGGGGCGTACTGGATCAAACCGCGTCGTCAAAGCCGGTGATTTACTCGGGCATCCCTCTTGTGAGGGGGGACACGCCACCGGTACACATGTGCACATTGCGCGCAAGTATAACGGCGAGTGGATCGCCGCCGACGGCCCGATTCCCTTCACACTCAGCGGCTGGGCGGCTCACTCCGCGGGGGAACCCTACAAAGGAACGCTCACTCAAAACGGGGAAACCATCACCGCCAGCCAATACGGCGCTGGCGTGAGTGTAATTATGTTGGAAGAGTAACAACCATTTGCATCTCTCTGAACCGCAGCGTGCGCAAAGAAATGCAAAATGTTAAAAAAACGCTGCGCTCCTTGCGTTCTCTGCGGTTAAATATACACATCGTCTCGGAATCTAGAGAGG
>JACNJM010000332.1 GCA_014382605.1 Anaerolineae bacterium
TGGAAGATAGCGTGCGGCGAGTAAAAGTAGAACAGCACTGGCTCTTGGCGGCTATATGCAGAAGAAACTTCGGCCAATAGGGCATCTTCAGAGCCTGTCCATACAACCTGGAAGGGTAAACCCAGGTTGGCAATGATCTGCTCATCGTACTGCACCCAGTTCGGGCCCGCGCCCAGGAAGCGCCCCAAATCGCCGGTTTCAGCCGAGGCAAAGTCGGCAGCCGCGTCCTTGTAGCCTTCCCATGTCGCCAAAGCCGGATTCGCTTCGATTACGTAGGTGGGCACGAACCAGCCAATCTCGCCAACCGGGCCAAGCAGGCCGCCATTCTCTACGGTGCCAAGGTTGTCAATATACTCAGCGATGCGCTCGCTATGACCCGAAGGCCAAACTTCCAGGTTGGCATCGGCATCACCGGTAGAGAGCGCATCCCACTGGGTGATCTCATCCATCGCAATGACCTCGACCGGATTGCCAAGTTCCTTCTCGATGATGATCTTGGCGACAGTCGCGTTCAGTTCTGAAGCAGGCCAGGGGTTTTCAATAAGCGTGATGGTCACGGTATCTGTTGGCCACGCGATTAAAGGTGTAAGCGAAGTTGTTGCAGTTGGCAGCATAATTGCAGGAGCGGGTGAAAGGAATTTGATTGCTTGAAAGGCCACAATCCCTACTATCGTTAAAATCATCATTGCTGCAACTACTACCCAGGTATGCGGCAGAAGGTCAGTTTTTTTGTGCTTACTCTCTTCAGCAACTTCGGTCTGGGATTCTTGCCCTAAAAGCCGTTTTTCAGCCTGGCGTCTTTCGGCTTCCAGGCGCGCCTGCTCTTCGGCCTGACGTTGGGCGGCGGCTGCGGTTTCACGGCGGGCCTTTTCTTCGGCAGCCAGGCGGACTTCTTCCGCTTTACGTTTTATTTCTTCACGCTGAATTCCTGCTTGCAGCAATGCCGCTGTTTCTTTTCCATCCCAGGGGCGCGCTTCGGGGTCTTTTGACAACATACTCGCCAGCAAATCATCCAGCCAGGCGGGGGTATCTGTGCGCAACGTAATTGCCCGCGTGCCGGGGCGGAGGCTGTTATATTGCTGACCAGTCAGGATTTCAAATATGACCGCGCCAAGCATATAAATATCCGCAGCTGAGGTAAGACTGCGGTCTCTATTTTCGTGTTCCGGGCTGCGGTAATCAGGGTGCCCTGGATGCGCAGGGGATTGTGAGCCTAGTATATCCCGCCCAGACATTGGATGGATTGTTTGGGCGCAACCCAGGTCGGCGATTTTAACGCCTCCCTGGCTGTCAAATAGTATGTTGCCGGGGTGAATATCGCGATGAACGATTTTGTCATTTGAAGAATGCAGTACGGCCAACCCTTGTGAAGCGCCAAGGGCTATTTGAAGGACATCCGCTATCGAAAACGGTTGATTTTCCGCTTTAGCCGCTTCCATGCGTTCTTTCAGTGAACCCCCTGATGCATAATCCATTTCCAGGATCATCAAATCGCCATCCGGATCGAAACTATGCACCTGAAGTAAACGCGGTTGCGCATTATCCTGGTTAAGTTTAGCGCCTAACTGTGCTTCCAATTGAAAGCGATATACATACTCATCAAAGCCCTGGCTGCCTAAACCTGGCGCATCCCGGCGCAAAATTTTGATCGCCCGGATGACATTTAACTTCAAATTCTTGACGCGATAGACTTCACCGAAGGCGCCGCGCCCGATCAGGGCTTCGATGCGGTATTTGTTGAGCAGGGTGTCACCGGGTTGGTAGGGCATGTTCCCCTTTTAAAGGAAATTTCAGTGGTGCTATTGTGATATCAAAATTATATCATCAGGGCCTTGCATCCATAGCGCAACGGAAGCCAAATTTGTTACCCGCTTCAAATGTATCAAACCATCGATTGGTTGTGCGAGCGAAGTAATCTTTACCCAAACACGATCCGCCGCGCAATATACGCGCAGTTCCGGATGTTGGCCCGGGTGGATTCGAGGCTGGCGAACGGGCATAATAAGTATCGCTATACCAATCTGCGACCCACTCCCACAAATTTCCGGCCATATCCAGCACCCCATACGGACTAGCCCCGGCGGGGTAGCTGCCCACCTCGGTTGTATCACCGATATTGCCATTCCAGTTTAATAAATTTGGGCCTGGCGATGAATTCCCCCACGGATAAACACGACCATCATCGCCGCGGGCCGCTTTTTCCCATTCGGCTTCAGTGGGCAGTCGTCGCTCGGCCCAAGAGCAGTAAGCATAGGCATCCCCCCATGAAACGTGCATCACCGGATAATCCGCATAGGTTGGATTTCCATAATAACTATCACGGGAATAGGAACTCGTCGTCGCGGGCAGGTTGCAGAATCCATCGTGTACACATTGCGCGTACATGGCATTGGTGACTTCAGTACGATCTATCCAGTAGGCATCCAGAAACACCTGATGAATGGGCGCTTCATTGGCATCACCGGTATTATTGCCCATCAAGAATTGACCTTCTGGTACGTAAACCATCGTCATACCGTCTTTCGTCGATATGCGGGTATCCCCGGCGTCAAACTCTGACAAAGGTGTACTTGAAGGCACTCCTGTGGCAGTTTTTGTGGGAATTGGGGTAGTCGTTTTTGTCGGTTGCGCTTGGGTTGGCGCTGAGATCATCGGCGGAATAGTTGAAGTATTGGCTGCAGGTGAAGAATTTTCATCACCAACAGAAGGGGCATTACTCGCAGCAAACGGGGTTGGTGTTGCTTTTCCGCCTCCTGGAAATCCACCCAATAACCAAACAAATACAATTATTCCTAAAATCGCCAGCAACAGCCCCCCACAACCCCAAATCATATATTTTGACACACTAAATCCGTGCTTTTTATCTTCATCGCTTCGGTCTTGTGACTGATCTGTCGGGGCTACTTCTGGCTCAAAATTCTGGCTCTGAGTTTTCTGGCCCTTGTTTTCAAGCAATCCGAGGACTTCAGCGCCATCCCAGGGGCGTCCATCGGGATCCGGAGCCAGCAATCTGGCAATAAGATCATCGAGCCAGCGCGGCACATCCGAACGAAGCTTCCCAACACGCGTCCCGGGACGCACATTGCGATAAAAACGTCCGGTGAACATTTCGAACAGGATCAACCCCAGAGCGAATACATCGGAGCGGGGCGACAGGTAGTCGCGTAGATTTTGCTGTTCAGGACTCATATAACCGGGCGTGCCCGGATGGGGTAGAGGCTCGCTCAATCTCGAGCGCATACTCGGCCCCCCAGGGATTTGCGCCAAACCCAGGTCGGCGACTTTTGCCCGGCCATCACGGTCTAATAGAATATTGCTGGGCTTCAAGTCGCGGTGGACAACGTCTAGCGCGTGAATAGCAGCCAGTCCCCTGGCAATATCCGTAGCAATCCCGAGCACTTCATCGATGGGAATTAATTCCTCAGAAGTTTTGGCGCGTTCCATACGATCGGCCAAATTTCCCCCTGAAGCGTACTCCACTTCCAGGAGCAGCAAATCATCCAGTTGCTGAAAGTCGTAGACCTGAACCAGGTTTGGATGCTGTGTCTGAGTATTCAACTTGGCACCTAATTGAGCTTCCAGTTGGAAACGTCCCAAAAATTCACTAAATTCTGTGCTGCCAACACCAGGGTGCGCCCGATTGAATATTTTTAATGCCCGCGTGACATTCAGGGTCAAATGTGTAACTCGATACACTTCGGCAAACGCGCCGCGCCCGATCAGGGCTTCGATGCGGTATTTGTTGAGCAGGGTGTCGTTGGGTTGGTAGGGCATGTTCCCCTTCGCAGACTACGGATTTAGAATGTTTAGAAATTGCGCTGGCGTTACTATTTTCATCTCGCCAACGTTGACTAATTCTACCAGATCATTATCACCGCTGACGATAAAATTGGCCTTACCAACAACCCCGCAGGCAATCACCCAATCGTCGTCTGGATCACGGCTGATGGCCGGGATGGCTTCGGGCACATCAACAACTTTGCTAAGCGCGCTGACCAATGCCAGGAAACGCTGTTTTTCGTCTTGGGTGTAATAGCGCTGCAATTTTGGATAGCCAAGAACCCGCTCCAATTCGACGAGTAAGGGCAGCGCAGTGAGCAGCACAAAATCTTCCTGCGCCAAATGCACCTCGATCAGGGTGGCGATTGGCGGACGGTGGCTCAACAGATAGCTGACCAGCAAATTGGTATCAAAAACAACGCGCATCAGGGAACGTTGGCCGCCTGGACAGCTTCATCAATAAGGTTATCAAGGGCTCCTTCTGAGAGATCAACGCGCCCGCTGACTTCTTCCGCGATGGCTTGCAGTTCTACTAACCAAGCTGATTGTTGCGCTTGCCGAGTTTGCCATGCCTGATAGTCCAGGTAGTCTTCATACGGGATGATGACAGCCTGGGGGGTATCATAGGTATTGACAATCACCGGCTGCTTTTTAGTCCGCACCTGATCTAATACCTGCTTGACCCGCCGCCGCAGATCTGTCGATTGAATAGCTTCGATCATGCTGTACCTCACAAATAGCACAAGATTTTGTTATTCTTGTGCTATTATAGCACATTCATTCCCCATAGAACGACCAGTGAAACCACAAAAAATAACGCTATGTTCTCTGTATCTCTGTGGCAGGCTCAGGCTTTTTGCCGTGAAGTCACGCTAATAAGGTTAGAAATTCCGCCGGTTGGAGTACGGGTATCCGATATTCGGGATAATCTTTGATGTTGCGAGTAATTAGATAATCGGCGCGGGCTTCTAATGCTGCAGCCAGTTGAACGGCGTCTTCGAAATCCGTCATGGGCAATGCCAGGGCCTGCTCGATGGTGGCTGGAGTCACGCTGGCGACCTGAAGGAATTGCAGCAAATCGCTGAGAATGACTCTGGCTCGTTGAGCAGATTGGTCTTTGGCGATCAGGTAAAACAGGGTGGTTACGCTATGGGCGGCAATGCTGGCGTGCAGCCGCCCTGTTTCAGCCGCAGCCAGCAATTGCGCCGAGGCCGCGTAGAACGGCTCGCGCCGTTGTAACACCTCCAGGATGATGTTTAGATCAATCAGAATCCGCGTTGGTTGCGCCATATTTCCCCTCCAGGTAGGCCTGATAATCGGCTTTGGCTACTTCCGTAGAGAGCGCTCCACTCAGTCGCCGGACAGCCGGGGCATCTGCCAGCGAATGATCTTCCAATGTTAAATGCCGCAAATAATTGGATACCAGGCGGGTCAGGGTGGTATTGTGCTGGCTGGCATAGTCTTTGGCGCTCTCCAGCAAAGGACGGGGCACACGCACGGTCATTTTGGTTTCATTCATGGGAAACGCTCCTTGCCGTACATCATATACTGGTTTTGTACGGCAGTCAAGCAAAATCGCTGGCTGAAAACGGGCTTTTGCTCAAAAAAATTCGACCCCTTCGGGGAACAGTGCAAAGGGGGGATACCCCCCCTTGCATCCCCCCCAAGATTCAGAACCCAGAACTCCCTGCGGTCGCAGGATTCAGTACTCCCTTCGGTCGCAGAATCATTGCGAGCGGGCACAACGAAACCCGAAGTCATTGACGGTATAGGATGGCGAGCCCCTGTCGCGATTCGCCGAGCGGACGTACCCATCAGTACCGTTCCAGGAGCCGCCGCGCAGTACGCGATTAGCCCCAGTTTGCGGGCCTTCGGGGTTCGCCGGTGGAGAAATTTGATAATAGTCGCTATCGTACCAGTCGGCCACCCATTCCCGCAGATTTCCCGCCATATCCAAAGCGCCATACGGGCTGGCCCCGGCAGGCAGGCTACCTACCGGCAAAGCATCCCCGGAACAACCCGAATATTGCGCCAAATTACAAGTAATCTCTTCACCCCAGGGATAGGTGCGGCCATCGGTACCGCGGGCCGCTTTCTCCCACTCCGCTTCGGTTGGCAGGCGCTTTCCCGCCCATTCACAATAGGCCTGGGCACTGTGCCAGTCTACACAGGCTACCGAGTAATCATCGCCATCACCACACCCCTTATCACCGGTATAACTCTCTGCCTGCACAAATGCCTGGTACTGTCCGTAGGTCACTTCGGTTTGGTCCATCCAAAACGAATCCAGATACACTGTATGCACCGGACGCTCATCGCTGTTGCCTTCTTCGCTGCCCATCTCAAGCTCCCCGGCAGGCGCATACACCATCACCAGGCCATCTTTGGGCGAGATTTGCGTGGCGCCAGCTAATGGCGTAGGGGTCATGGTG
>JACNJM010000333.1 GCA_014382605.1 Anaerolineae bacterium
TACACAATCTCGTAATCTGGCGCTCAACCAGCGCTACAATTTCTCTAGTTTTGTGGTTGGGTCTAGCAATCGCCTGGCCCATGCGGCATCACTGGCCGTAGCCGAGAAACCGGCGCAAGCGTACAACCCGTTATTCCTTTATGGCGGTGTTGGGCTGGGCAAAACACACTTGCTTCATGCAATTGGAAATCAGTGTGTGCAAAATGGGCTAAATATTTTATATGTGTCCTCCGAGGAATTTACCAATGACTTGATCGCGGCTATCCGTTCACATACTACCCAAGCATTTCGTGAAAAATATCGGTATATAGATGTTTTGTTGGTTGACGACATCCAGTTTATCGCCGGGAAAGAATCGACACAAGAAGAATTCTTCCATACATTTAACACATTGCACGGCCAAAACAAGCAAATTGTGATGACATCTGATCGGCCACCCAAGGCAATGGTCACATTGGAGGAACGCTTGCGCTCACGCTTCGAGTGGGGCCTTGCCGCCGACATTCAACCACCTGATTTTGAAACCCGCATGGCTATTCTGCATTCAAAAGCAGAACGAGCGGGCTACAATATTCCTGATGAAATTATTGCGACTATTGGCCGCAAGTTCCAGTCGAATATCCGCGAGTTAGAGGGTGCGCTAACCCGGGTTGTGGCCTACGCTGATTTACGCAATATGCAAATTGACCATGAGTTGATTGATGCCGCCCTGGCCGATTTACTTCCGCAGCGAAAAGACATCCAGCCAGATCAAATCATTGATGCGGTGGCGCATGCCTACAATGTTCCTATTGAACGCCTCCTCGGGCGCGAGAGAAGCCAATCTGTAGCGCGGCCACGCCAAATTGCGATGTATTTGATCCGCGAAGAAACCAATACATCGTTGCCTCAAATTGGTGATGCGTTGGGCGGAAGAGACCATACAACAGTGATGTACGGCCACGAAAAAATTTCCGATCTATTGGAGCGTGACGATAAGCTAAGACGCCAGGTTCTAGATATAAAGGGGAAACTCTACAACTGACGGTCTAGAAAAATAACAAAACCGCTTCTCAACTCACCGGAGCGGTTTTGCTATTTTTCTAGCTCTCCCTTTCTGAGCTTTATTTTCCGAAATCTCTCACGTAGCCAATTTAGGAAAGTTTTTGCCCACTCCGAGATGGGCAGCTTTGAAGATAATGGTTGTTCTTCTTCGGCAACCGGCCACACGTCCTGGTCAAGCATTTTGCGAATCACATATCCCCCCACAAGCGTAAGTGTTGCCAAAACAGGCGCAGCCAGCACAACTCCCAGCAATCCCAACAAATTTAAAGCGATCATCGCAGCGACCAGTACAGCTGCCGGGTGGACCCCCAAACTCTCACCAAGTATCTTTGGGGCAATAATTCCATCCAAGATTTGGTCTATCACAATAACAATGATAAAAACCAAGACCAGATACTGGGTGGAACTCAGGCTGAAGTGGTTTGTCTTCTGAAAAAAGATCACCACGAAAAGAACAATCCATGTCACCCATTGCCCCACATAGGGTACAAAACGGGCAAATCCGGCCAGTAATGCGAGTCCCAATACATAGCGCACATCCAGAGCAAGCAACAGAATACTGTATATAATCAGCGTTATGGTAAAAAGAATAACTTGTCCGCGCAAGAAGGCATTCCAGATGCGGCTTAACTCACGCCCCATGCGGTGAATATCGTCATCGTAACCCGGCAAATCAATTACGAAAAGATCGCTGGATACACGGCCTGCATCCGCCAAAATGAAGTAAGCTAACAACAGAATGAAAAAACCCTGCCCAACAATCGTTACTGTGCCTGTAGCTACTGTGGTCAGCACGTTGCCCGCCTGCCCAAGCATCGGCCGCACGGTCGAAATGATCCCCTGAGTTAGCGACTCGATATTTATGGATGAAAGGTACTGCGACATATCGAGTTCAAAGGGACCAATTTTATAAGTGGTTGTTGTCCAGGCAAGTACCATTTCAGGCAATTGGTTGATAAATCGCTCGATTACGCCGATCAGGCTTTCCAATTGTTGAACCAATGCAAAGCCTGTTAGTGTAAAGGCTGCCACTAGCCCAGTGATAAGGATCAGAAAAACAATATTTACCGACAAGCGCCACGAAAAGCGCGTTGTTTTTTGTAGCAGCGAAATAACCGGATGCAGCAAATAAGTTGCTATCACTGTCATCAACAACAGCGGCAAAATTGCCTGAAAGCGAATCAAAAAGGCCGCCACGATGGCCACCAATGTAAATCCCACTACCAGTTTTACATTGGCACCCCAGGGCGGAGACGATTGCTGTACAGAATCGCTGGATGGTTCCATGGTCATATTAGCCCCCATCGCTGCGCAGTTGAGCCTGCACAATTATTCGCTGATCGTCAATCAAATAAGGAAAACAAGAGATTAATGTAACCACCGGTTTTGGCGTTGCATCCAAGAATTCCACTTGGGTTGGTTCCACGATCTCAGTAGTGTAAATCACATAAGTGTATACGCGTTGCTGGGTGTGGATAACAATCTCATCGCCAGGTTCCAATTGATCAAGATAGCGGAAAATTTCACCGAAAATATCATTATGCGCGGATAGCACTAAATTGCCATTGTCGCCAGGATCTGCCGAACCAATATATTGGCCGACCCCCTTCTTTAGTTGTTCCCAACCATCACCCTGCACAATGGAAGCATCTACGCCAATTGCCGGAATTTGAATCCGCCGGGCTTGCTCTGGCCCTGGCGTGGGGATGGGGAGATTGGCAAGTGATTGCACCAAAGGGCGCAAATGTTCGGGGATTTCAGCCTCATTGGGTTGAGCAATACCATCAATGGGAGGCGTATGCCCCGAGGGCAGCACTACTGCCCGGATCAAGGGTGTGGCCGTAAGCGTCGGCTGTTCCAGCGCCCGGGCAACTTCCTGATTCAATTCTTGTATCACTTCTAATCCGTTGAATAATACAAACACTAAGCCCAGCACTGCCAGAATTTCAATGGACAGCAAAAAATAGTCGAACACTCGGCGCCGGGGTTGCTGCGCCCCTTCATCAGCATCACTCACACTACCAGTGCGCAAACGGTCCAGCGAAGGTGCATCCAGGTCTGAAGCCAGCGTAACCACGCGACCCGTCTTTCGGAATCGCTCCAGCCGTTCCTGGCGCGTCGCGCGTTGCCTCTCGACCAGTAAACGTCGCAGTTCTTCAACAGATAAATCTTTGGGAGATTTTTTTCGTGCCACACCAGAATTATACCAGCGCCTACCCAATTCAATGATCGTTTTTTCTAACTTGCTGTATAGGTTATATGCACCTATACAATCACTATCACTGGTGCTCTCATTCCTGAAAAGGTACTCCCAGATAACACCAAAAACGGTCATACGCATCGAGTAGAAATTACATCGATATTACTGACATTATTCACCTTGCCCCCGGCACCTGTAAATGGTTCAATTAGAAAAGCAATTTCCAAAACTTGGCAACTTATACATCAAGAATGAACTATTAAATTGACTTTTTTGCCTATACTGATATACTACGGATATATCAATCTTATTCCTCAATGAACTGATACCTTCATTTCTACTAGCAACGCAAATCCTAAAAGGAGCAATTCGAATGTCTCTATTCTCCCCTCCCCGTTATCAAGCCCCCTTCAAACCCATGCGCCGTGATGATATTACGCCCTTTATGAAAGTCTTCACCGCGAGTGAAGGGATCATCAAAGGCGTGCTTTTCGGCTGCCGCATGTGTGGGAACTGCATTTTGCAAGAAACTGCCTTTATTTGCCCGATGACATGCCCCAAAGGGCTGCGCAACGGGCTTTGTGGCGGAGCTACTCCCGAAGCTTGCGAGGTAGACGCATCGCGGCCATGCACCTGGCATAAAATTTACGAGCGCGCGGAAAAAATGGGGCGTACTGAAAAGTTACTCGAAATCAATGCTCCGATTGATGGTGAGCGCGTCGGCCGCGAGACCTGGCTCGATGTCGTCCATGTGTGGAAAGAAACTGAGGAAAGCCCAAAATTTGTCGAGTTTTTTAGCAACCGCAAGAAATTTGACGAGGATTGGGAACGCGTTTTCTATAATGTACGCCAACCCGAATGGTGGCAAGGCGATAGCGAGTACCACGCTCCGGCTTACGAAGCACCAGTTTCCTTGCTCGAAGCCAATTTACGCACCGGAGAGTTCACTTGCACTGCCGAAATTGCTCCACCGTTGAGCGCAGCAACCGGATCCATCTGCGAAAAATCTGGTTACCTTTGCGACTGGGTTCCAGCAGCTAACTTCACCGACAACGCCTCTGCTTCGGCACGTATGGGCAGTTTAGCCTCCAGCAAAATTTGCCTCGATTCAGGCCTAGAACCAGTCATGCAATTGCAGGCCCGCGACCGCTCACGCGTGGTCATCGAATCGGATGCTATGGGCGCGGCAGGGCTAGGAATTCGCAATATTCTCTGCCTGACCGGCGATCACCACCGTTTTGGCCCAGGGCCGGTGACCAAACCCGATCAATTTGATATGGATGCCGTGCAAATGTTGTGGCTATTACGCCGGATGCGCGATGACGGCAAATATATTGACGGGCGCAATATTAAATATCGACCCGAATTTTTCCTGGGGGCAGCCGCCTCCCCCTTCGGCGCTTACCCCAAATACGAGGCTCTGCGCGCCGAGAAAAAAGTCAACGCCGGGGCACAGTTCATTCAAACACAACCCATATTCGATTATGATGGCTTCTTGATTTGGCTCGAAGAATTAGACAAACGCAACCTGCTCGATAAAGTCTACATTCTGGCTGGCATGATTCCCCTAAAGAGCGCCCGCGCCGCCCACTTCATGGCCGATGAAGTCCCCGGAGTAAAAATCCCGGACAAAATTGTCAAACGCATGGACGCTGCCGGTGACAAGGATGGTCAGGCCGAAGAAGGCGTTGCCATCGCCCTAGAAATGATCGAAAAGCTCAAAAACACACCCGGCCTCAATGGCATTCACTTTATGGCCGTCCACTGGGAGATCATTGTGCCCCGCCTGATGGAAGAAAGCGGGCTGCCGAAACCCGGCATCACATCGCTCGACGCCATTCCTGCATAAAGGACGTTGCCTAAAACCACCGACCGCGGTCTGTGGTCGGTGGTTTCTTTTTTACCGGTAACCGTTATAACATGAAGAGGAATTCCATATGAGCAATCCAGAACATCGTCGTGAACGCGGCAGCCGCGAGCGTCGCCGTGAACGTGCCCAAAAAATCACCCGTATGGTACAACCGATTCACAATATACCCATCTACGAATTGGTGCAGCCTGAGGGCATTGAACTGATCCACCAGAAATCGCTTGAAATTTTACAGGAAGTGGGGATTGACTTCTACCTCCCTGAAGCACTGGACATACTCAAAGCGAGCGGCGTAGATGTGCGGGGCGAGACAGCCCACTTTGAAGCTGATCTGATACTAGATTATGTTTCTAAAGCCCCAAGCGAATTCACTCAATTGGCGCGCAACCCGCAGAATAATCTGACCATCGGGGGGAATCGCATGGCTTTCGCCCCAGTCTACGGCCCACCCTTTGTTTACGATATTAAGCGCGGCCGCCGCGAAGCCACCCTCGAAGATTTTCAGAATTTCGTCAAGCTGGCCTATCTGAGTCCCTATATCCACCACTCCGGCGGTACCATTGTCGAACCCACCGACGAACCCGATGCCACCCGTCACCTGGATATGCTCTTCAGCCATATCAAATACAGCGACAAAGCTTTCATGGGTTCGGTGATGTCAGCTGACAACGCCGCAGACAGCGTGCGAATCGCTGAGATTCTCTACGGAGCCGAAGAAATTCGCCAGAATCCGGCGCTCATCTCGCTAATCAATATTAGCAGCCCGCGCCGCCTGGACGACCGCATGCTCGAAGCCCTGACCGTTTACGCAAAAGCACGGCAAGCGGTCATAATTACGCCCTTCATTATGGCCGGAGCGATGTCGCCGGTCTCGCTGGCGGGCACATTGATTCAGCAAAATGCTGAAGCTTTGGCAGGCATTGCCTACGCCCAGATGGTCAACTCCGGCACCCCGGTGGTGTACGGCTCCTTCATGACCAACGTAGATCTGAAGAGTGGCGCGCCGGTCTTCGGCTCGCCCGAAAGCCAGATGGCCCTGCTGACCAGCGCCCAGATGGCCCGCCGCTACAACCTGCCCTTCCGCAG
>JACNJM010000140.1 GCA_014382605.1 Anaerolineae bacterium
TGTACGGGCACGGCCTGAAAAATAAATTTATTGCGCTATCTACTAAAAATCATCGTCATTGAGCCAATCATCATCTTCTTCTTCAAAATCGTCTACTTCGTCTTCATCCCACTCTTCAAAACCTTCGAGTTCTTCTTCCCAACTATTATCTTCAAACGGATCATCGAGCTGAGTAAAGGTAAGGCAGCCTTCATCAGGATCCATATTCACCATCGGAGCAGTGCAATAGCCCTTCTCCAGATAAACACATCCTGTGTAAAGACAGCGAATCTTCGGCATAAGTCATTCTCTCCTCATTCTTCAGGGCTTATCTCCTGCTTGTATCCTTAGGACCCATGCAAGCTTTTTTCCAACGGCCTGCATAAACCCTGACTTTCATAAGCGTACCATAAAACTGCAAAATTACGCAACTATAGATTTGACTCTTTGAGAATCGCCGGAGCATGTTCCGCTGATTACAATCCATCAAAAAACCAGGCTTCAGCCTGAGAACCCGCCGGAACATGTTTTACGCCCGCGGGCACAATCACCAGCGCGTTAGCCTGCACCAATGAGCGTAAATTCCCTGATCCCTGATGCCCGGTGAGGCTTGCCACCCAGCCCTCAGCTTCTCTGACTGCATAGGCGCGCAAATAACTCTCGCGGCCATCCGACTCGATAGCTTCCAACAGGCGTACCTGCCGCGTCAGGCGCGGCAATTGTGGCAAGCCCATCATTTTAATCAACGCGGGTTTTACAAAAACCTGAAAGCCAACATACGCCGAAACCGGATTCCCCGGCAAGCCAAAATAAGGCACGCCGCGATACCGGCCAAACGCCAATGGCTTGCCCGGACGCATATTGACACGCCACAACGTCAATTCGCCGGCTTGCTCCAACACCGCCCGCACAAAATCAAAAGCGCCCACACTCACCCCCCCACTGGAGAGCAGAAAATCCACGCCGTTCTCAATCGCTTCATCCAGGCTTTGGCGCACAGCCGCGAAATCATCGGGGATAATGCCGAGGGGCAGCGCCAGGCCACCTGTCTGAGTCACCAGCCCGCGCAAAACATACGAATTGGCATCATAGATTTTTCCGGGTTCGATGGGCGCGCCGGGCGGTAAAAGCTCATCGCCGGGAGATAGAATTCCCGCGCGTGGCTGCCGGAAAACGGGGATTTGCGAAGTCCCCAGCATGGCCAACACCCCCACATCTTGCGGACGCAAACGCCGCCCAGGGGTGAGTACGGTATCCCCCTTGCAGACATCTTGCCCCGGGGGGCGCAAATTAGCCCCAGAAGCCGCCGGGCGGTGAACTTGCACAATTTTGGGCACATCCACACCCGCCGAACGAATGCCAATATCGGTATCTTCCACAGGGACAACCGCATCCGCGCCTTCGGGGATGGGCGCGCCCGTCATAATGCGGGCGGCCTGACCAGGGCCAATGCGCCCCTCGGGATGTGTCCCCGCGGGAATATCGGCGATCACTTTCAGGGTCACGCGCTGCTTGTCCCCCGCGTCGGCCACATCCAGCGCGCGTACGGCGAAACCATCCATACTAGAATTGGCAAAGGCGGGCAAATCGATCTGCGAGATGATCGTTTCAGCCAATACGCGCCCAATGGCATGTGCCAGCGGAACTGTTTCAACCGTCAGTTGCGAAAATTCGGCCAGTAAACGGGCTTGCGCTTCTGCGATGGGGGTCAGGGGGAATTGGGACGACATGAGCTTAGCGTGCGCGTACCCGCCGGGCATCTACGATATTATCGAGGCGCTCAACGCGGTCTAAAATTCGGCTGAGATGGGCAATATCGCGCACCTCAAGCACCAGATCGAAAGTTGCCATATTGCGGCGGTTGACATCCACTTGCACACGATTCATGCTAACCCCTTCATCGTCCAGCAGTGTTGAGACATCTTTGAGCAGACCAGCGCGGTCGTAGGCTTTTATGCGCACCGGCACGGGGAAAGTTTGGCGGACCTCGCCCCAGGAGACTTTTACCAAACGTTCTTTATCTTTGACGTTGAGAATATTTGGGCAATCGCGGCGATGAATGGTTGCGCCGCGCCCGCGGGTAATATAACCAATAATTTCATCGCCGGGAGCCGGGTTGCAGCAGAGCGCCATGCGTGTGAGCAGACCTTTGAGACCGCGCACCTTTATGCCTTCCACGGTCTGCGATTCCATTTCTTTTAATGGCGGCACCGGGAATTCGAAATCGTCGTCTTCGTCTTCCTCGATCATAATCAGCGCATTTGAAACACGCGCCAGCGGTAAATCGCCAATCCCAATCGCCTCAGAGAGATCATCCACAGCCCTGAAGTTCAAGGCCCGCGCCAATTGCTCCAGATTTTCATCGACCAGCCCCAATTGGCGCAGTTCACGCTCCAGGAGTTCGCGGCCGTGTTTTACATTTTGATCGCGCGCCTGGATTTTAAACCAACGCTGAATTTTCGAGCGCGCCCGTTGGGTTTTTACCAGCCCCAGGTGTGTATTGAGCCAGTCTCGGCTGGGGCCGCCCCGCTTGGCAGTCAGAATGGATACCTGATCGCCGGTTTTGAGGGTGTAATCGAGCGAAACCAGTTTGCCGCCAATTTTTGCGCCGCGGCAACGATGCCCGACTTCTGTATGTACATGATAGGCGAAATCGATCGGGGTGGCGCCCTGTGGCAAGTCGATGATGTCGCCTTTGGGGGTAAATACATACACCCGATCACCAAAGACATCCGATTTCATGCCATCGACAAATTCCTGAGCGTCATCGACATCTTGCCGCCATTCCATGAGTTGGCGCAAATAGATGATCCGGCGCTCGAAATCGGGATCGTGTCCGGAGCCTTCTTTGTAGCGCCAGTGGGCGGCAATACCATATTCGGAATCCTGGTGCATTTCCTGAGTACGAATTTGCACTTCAAGGGTGCGGCCATCACCAAAAACAACCGCAGTGTGCAAAGATTGGTAGAAATTCTCTTTGGGCGCGGCAATATAATCATCAAAAGAGCCGGGAATAGGCCGCCAACTGGCATGAATTTCGCCCAGCGCAGCGTAACATTCGGCCTTTGTGGGTACTAGAATACGGATGCCGCGAATATCGTAGACTTCTTCAAAAGGAACTCCCTTGCGTTGCATTTTGCGGTAAATCGAATAAATATGTTTGGGCCGCCCGGTAACCTGGGCCTTTTTAATGCCGGCTTGATCCATGACAACTTGCAAGCTATCTTTGATGGCGTCAATGGTTTGTTCGCGCTCGGAGCGCCGCTCGGTTAGTTTACGCGCAATCTCAAGATATTTTTGATTGTCCAGATAACGGAAGGAAAGGTCTTCTAACTCCCACTTCATCTGCCAGATACCCAGACGGCTTGCCAGCGGGGCAAAAATATCCATAGTTTCTTTGGCAATGCGTTTTTGCTTATCGGGCGAAGTGAAGTTCAGCGTGCGCATATTATGCAAACGGTCGGCGAGCTTTATCAGCACCACCAGCGGGTCATCGGCCATTGCCAGAAAGGTCTTGCGCAGGCTGGCTGTCGCCAGTACCGATTTATCGTGCCGTCCGCCTTTTTTGCCGGGTTGAGCTTCTTCAGCCAAAGGTTCTTCTGCTTCGACATCCAAATGGTCGCCACGTGAGACGCGCGGCAGCGAAGTCAGTTTGGTAACTGCGTCAACCAGTGTGGCAACATCGTCGCCGAAATCACTTCGCAAAGCATCGATGGTGAGATCGGTATCTTCTACCGTATCGTGGAGCAAGCCCGCGGCGATTACCTGCGGCGGCACCATCATCTCGGCGAGGATGGTTGCAACGGCCACACAATGCAAAAAATAGGGTTCGCCCGAGGCGCGTGTTTGTCCCTGATGCGCTTTTTCGCCTACGCGGTAGGCGCGTTGAATGAGTTCCCGATCAATCGGGGAATATGAAGCAGGGAGAATCGAAAGCAGTTCTTCAACACTCATAACGTCAAAGTATAATCACGCCGCGGGTTTGAAGCAAGGTCATAAAATATCCAATAATGGTGATTTCATAAATCGCCGCAGTTCAGTGCGACACCAACCGCTGCCAATCTATGGCGCGGACGGTGCTGTGCAGCAGGTGGTCGTCATCGACTGTATGGAATTCGAGTTGCATGAAACTGCGCTCGGCTAAACTACGCACATATTCGATGGGGATCACATCGTCTTGCGTGCCATGATAGATTACCGTGGGAACATCAATTTCCAAATCATCCTGGAGAGCAAAATCGGGCCAGACGAGGGCTGGCGCGAGGAGAATTAGTTTGTCCAAGCTTTGGGGGCGCATCTTCGCATAGAGCGCGGCCATCAGCCCCCCAAAGCTGGAACCAATCAGCGTCCACTTACCTTCGGGGCGAGATTGCAAAACTGTTAGGAGTTGATCCATACGTTGATCCAGTGATCCGGTAAAATCGGGGGTATATGCTTCTGGAAAACGTTCCCGAAAATATGCGGCCTTCATCCCCTGGCTGCTACCTTCCAATCCATGAATAAAAAGCAGGTTCATATCTCGACTTCGCCTCAATTTCTGATACACTATACCCAATGATACCAAAACCAACTATACCCGTACCCAGCAAGAGGATCCTCCTGGTCGAAGATAATGACGCGATTCGCGAGGGCATTGCACAACATTTACAGATTGATAATTATCTCGTCATTCAGACCGGCAATGGAACCGAGGCGCTCAAGGTACTTAACAATTTTACGCCTGATCTGATTCTATCGGATATTAACATGCCAGGCATAGATGGGATTGAACTCTATAAAGAAATCCGCAAAAATCCACGCCTGATTACGGTGCCGTTTCTGTTCCTGACCGCGGATAATTCGGCACAAAGCCGTCGGCTAGGACGCGAACTTGGGGTTGAAGATTATCTTACGAAACCCATCAATCGCCAGGATTTGCTCAGCACGATCAACGCCCGCCTGCTGCGCTCTGCCGAGGTGGAAGTTGCGCATATCGGGCAGGCTTACCTGGAAACCGTGAAAGTACTCGCCAATGCAATTGAAGGGCGCGATCATTATACTCGCGGGCATGTAGACCGCGTGACCAAATACGCGCTATGGATGGCCGAAGAGCTTCGTTGGCCGGATGAGCAGATGCGTATGATGGAATTTGGCGCTCGACTGCATGATATTGGCAAAATCATCATTCCAGATCAAATTCTGAATAAACGCGGTAGACTCACGCCAGAAGAGTGGGCGTTGATGCAGCAGCATCCTGTAGCCGGGGAAAAAATTCTAAGTGGGATCAGCCATTTACAGGCCGCGCGGCCGTATGTGCTGTATCATCACGAACATTGGGATGGCACGGGGTATCCAGAGGGCTTGCAAGGCCGCGAGATTCCGCTAGAAGCACGCATTTTAGCCATCATTGATGTTTACGATGCACTGACCACCGAACGGCCTTATCATCCGGCACGCCCACATGACGAGGTTTTGCATTATGTCGAATTGCAAGCCGGAAAATACTTTGACTCAGACCTGGTGGTTGTTTTTCTGGATGTCATGAATAAACGCCTGCCTGAAAGTTAAAATGCGCTCACTAACCATTCCTACACCAGAAAGAATTATCCTTGTCGTTGAAGATAGTCCACAAATTCGTAATGTCATCGCCCGCGCCTTGATGATGGAAGGCTATATTGCGCATCAAGCTGGAAACGGCTTAGATGGACTCAAAATGTTGGAGAAAGTCACCCCGCATCTGATTCTTTCCGATGTGAATATGCCCCAAATGGATGGTCTCCAATTTTTCCAGGCGGTGCGCAAAAATCCAGCCTGGACAACCATTCCATTTATTTTTCTAACCTCCCACAGTTCAGCAGAAGCTATTCAGCGCGGGCGCGAATTGGGTGTTGAGGACTATCTCACCAAACCCATTGACCCACACGACCTGATCAAGATTATTAACGCCCGCCTGTATCGCACGGCGGCAGTTGAAGTTGCGCAGGTGGGGCAGGCGTATTTGGATACCGTCAAAGTTCTAGCCAATGTCATTGAAGGGCGCGATCACTATACGCGCGGGCATGTAGAACGCGTGACAACATACGCCATGTGGGTTGCCAACGAATTAAACTGGCCGCTTCAACAACTACGAATGCTTGAGTTTGGGGGACGTTTGCATGATATTGGCAAAATACTCATCCCGGCAAGTGTACTCAATAAACCCGGCCGCCTCACCGACGACGAGTGGGGCATGATGAAAAGGCACACCATTGCCGGGGCAAAAATGCTGCGAGACATTCAGCATTTGCACGGAACGCTGCCATATGTGTTGTATCACCACGAAAAATGGGATGGCACGGGGTATCCCAAAAATCTGCGGGGAAAAGAAATCCCGGTACAAGGGCGTTTATTAGCTCTCGCCGATGTGTACGACGCCCTGACTACAGCACGCCCCTATCATACCGCTCGCAAACATGAGGATGTGATCGAAATTCTACGCAAAGACTCTGGCATTCATTTTGACCCGAAATTAACGCCAATTTTCATCGATGTGCTCAATAAGCGTCGAGCGCAAGCCGTAGCTCAGAAGAAAACCTGATCAACGGATTTTATACCGCGTGCCGAAAACGGTCTGCAACGCGCAGCCCCAGCGTAAAAATCCCTGCTAACAATCCCACTGCCAGATAATCAATCAGTGGAATACGCACGATCTCATTCAGCGCCAGCCAGCCGCGTCCGCTGTACACCCAGATCGCGCTGACAATATACGCCAGGCCAATTCCCCAGCGCACCCGGCGCGAGAGTTTCAATCCATGCATTTGAGTAATCACCAAAACGCCGCCAAACCCAAAGGCAAACATCGGCCATAGATTGTTCCCCTGCATTACAGCAACAAGAGTGCCATGTACCAAAACGCCCACTTCTTGAAACAGCGTCCACCAGCGATTGGTGTGAACGCGCGTGAAGAATAAACTCCCCTGCAACAACAGTAAAAACATATAAAAGAAACCCATCAAATGCCCACTGGTGAAAACCATGGGGTGATACCAGAATGTATACACAGTTGCCCAGGCAAAGAAATAGCCGTGATATTTGCGCGCAAAACGGATCGTTTCTTGCCGAAACGAGAGTTTTTTGCCAAAGAATAACCCCCGGCGATTATTCTCCATCAGCAATACCCAAATCAGCAATACTGCCACAGATGCCTGCGAACTCCAGATCGAGACATCCTGCGCCAGGCCATCATATAACCAATGCGTCTGCACAAAATGGAGAACAATGAACAGCACATTTACAGCCAATGCAGCCCAATTCCAGCGATGCAACGTAGTTGAATATTTCGTTTTCTGAGATTGGGCCTGAAAAATCAGGTACCAGAACGAAAACTGGTGCAGCAAATACAAACCCCAGGCCGATAGATGCGTCCAGAATGTAGGCTCAGGGAGTTTCCAGTAATACCAGGAAACGCCTTGATCGGGGAGCAAACGGACAGCGTCCAGGCGCGAACCGGCCAGCCAAATCATGCCCGAGAAGAGCAAACTCAACAAAATTCCGCCCCATAAAACTTGCACATCTTTACGTGAAGTTGTGTTCTGCGACATATTCTTAATTTCCTCCTCGCTTATTTCCCCAACAAATCCTGGAAAGCAGTTTCCACCGTGGGGAATTTGAAGCTGAAGCCCAAAGCCTGCAATTTTTCAGGCAGCACACGCTGACCATCGAGCACTACCGTCGAGACTTCGCCAAACATCAGGTGCATGATAAAACCGGGTAATGGAATCAATGAGGGTCGGCGCATCACTTTACCCAGGGCTTTGCCAAAGTCGGCATTGGTTAATGGGGTGGGGGCGGTTAGATTTATCGCGCCGTTGGCCTGCGGATTGGCGATAACAAAGCACAACGCGGCGGCGGTATCGGCGATATGAATCCACGAATACCACTGGCAGCCATGTCCAAACGGGCCGCCTACAAACAGGCGGTACGGCAGCAACATACGCGGCAACGCGCCGCCCGCGGCGCTGAGCACCACGCCAGTGCGCACAATCACACGTCGCACGCCCAGAGCTTCCACCGCGGCAGAAACCGCCTCCCACTGCCGGGAAACTTCGGCTACAAAATCGTTCCCGGTGGGCGAGTTCTCGTTCCCAGTGGATAGCCTGCACCCCGGCAGGGAATTTCAGTCCCCCCTCGGGTTGGCGCGTCAACACCAGGGGTTGGTCCCCGGCTTCAAGCAGTTGCTTCACCAATTCACGGCCAATCAACCCGCTACCGCCTGCAATCAATACATTCATAATGCACTCCAATCCACCGTATTCAGCCAATCTTCGATCGGCTCAGCCCGGTCACGTAAAATTTCGATCATCGCTTTTCGATACGCTTCAACATATAGCGGCAGTGCGTCCACCGGAGCATCAGTACGTTGCAAAAAACCCTTAATCCATGCCAATTCTGAGGCGAGGTAGCCGATATCGCCCAGTTTGAGCGCCGAAAAAACAATCTCGCTCCAATAATGATTGGCAATCTGAAGGTAATCTTCATCGATTTGCTCTTCCAACATCTCGCGCAAGCGACTCTCAACAGCGATGCGAATCACTGAGTAGTATTTCAGTAAATCGCTTTTCGATTGCGGCGCTTTTCCCGACAATGGCAGCGCGGGCTTGAGAATTTTTCTTTCGACTTCATAAGCCGCATTACGCAAATTATCACCCAAATAATAACCGGGGATGACTTCCCGCAAACCTGGATTCACGCCAAAAATCCACCCACCGTATGTCATTGGAATCCTTTGTTTATCCAGAGCCAGGGCAACATCCAACAACTCAGAAGCAGCCACAAGGCGATGGGCCGTCAACACGGTTAGCACGGGTTGTACGGATGCAATCATCTCGCCCAAATTAGCAACGGGGACATCTGCGCCCAAATAGACTACCCCCCAGCCGCGATTACGCAACAATAAAGACATCATCAGTGCAGGTAGTACATGCTCTTCGTTGGGTGGGCAGCCCACAACCACAGTTTCTGGATGAAGTTGCGGCGGAGCCGCTGCAATCAACGCATCAATACGCCGCTGCACCAGACCGGAGGCAAAATGCTCCTGTTGGACCGTCGCTTCGCCGCGATACCAGGCCTGGCCGATCTCAGAAAGGCCCGCAAAGAAAATATCGAAACACACAACTTCAGCTGGAAATAAAGCAAAGGCATACGCCACGACCTGTTCAGCGCGGCTCTCATCGAAATTAAGACAGGCGGTAACCCATGCTGTACGCAAGTCGTCAATTTGCGCTTCAGTGGGCAGTCCCACATCCGTTAATTTTGGAGGTAGAGAAGTTACCAATGTGTTGTCTTCCAAAGGATCGCTCCCCTTCTCCTGGAGTGTCTGCCATAATTTGACGGCCTTGCTGATGCTCATGCCCTCATCCTGGCGCGCCAGCAGCCAGCGGATTGTATCAATATCGTGCTGCGAATACAAACGATGCCGGCCTTCTGTCCGAGCCGGATTCGGCAATCCATAGCGCCGCTCCCAGGCACGTAATGTATCGGGATGAATGCCGGTTTCCTGCGTCACAACACCGAGATTAAAAGCGGGGGTTTTACTGATTTCTGCCATCTGTCTATCATCCTGCCGAATGTACTTGAATTATTGTGATTGAATAATATTAACATGCGTCTTTCTGTTTGTCAATATATTGCCAATATTTTGGTGATTTATTATTAATATTCTGGACAAATACTGGTATGGCACATGCGACATAACTGTCTATTGAAAAAGTATCTATTCAGCCGAATAGGAAATCTACGAAAAAAGGGTGTGCGTAGCGTGCACACCCTTTTTTCGGGCAAATCCACTTCATGGCTGAGCAGTTACAAATAAAGAGTATAATTACGAGTCATGGATACTATCTTAAATTTTATCAATGCAAACCATCCCATCATCCTTTTTGTATATGGGCTGGTATTCTTCACATTGGGCACCACGCTCATCCTTCAGTCGCGCAGTTATTCGCGCCTTGAACTGGCCCGCAGCCTTCGATGGCTGGCAGCTTTTGGTATTGCACATGGCATCCATGAATGGGGCGAGCTTTTCATCCCACTCCAAGTATTGAATACCCATTCTTTCAACCCACAATTCTTGTCGATAATACAATTGTTCATCCTGGCAATTTCTTTTGTCTTTTTGTTTCAATTTGGCTTTTCCTTGCTTGAGACGCGCGCTACCAAACCATGGCTATGTTATATTCCCGTAACCACTTTTGGGATATGGCTGCTGATCATGTTTTGGCTATTTGTGCCTAACAATATCCCATTCCAAGATTGGCACAACACAGGTAATACTTTAGCGCGCTATTTACTTGCAGCTCCAGGTAGCTTATTAGCCGCGTACAGTTTACGGAAATACAGCATCGAGCACATCAAACCATTGGGAGCGCCGCATATCACCACAAACCTGCGTCTGGCGGGTCTCGCGTTCATCGTGTATGCTTTTGTGGGGGGGATTATTGGGCCTGCGGTCGATTTTTTCCCCGGAAATTTGATTAATGCCAGCACGTTCTCTTCCTATACTGAGGTTCACCCTTATGTCTTCCGCTCTGCAATTGGATTGATTCTGGCGATCACCATTATTCGTGCGTTGGAAATATTTGATTTGGAATTCACCAGGCGCATCGAACAACTGGAGCAACAGCAGATTTTGGCTGCAGAACGAGAACGAATTGCTCGCAACTTGCATGACGGCGCAATTCAGACAATTTATACAGCGGGCTTACTGGTCGACTCGTCCATGTGCTTACTTGAGCCTGAACATCAAGTCGTTCAACGCCTGGGACGCGCAGTTGGCGCGATCAACGATGCTATTATCGATTTGCGCCATAGCTTGACTGAACTGCATCACACCCCAACCAACGAATCGTTAACAAACGCACTCAAGAGCTTAGTTGAGGACCCTGGCTACCTCTCCCTTGTGAATATTCAGCCAGATTTTAAAGCCTTAGATGGCATTGCATTACCGCCTCTCAACATAGAGCACATCCTTGCAATCTCACGAGAAGCGTTTTCGAATATCATCCGTCACGCACATGCCACAAAAATCAGCTTCGATACTCAAGTAAAGAGCGAATTTCTTCAACTCAACATCACAGATAATGGCAACGGATTTCCAAAAAACTCAAACTCGGGATATGGCCTCCGCAATATGCGTGATCGAGCGCGCCTCCTTGGGGGACACCTGGACATATCAAGCGCATTCAATAAAGGCACCACCGTATCGCTTACGATTCCCCGCGAGCAAAAGCTATGATACCCAGAATTCGTGTTCTCTTGGTAGACGATCATGAAATTGTACGCCTGGGTCTGATGATGTTGATTAACGACCAGCCAAATATGGAAGTTGTAGGAGAGGCCGGCAACGCCGCAGACGCGATCATCTGCGTTGGACGCACCCGTCCGAATGTGGTATTGATGGATATTCGTTTGCCCGGAGCCAGCGGAATTGAAGCCATGGTAGAAATCACCGGGAAATTTCCTGAGATCAAAGTAGTAATTCTCACTTCCTACACCGGTGACCAATTGGTAATTGATGCCATCCAGGCCGGGGCTGCTGGTTATGTTCTGAAACAGGTTGGCAACGAAGAATTGCTGCGAGCCATAACCGCAGCCGCACAGGGAGAAGCCCTGCTCGACACCAGTATTACAGCCCGCCTCATCGCTCATGTCCGCAAGGTAGAAAAGGAGAGCAAAAAAAGCGCTTTCACTATGCTGTCGGACCGAGAACTCGATGTGTTGCTGGAAATTTCGCAAGGCAAAACGAATGCTGAAATCGGGCAAATGCTAAACCTCCAAGAAAAAACTGTGCGCAATTATGTCAGCAATATTTTATCCAAATTAGAATTGAGCAACCGAATCGAACTTGCAATTTACGCGGTTGAAAATCGATTATTCGAGTACCGCGATCGTTCTTAGCCGCCAGTTGAAATATATAAAAACAATAAACGAGAGCCAGGAATCCGGCTCTCGTTTATTGTTGCCCCAATTATGGTTATAACGACAAGATACTATTCTTGGGGGGTATGATACCCGGTAGCAGCTTCGCTCAACACTTCACCACTTAACTCAAAGCCTGTGCCGGGTGTATGGCAGTGCATACAAGCAAAATCTAACCCAACTTGCCCGGTCAGCAAAGCGCCGCCTTCTTCATCAAAGGTACTAATTTGACCGGCATCAATAGCCATCAAGTGGGTACGAATATCGCCCGTATAGGCGTCTGCGTTCCCCACTGCGCTCTTCGTGATGCGCGGCATATGGCAGTCAATGCAGACTACCTCGGAAGAAACATGTCTGTCACTATTCTGTACCTGCGCCTGCTCAAAGTGGCAGTTCTCGCATTGCGTGCGAGTGGTTTGTTCGCCAGCCTGACGCAATTGCACAACACCTGCATGGGGATCATGGCAAGTCACGCAGTTGATCGTAATATGCTTGCTCTGGAAGAGTTCCTCATACTGTTCGTGATGCTGGATGAAGCCACCACTAGCGTTGACGGTTTCAACTTCGTTGCGACGGTGGCAGGCGCCACACAATTCTGAATCGCGCTCAACATCCATTGCTGCGCCACGCGGGTTTTGAACGTGCAGACTGCCGGGGCCGTGGCATTCTTCACAACGAATGCCGGGTTCTGTCCAGGTGCCCACCAAGCCCGGTAAATCATCCTGATTCCCTTCAGGGTTATATCCAGTTGTATGGCACGAGCCACAATTATAGGGGACGTTCTCATCACCAGAATGATATTTTACCCATCCGGCTGGTTTATCCACCGCTGAATTGGCAAAGTTGTATTGATTGAGGTATTCAGCATCCACGCCATCGGGGGGATTTGTAATGATATACCCATCCAGGCCGACAAAACGCGCTTTCCAATTATATCCACCAATCACATACAGAATATCACCCCAGGTATACCCTTCGGGCAATTCTTCCACAGTTGTGAATGGATATTGAGGTGGCTTCCCATCCACCACGGGGTTAAGCTTGTAGGGATGTCCAGATTTCATATAGACATTATAGGTATCTTCATGGCATTCAGCGCAAGACTGGTCGCCAACATATTCACGAAACACACTACCAGGCTCGCCTTGAGGGCCAGCAGGGCCTTCCGGCCCCTGGGGACCTTCGGGGCCTTGAGGTCCTGCTTCACCTTGCACGCCTTGGGGGCCTTCGGGGCCAGGTGCTCCCGCACAACCCGTAAGCAACAAGGCCGCAACCAACACCATCAGAAGCATAAAAATCACTTTCTTCATTGTACATTCTCCTCAGATTTGTCATAATAGTTGGGGCATTAATCTCTTATTAATCTTAACCATTTCACTCATTAGCGAGAAGTGACAACAGCCCCCAATTTTTCAGGGGCACATGTCCATAAAAGTAATCTCCGTTCATCACATCTGTAATTGCGCTCAAAACAGGAACTTTTCTATGGTTTAATCGCTTGCATGACTCACATCGAAAAAATCGCCAGAACCCTGAGAATCAAATCCGGGCAGGTTGCGGCTACGGTCGAGCTACTGGATGCCGATAACACCGTCCCTTTCATCTCCCGCTATCGTAAAGAGGCCACCGGCGGCCTGGATGAAGAGCAAATTCGCCAGATTGAAGAACAGCTCAAAGCCTTGCGCGCCCTCGACGAACGCCGTCAAACCGTGCTCAAGACCATCACCGAACAAGAGCAACTCACCCCGGAGCTAGAAAGCCAGATCAACGCCGTCGAAACCCGCGCCGAACTGGAAGACCTGTACCGCCCCTATAAACCCAAACGCCAAACACGCGCCAGCATCGCCCACAAAAAGGGTCTCGGTGGTTTGGCCGATTTGATCTTGCAGCAACCGCAAACCAAACAATCTCCCGAAGAACGTGCCGCCGCCTTCCGCAATGCCGAAGTTCCAGACGAAGAGGCAGCCCTGGCCGGCGCACGCGATATCGTCGCCGAACAGATCAGCGACCATCCGGCGATTCGAAAAACCACGCGCCAGAAAGCGCTCGAATGGGGGCGGCAATTCACCCAAAAAGCGCCTGATGCTGAAGACACTCGCGATGCTCGCGATGCTCGCGGCACTTATAAAGATTATTACGAATTTGAACTCAATGTAGACCGCTTGCGCCCACACCAGATTTTAGCGATCAACCGCGCCGAAAAAGAGAACGTGCTGCGCGTCAATATCGACATTCCCGAACGCGACTGGCGCCGCGCCATAGACGACCACTTTCACCCGCGGCTGAGTTCGCCGTTTGCCCGGGAATTGACCCTCGCCATCGAAGATGCTGCCAAGCGCCTGCTCTTGCCCGCCATCGAGCGCGATGTGCGCCGCACGCTCAGCGATACCGCGGAAATCCACGCGATTCACATCTTTGCAGAAAACCTGCGCAACCTGCTCAGCCAACCCCCACTGACCGGGCACGTTGTCATGGGTATCGACCCCGGCTTCCGCACCGGCTGCAAAGTTGCCATCGTAGACCCCACTGGAAAACCCCTTGATTCAGCCACGATCTACCCCCATGCGCCGCAAAACCAATCCCAAAAAGCCCTCGAGACACTCCATAAACTCATCGCCCAGCACACCGTCACCCTAGTTACCATTGGCAATGGCACCGCATCGCGCGAAACTGAGCAACTTGTGGCTGATCTCATCCAGCAATCAGAACTCAACCTCCACTATTTAATTGTCAACGAAGCGGGAGCCTCGGTATACTCTGCCTCCCCGCTGGCACGCGCCGAACTGCCCGGCATGGATGTCTCGCTGCGCGGCGCGGTTTCGATTGCGCGTCGAGTGCAAGACCCGCTGGCCGAATTGGTCAAAATAGACCCCAAATCCATCGGCGTGGGCATGTATCAGCACGACGTTGACCAGAAGAAGCTCGCCGAAACTCTGCAAAGCGTGGTTGAGAGCGTAGTCAATCGCGTCGGGGTGGATGCCAATACGGCCTCCCCGGCGCTGCTCGGTTACGTCTCTGGCATTGGTCCAAAATTGGCTACACGCATCGTCGAGTATCGCAACCAGAATGGGCCATTTTACAGCCGGGAGGAATTACAGAAAGTCTCTGGGATGGGCGCTAAAACCTTCGAGCAAGCTGCCGGATTTTTGCGGATTAATGGCGGGGAAAATCCGTTGGACGCCTCCGCCATTCACCCAGAGAGCTATCCTGTCGCCGAAGCGGTTGTTCGGGACGCGGCCCTCGAGTTGGGTGCCAGCCCCGAGGCACGCGCGGCCACCCTGAGCGCGTACCGCCAACGCGTCCCCATCGAAGAACTGGCAAAGCGTCTGGGCGTTGGCATCCCCACATTGGAAGACATCTTCGAGCAACTCATCCGCCCGGGGCGCGATCCGCGCGAAGACCTCTCCAAACCGATTCTGCGCAGTGACGTGCTCAAAATGGAAGATTTGGTCACCGGAATGACCCTGAAAGGCACCGTGCGCAACGTAGTCGATTTTGGCGCTTTTGTGGATATTGGCGTCAAACAAGATGGCCTGCTGCATCGCAGCCAGATTCCGCGCAACCAATCATTAAGTGTCGGCAATGTGATACAAGTAGAGATTTTGAAGGTGGAAATCGAACGCGGGCGCATCAGTTTGGGTTGGGCGTAATTTTTTAATAGATCTCTGAGATTTTTTTTGCGTTTTTCTAACAGGGTTGGCCTAGAATAGCATCGTATCTAACAATTCTTTTATCCCAATAAAGGAGGCTAAACCATGTATAAAAAATACCAAACCCCAACTGTCTGGCGCGAAATGGAACGCTTCCAACGCGACATGAACCGTCTATTTGACGATTTTTCCCCCACCACACGCAGCGCCCCCACGTTTCCGGCTGTCAATGTCTGGGCCGATTCCGAGAGCGTGTTGATTACCGCCGAAATGCCCGGCATAAGCGGCGAGGATATTGATATTAATATCCTTGAAGACACGCTGACGATCAATGGGGAGCGCCCGGTTGAGAACCTGCCCGAAGGCGCCACCTACCATCGCCAGGAGCGCGGTTTCGGCAAATTTAGTCGCAGCATTCGCCTGCCCTATCGCGTGGATGCTAAAAAAGTCAAGGCGAGTTTCAAAAATGGCATCCTGGAAGTCAGCCTGCCGCGCGCCGAAGAAGACCGCCCCAAGAAAATCACAGTCAAGGTCGCTTAGAAAGTTGAGGATACAAAAATGACAAACAAATCCAAGGCTTTAGAAGCCCGCAAAGAAGAACTACTCCCCGATTTGAATGAGCGCACGCGCGATTGTCGCTGCTTCGTGCCCCATGCGGACATTTATGAAACCGATGCCGATGTTGTGATCTTGCTGGATATGCCTGGCATCGATGATAAAAATATCGAAATCGCGTTGGAAAAGAATATCCTGACGGTCAATGGCTATCTTTTCGCAGAAGACCCCGCAGGCTACACCCTGGCACTGGCTGAGTACCAGGCCGGAGATTATGAACGCGGTTTCCGCATCTCGAATCAAATTGAGCAAGACAGAATTGAAGCCCAGTTTAAAAACGGTGTTTTGCGCCTGACGCTGCCCAAGGCCGAAGAAGCTAAAAAACGCAAGATCGACGTCAAAGTTGTCTAGGTACGCGATTCGAAAAAACCTGCCGGGTGGTTTATAATCAACCCAGCACACAGAGGGCGGGCGCGATGCTCGCCCTTTTGGCACCCACAGTTTAGTCAGACTACATTATGGATTATAAAGACTACTACAAAACCCTGGGCGTTGAACGCAACGCATCGCAAGACGAGATCAAGAAAGCTTTTCGCAAACTTGCGCGCCAATATCACCCCGATATGAATAAGGACGATGCCAGCGCGGAGGAAAAGTTCAAAGAGATCAACGAAGCCCACGAGGTGCTCTCCGACGCCGATAAACGTCAAAAATACGATCAATTCGGCTCTCACTGGCAACAGTATTCTCGCGCAGGGGGCCAACCAGAAGATTTCAACTGGAATGCGTGGCGCACAGCGGGGGGACAACAAGCCCGACACGTATCGCAGGAAGACTTGCAGAGAATTTTCGGCAATACGGGCGGCGCAGGCGGTTTTGGCAGTTCTGGCGGTTTTTCCGATTTCTTCGAAGTTCTTTTCGGCGGCCTGGGAGGGCGCAGCGGCGGAGCCGATATTGGGCGGCAACGAGTACGCCAATCCAGCCGCGGCCAGGATGCCGAACACACTGTTGAAATTACGCTCGAAGAGGCGTACCACGGCACCCAGCGCACCCTGCAATGGGAAGATGGGCGCAAAATCGAAGCCAGCATCCCGCTGGGGGTCAAAACCGGTTCGAAGATTCGTCTGCGCGGACAGGGTCAACGCGGCGCTATGGGCGGTCAGGCTGGCGATCTATTTCTAAAAATCAAGGTGATCTCGCATCCGCTTTTCAAGCGCGATGGCGATCATCTACGCACCACTGTCCCGGTGGGCTTGTATGACGCACTTCTGGGCGGCGAAGTTGAAATCACCGCGATTGACCGGCGCGTAAAACTTACTATTCCGGCTGAAACTGAAAACGGTAAAATTTTCCGCTTGCGCGGCCTGGGGATGCCAAATATCAAAAACCCTAAAGAAATTGGCGATTTATTGGCACAAGTCAATATACTTATACCTAAAAATTTAACACAAAACGAGAAGGGTTTGTTTTTGCAACTCAAAAATTTGCGTGTATAATGAGCGCTACTAATTGCCTAACCCTTTTTATGTATCAAATAAAAGGCAAGTACTTTTGTACCGCCGTGAAGCAAAATCTGAAGCGGATGTATTTGGGGGATTTTACCAAGTGCATCCGCTTTTTTGATACCCGAGCAAGAGTTACCCGTAAGGAGTAGTAGAACGATGAGCACTAAGCGTGAATTCCCCAAAAGCATTACCCGCATGGATTATAAAAAAGCTGTCGGGTGGTATGTACGCATTAAATTCAAGGGCGTTGAACATCGCAAGTTCTTTTCCGATGGCGCCTGGGGTGGTTACGATGATGCACTTGAATCGGCGATTGAATGGCGCGACGAAAAAGAATTGGAAATTGGCAAACCGCGCACCGAGCGCAGAATACAATCGAACCCCAATAATGCCCTCGGCGTTACCGGCATTCAGAGAATCTGGCGAAAGACCGGCGCAACCTACCCAGATGGCAGCCTCAAACCCAATTACACCGAAGTGTATTACGTGACATGGTGTCCGAATACGAGAGAGCGCAAAGCCACTACCATTTCGATCCAAAAATATGGCGAAAAAGAAGCCTGGCGCAAAGCCGTTGCGCTACGCCGCAGAAAAGAGATCGAATTATACGGGGGGGTTATCGCTTCGTGAGTGTCGATTTACTCCAGGCTGCCGCATACGGCGGCGAAGATTGGTCACCCCGCACACGGAGCCACGCAGAAGAAATTGGCTCCGTGTGGCGCGCTTGCGGCATCAACAGCGAATGGGCGCGTCTCAAGGCCGTGCTGCTTCACGAGCCGGACGCGGAATGGGAACAGATCAATGATCCCAATCGCGCGCAAATGCTCCACAAGCCCAACTTAGCCGTAGCACGTCAACAGCACCGCGCCATCGTTCAAGCGTATCGTTTAGCGGGGGTTGAAGTGGAATACGTTGCGCCGAACGAAATTCCTTCGCCCAACTTAATCTTTTGCGCGGATTTATTTTTCATGACCCCGGAGGGCGCCATTCTGGCGCGGCCAGCCTCCACGGTGAGGGCTGGTGAGGAGCGCTGGATCGCACGCCGTCTGGCCGATTTGGGCATTCCAATTGTGCGCACGTTGAATGGGAATGCTACCTTTGAGGGGGCCGATGCCCTTTGGCTGAATCCGGAGACAGTGCTGCTGGGGCACGGCCTGCGCACCAATGTAGCGGGAATCGAACAGGTGACTGGCGTGCTGCAAACAATGGGGGTACGCGCCATCCCGGTGGAACTGCCTTATGGCGGCATGCACCTGATGGGTCAACTGCGCTTTGTAGATGAAAATCTGGCGATTGCCTGGCCGTATCGGGTTTCGTATCCCACGGTGGCAGCGCTGCACGCCCACGGCTTCGAGGTGGTATTCATCCCCGATGAAACAGAAGCCACCCAGGGCCACGCGTTGAATATCGTCACATTGGGACAACGCGAAATCCTCATGCCAGCAGGAAACCCGATTACGCAGGCGTTTTTCGAATCCCACAATATCATTTGCCATACCATTGAGATCGCCGAACTCATCAAGGCCGCCGGGGGCATCGGCTGCTTAACGGGCATCTTGGCGCGCGAGCGCAGCGAGCGCATCGGTTGACACGTATTCGGGAATCAAGTAAGCTCTATCCATGGCCACCAATCAAATGACGCTCGTACGAGATCGACTATCGGATGCGATCTTTGCGGTTCCAGTGCGCATCAAAATCACCGGAATTATGGTGCTGCCCATCTTGATCTTGGGTTTCGCGCTCAATTATTGGGTTCGCACCGGTCTTTCGGACTGGCTTTCTTATTTAATTTCAGATGACCGCGTGTATATTGCCATGCAAGCGGGCAGCCGCAGCGTTATTTTTGTTACCGCGCTAGCCGCGATTGCTTCGGTACTTCTAACAGCGCTTTTAATGCTGAGTCTGACCAAGCCCCTGCTGGAGTTACGTCAGGCTGCTCAACGCGTTGCCGAAGGTGATATTGAATCACGTGCCCGCGTTTGGGTTCCCGATGAAATCGGCGAGGTGGCATCTGCAGTCAATAGCATGATTGACCGCATGGTAAGCAGCCAGCAACAATTGCAACGCTCAAACCGACGCTTGCAGGCCATCAACCGTGTAGCTATGGCAGCCAGCCGCGCCCTCGATCTGCAAAACGTGCTTGATGTTTCGCTGCATACGACCCTTGAGGTGATGGGCTTTGAGAGCGGGTGGATATTTCTCAAAGACGCCGATGATCCGAATAATCACAAGTTACGCCTGGCAAGCTCGGTGGCTGTTCCCCAAACATTTAAACAAACCCTGATCGAAAACTCCGATCAGATTTGTTCGCATGCTCAGAAAAGCCTGCAATCCAATGGGGACGTTGCAGCATCCATGCACATTTGCGAACAGATCAAACCCCCAACCGATGGCAACATCTATCATCTGCTGATTCCAATTGCCGCCCGCGGCCAGCGCTTTGGACTGGTCAATATTATTTGCCCGGAAGACAGTAAACCCAGCAGCAATGATATGGATACGTTCAGCACAATTGGCTCACAAATCTCAGAATTTGTCGCCAACGCCTGGTTACACACCACACTCAAAGAGAAAGAATCAGCCCGTCAGGCGTTGTTGACGGCCCTGGTCAGCGCGCAGGAAAATGAACGCGCCCGTCTATCGAGAGAATTGCATGATGGCGCAGGCCAAAGCCTGACCAGCCTGCTCATCCGCTTGAAAACACTCGAAAAAACGGCCGCAACAGAAGGACTAAGAAACAACGTCAGCGATTTATGCCAATCCACGTCCGAAACAATCGAACAAATTCGCGGCATTTCTCACCGCTTGCGCCCTGCGGCGCTGGAAGAATTTGGCCTGGAAGTTGCTCTGCGCACACTCAGCGAAGAAATGCTCAGCGAGGTCGGCATTATCTGTAAATACGAAATTGATCTTCAAAGCCAACGCCTTCCCTTTGAGATTGAAACCAATTTGTACCGCATTGCCCAGGAAGGCCTGACGAATATCGTACGCCACGCGGAGGCAAGCCGGGTAAAAATCCAAATCGATGTGTCGCCAACCGCCGTTGATCTGATGATCGAAGATGACGGCAAAGGTTTTTCTGTCGAGAATTTCAGTAACAATACCACCAGCCGCCGCCTGGGCTTGATTAGCATTCAGGAACGCAGCGATATGATTTCAGGAACGCTGATCGTAAAATCCGCGCCCGGAGCGGGGACATTGCTGCATGTGCGAGTTCCGCTCGAAATGGAAACTAACTAAAAATATGCAGCCCATTCGTTTATTGCTTGTGGATGACCATAAAATATTGCGGGGCGGATTACGGGCCTTGATCGAAAGCGAAGACGATATGATTGTGGTCGCTGAAGCGGGCACTGCCCGCGATGGAATTCGCCAGGCTACCGAATCGCAGCCCGATATTGTCATTATGGATTTAGGCTTACCCGACGGCAGCGGTTTGGATGCCATCCGCAAAATTCGGCACCTGGACTTACCTGTTCATATTATTGTATTATCCATGCACAGCGGACAAGAGCTGGTGCTGGAGGCGGTTCAGGCAGGCTGCGATGGTTATGTCCCCAAATCGACAGCGCACACGGATCTGCTGCAAGCCATCCGCAGTGTCTATCAGGGCAAACGCTATCTGCACCCGGATGCTGCGACAGTCGTTATCGACAAATTACTTGAACAGCAAACCAATTCCCAAATGCTCGAAAACCTCTCTGAGCGCGAACAGGCTGTGCTGCGCTTGTGCGCTATGGGATATACCAGCCGCGAAATAGGCGAACGCCTATCACTCAGCCCGAAAACAGTTGACACCTATCGCGCCCGCGCCATGGAGAAACTTGATCTTGAACATCGTTCGCAAATTGTGCAATTTGCGCTTAAGGCCGGGTTGCTCGACAAAACTGATTCGTAAACCAGCCATAAATATCTGAGGAGTTCTTAGTGGTAGAGAAAGACCGAAAACTCATCACTCGTCGAGAATTTATCCGCATTGCCGGGCTTACAGCGACATCCGTGGCGGCGGGTTCGCTTCCATCGGATAACCCCGCTAAAGCTGCCGCGCCAGCCTCCCAGCAACAACTCAGCGCCACCGGAAAAGCGCCGCGCCCCTGGTGGGTTAAATCCGTTGAGAAACCGACCATCGAAATCGATTGGGATCAGCTTCAGCGTTTCGATTCGCGCAAAACCATGCGCAGCACAGGTTTTGCCGCGCTCATCGGCAAGGACGAGTACGAACATCTGTTGCGGGTTGCTGAAGAAAACGAAAAACAGCGCATTCTCGATCATATGCCCGGTTATACGCTCAAAGACCAGGCACTCAATGCCGCCCAAAGCACAGGCGCGCGCGGTGCGCGTTCTTTCCTCGGCCCGCAAAATGCGCAGATACCCCAGGAACGCGGCGTGCCACCCTGGAGCGGATCACCCGAAGAAGCCTCCCGCCTGTTGCGGGTAGCGATGCGTCATTTTGGCGCTGCCACTATCGGTTTTGTCGAACTCAACGAACAAACTCGCAAGCTAATCTACACTCACGACCCCGACGGCAAAGAACTCGTTTTTCAGGATGTTGATCAGGCCACGGAAACGGCTACTCAACGTATTATTCCCCAAAAAGCTAAATGGGTAATTGTTTACACGGTACAGATGTCGATTGAGACCGTCAAGCGCGCCCCCACCGCAATTGCCGAGCAAACCACACTTTTATCCTACAGCCGCGGCCGGGACATTCAAGAGAAAACGCAAGAATTTTTGCGTGGATTAGGATACCAGTGCCTGGGAGAAGCCACCAACAATGCGCTGGCCATCGCCCCTGCTCTGGCAGTGATGGCCGGTCTCGGAGAGTTATCGCGCCTCAACAGGATGATTACGCCCGAATTTGGCCCAATGGTGCGCGTGTTCAAAATGATTACCGACCTCCCCCTGGTTTCCGATCAACCCATCGATGCTGGCATTTTCGAATTTTGCAAATCCTGCAAAAAATGTGCCGAAGCTTGCCCATCCAGTGCACTCAGCCTGTCCGATGAACCATCGTGGGAGACGGAAGGCCCCTGGTCAAATCCCGGACACAAAGCCTTCTTTGAAAATTCGGAAAGTTGCCGCACCTATATGACCGAGAAAGCGGGCACAAATTGCAGTATCTGTTTCGCAGTTTGCCCCTTTTCAAAGAAAAATAAAGTCTGGCTTCATAGCTGGGTCAAGGCCGGGGTTGCCAAACTCCCCTTTCTGGATGGTTTCCTGCGCAGTATGGATGATGCGTTCAGCTACGGCGCACAAAAAGACCCCGAACAATGGTGGTGGCAAAATTTACCCGAATACGGTATCGACACCGAACAG
The DNA here is from genome assembly GCA_014382605.1 of Anaerolineae bacterium. Taxonomy (GTDB): domain Bacteria; phylum Chloroflexota; class Anaerolineae; order Anaerolineales; family UBA11858; genus NIOZ-UU35. The sequence continues at coordinate 22,940 of JACNJM010000140.1, forward strand.
ACCCTACGCGAAGATTAAGCCGAAAAAAGGGGTGTGCGTGCGAGCGTACGCTCGCACGCACACCCCTTTTTTCGGAATTCTCTCTGCGAAGGCATTAGCCTGAGCAGTCACGGGAAAAACTCGAAATATGTCATTTAAGGTATTCTAAAGCTATGGACAATGACGATTATCGCCTCATCCGCTTTATGCGCCGCCCCTGGTACGAGTGGGCAGCCTGGCTCTTGTGGATATTTCTGGAAATATTGTTTGCGCAGGCTGCGGTTGCCAGCAGCAAGGAATTTGAACCGCGCGCCGCGACGCTCTTCTGGCTGATGTTCGGCGTATTACTTCTGGGGGGCATCACCAGCTACATTATCCGCCGGGATCGCCTCTTGTAACACATTATCCCTGGTATCGCGAATCAAACGGGCTGCAACCTATGAGTTGCAGCCCGTTTGATTCTCAGACAGTTACTTGTCAGGAAAAACCCTACAAAGGTGAGGATATTTCCCGCTACAACCAGCAATCCGCTTTTGCTATGATGGTGTTACTGAAATATGCTAGCAGTGTCCTGAAATGAGGAAGGTGCAATGAAGAATTTTTTCCAGAAAATCCGCCATTTTTTCTATCCCGGCCTGGAAGCAAGTCGCTGGGCGAAAATTGCACCTTTTCTGGTGTTGGCACTTATTTTTATTTTGATGGTCTTCATCGGCACATATACTTGGGAGTACACCAACTCGCCTGAGTTTTGTGGCAGCGCCTGTCATGGTGTCCACCCGGCTGAAAATCTCTCTTATTTGAACTCGCCCCACGCCGAAATCAAATGCGTGGAATGCCATATCGGGCGCGCGCCTATCGGTAGTCAGATTGGGCGCAAAATCGGCGAAGTTCAACATGTCACCGCCTCCCTTTTCAAAAACTACGAATATCCTTTGGTATCCCACACCTTGCGCCCAGCAGAAGAAGTTTGCGAAGAATGCCATAACGTAAATAAGTTTGCTGATGAAACTCATAAGGTAATCGCCACCTACGACATTGACCCCGAAAACTCACTGTATCGCACATTTCTGGTGCTCAACACTGGCGGCGGCGACAGCAATCAGGGAATTCACTGGCATATTAATAACACAGTGCTGTATGCCCCCACGGATGAATCGGAACAGGAAATCCCATTTGTGCGCGTGGTCAACAAGGAAGGTACCGCCACCGATTATGTAGATATCGCGTCAGGATTTGATCCTTATTCGGTAAATGAAGAAGAGTTGCAAAAAATGGATTGTGTTACCTGCCATAACCGCATCACGCATAATATTTTGCAGCCCGAAACAGCCATCGATCAGGCTCTCCAACGTGGTGTGCTTTCCACCAAGCTGCCCGAAATCAAACGCGTGGCAATTGAAGCGTTGCGCGCAGAATATGACTCGCCTGAAAAAGCTATGCTGGGCATCGCCAATATCAAGCTGTTTTATCAAGAAAACTATCCGGATGTCTATGACGTTGCCTGGGAAGAGTTGGATGCCTCCGTTCAAGTTATCAAAGATATTTACAGCAGCAGCGTTTTCCCCGAACAACAAATGAATTGGGATACCCATCCCAACAATCTGGGACACAATACCGACCCCGGCTGTTTCCGATGCCATGATGGCAAACACCTCACTAATGTGGGAGATGGAATTCCGCTGGCATGCAGCCTGTGCCACTCTACCCCGGTAATGGCAGGGCCAGAATCTACGCTGGTTCATTTGGACATCAACGAAGAGCCGCGCCCCACGACACACGCCGAACCGGGCTGGCTGACCCTGCACCAGATTGCATATATTCCCGAAGACCCCGACGAAACTTGTTCAGGATGCCATGACACGACCAACTACGATACGGCGGATGGTTCATCTTTCTGTGCGAACCCCGCCTGCCACGGGCGCGCCTGGGATGGACTTGATTTTGCAGCTATGCTGGAAAATGAAAGTACGCTCGCGAAGATGGTCTTGCAACTGCCGCACGTGCCTTATGGAATGAGCAATTTCGAAACCTGGGGCGAAAATCTCAACCTGATGGATGAAGTACACCGGATTCAGGAAGAAATGGTCTGCGCCGACTGCCACGATCCCTTCCCGCCGTCAAATCCCCCAGCCAACGATGTGTGCATTTCCTGCCACGGCGAAACTGAAGAAGGTTTTACGGAACTCACCTCGCGCTTTGATCCAGACCCACATGACTGGCACTACGGCGAGGGCTACCCTTGCTACGGCTGTCATATGAATTATGGCCCCTACAAAGAGCCTTGTGCATTGTGCCATGAGAATATTCCCTACGAACTCAAAGATGAAACTGCTGGCAACTAGCTATTCTCATAACCAGGCCACGAAAAATGACTGAAACGCATCCACCATCGAACGAAGAACTACGCGCCGAGCGCAAACAGCGCCGCATGAAGTTCTGGTCGCATATCGAGGAATTGCGCGCCCACTTGTTACGCATGGTAATTGCCCTGGTTCTAGGGACAGCGGTCAGTCTGGCTTTTGTCAACCGCTTGCTTGAATTTTTGCTGCTCCCAATGGGTGATATTCGCCCGGTTTCGCTGCACCCCACCGAATCAATCGTTGTGTACTTCCGCCTGGCCTTGATGCTGGGTGTTGTCATCGCCTTGCCAGTTATTCTATATCAATTGCTTTCCTTCATCGTTCCAGGGTTGACCAAGAAAGAGCGCCGTATGCTGATTACATCAGTGCTGGGAATTGGTTTCTTCTTTGCCCTGGGCGTAGCTTTCGCTGGTGGACTGATGCTTCCGTTGGCGCTCAATTATCTACAAGGATTTATGAGCGATCTGGTACAACCCACCTATTCGATTGACGGCTATATCTCATTTGTCACCACAGTGATGCTCAGCAGCGGAACCGTATTTGAAACGCCACTACTACTGGCGCTACTGGCCCGCTTGGGGCTGGTGACCGCCCGGCAACTGTCAAAAGGCCGCCGTTTTGCATTGGTTGGCATTGCCGTTTTAGCCGCAGTTATCACGCCAACACCCGATGTTTTCAACATGATGCTGGTCATGGCTCCGTTGCTGGTTTTGTATGAATTGGGCATTGTGCTGGCCTGGTTTGCTGGCCGTGCCCGAAATAAAGCGCTCGTTGAAGCAGGAGTTGAAAGCATATGAGATTTTTCAATCTGGGCGCGGGTGAATTAATGTTGATCTTCTTGTTGGCTGTACTGGCCGTTGGCCCCAAAGAAACGGTGCGCCTGGCCGGAGAAGCCCGCGAGATTTTTAAATCTATCCAAGGCGTATTTTCAGAAATGACGAGCGAGGTTACGCGCGCTACGACGAGCATCCTCGATGACTCGAAGAGCGATAACGACAAGTCATAATCGCCATTACCACGATCGCGAAAGGAGGCAGAAACAACCCAATTAATTGCAATCAACTTCCCCCCAGTGTCGCAGTTGGATATTTTATAGACCGCTGATTGACACACCATGTAGTCCGAATTTTACCAATCAAAAAAAACTTCAGCCCTGGTACTCCAAGCCCCCGGATGGGTGGGGTAAAAGGCGAAGCCGGTGAGCTTGATCTTCAAGTAAGTCCGGCGCTGTCGCGCAACTGTAATGTTAGCCGTTAGCCGAAAGCAGACAGCCGTCAGCATCTTTTGCTGATCGCTCTCCGCTGACCGCTCACCGCTGACAAAGCCAGGCCGCCCGCCAAGACTGATGTTTCCACAAGCCTCGCTGAAAGGACGGTGGGAACTCCTGAAGAAAAAAGGAGAATGAAATGCCTGAAAGCCTGACCCGACGCGAGTTCATGAAAGAACTCGGCAAATTAGGTGCTGTTGCCAGCTTGGCTCCCATGGTACATCTGGAAGAACAGGCATCTGACAAGGCTGTTGGGCTGCAACGCCCCAGCTTTATCAAAACCCAAGACGAGCCGACCAGTGGTGTCGATTGGGCAAACGTAAATCGCTATGCAGAATTCAACACTGTGCGCCGCGGTTTTACCAAATACGTTGGCGAAGATGAGGCCAACCGCCTTTCTGAAGTACGCTCAGCCAATTTGGATAAATGGCTAAAAGAAGGCAAAGACGGATATACTCTGCTCGATCTTGCCATGCAAAGCGGCGCTGGCTCTGGCGGTGTTTCGCGTAGTTTCATTGGGCCGCAAAAAGCCAAAACCCCTGAAGACCTGGGCGTACCCAAGTGGGAAGGCACCCCTGAAGAAGCTTCTATGGTGGTCACCACCGCGTTGCGCCACCTGGGCGCGGCCACAGTCGGTTTTGTTGAGTTAGACACCAATACCACCGAAAAACTGATCTACTCGCACGACCCCGATGGCGTAGAATTACGCATCGAAGATGCCGACCAGCCCGAAGAGACGGAAGAATATCGCCTGATCCCCAAGAAGGCACGCTGGGCTGTCGTCTACACTGTGCAGATGTCCGAAGAAACCATGACACGCTGCCCAACCCCGATTGGCTCGATGACCACATCGCTGACCTATCGTCGCTCCCAGAATATCCAGGAACGTTTGCAAGAGTTCTTGCGCGGTCTGGGTTATATGGGTATTGGCGAAGCCAGCACTAACGCCCTGGGCATTGCTCCGGCCTTTGGTGTCATGGCTGGTTTGGGTGAGCTCTCCCGACTCAACCGCCTGATCACTCCCGAATACGGCCCAATGGTGCGCGTCTTCAAGCTGCTCACCGATCTGCCCCTGGCGCCGACCAAACCGATCAACGCCGGCATCTGGGATTTCTGTCATGACTGTCTGAAGTGCGCCGAGATGTGCCCGCCGAAGAACCTTAGCTTTGGCGATGCCACCTGGGAAGTGCGCGGCGGCTGGAATAATCCCGGTCACGAAGCGTTCTTCGAGAACTCGACCGCTTGCCGTTCCTACTGGTATTCGGTTGGCACCAACTGTGGTATTTGTTTCACAGTCTGTCCCTTCTCCAGCAAGAACCTGGCATCCTTCCACCGCTTCCGCAATTCGGTTGCCGCCAAGACACGCATGTTCAATAAAGCATTCGTCAGCCTCGACGATCTGCTCTACTCACCATATCGCGACCAGCCGGAAACACCGCAAAAGAGCGCGGCCTCATGGTGGAAGCAGAACATGCCCGACTATGGCATTGATACCTACCAGACCGTTCGAGAAACCAGCTAGCAAAAGGAGAATGCAACCATGTTGTGGCTTATCTTAGGTTTAGTGCTTGGAGCCGGTGTGTACTGGCTTGTGACCACTGAAAAAGTGAAATTGACCTGGTACGAGTGGGTTTTGGTCGTTGTAGGCGTAATCTTGTTGCTCTACGGCATCGAAAACTACTCTGCCTCTCAACTAGAGCTAGAGCCGCGCGCCGGTGGATTCCTGCTACTGATTTTTGGCTTGCCGGGATTGATTCTGGCGGCTGTGGCAGGCGTCTTGGCCTTCTTGCGAGCCAAAAAGGCGTAGCGTCTAAATAACCCCATCTTAATCTGGAGCCTGGGGGGGATGAGCTTTTAGCAAGGGCAATCATCCCCTCCAGACTAATTTGCAATTATACACGCGGAGCAAGAATATGCCATTCTACGAATATCGCTGCCAGGATTGTCGCGCGAACTTTGAATTATTTCGCGGCATTAGCCAGCGCGATGAAATAGCTATCTGCCCTGACTGTGCTGGCAATCATAGCTCGCGCATGGTATCCGTCCCGGTTATGTTCTCTCACTCCACAGACGGGGCCGTCCGCGCAATCGCAGGAGCGCCCTCCGGATGTGGAAGTTGCTCGGCTACATCCTGCGGGACATGCAGTTCGAATTAACATCGAAACCCCATAAAGAAACCAAGAATCCATGAAATAATTTCCTGCATTCCGGGCTACTTTATCGATTGGGCTATTTTTTACTGGTATGAAAAAACAACCGGATTCGAAATTTTCGCGACGCGAATTTTTGCGCATCGCTGGCGGCGCTTCCAGTGTCGGGCTGCTTTACTGGTTACTTCGCCCGGCTCAAGCTTCTGCTGCCCTCCTGCCACCCGGCGCACAAGACTCAACGATTTTCAAAGCAATTTGTATTCGCTGCGGAAAATGCGTGGCTGCCTGCGAACAGAAAGCGATCAACTTCGACGAAGCAGGTTTCCCCTTCATGGATGCTCTGCAAGGCTGGTGTGATTTCAGCGGCGACTGCACCAAAGCTTGCCCAACCGCAGCTCTACTCCCCTTCAATCCCGACATCGCAAAAATCGGCACGGCTGTCATTGATACCGATCGCTGTATTGCCTGGAATTTAACTTGCCAATTATGCTGCGGCCTGTGCATTCGCGTTTGTGATGAACTTCAACAAGCCATCTATCGCGACGAAGACGGCAACCCTCACATTGATCCCGTGCGCTGCAACGGCTGCGGGGCTTGCGTCACAATCTGCCCGCGCTCAGCCTATGCCGATGGCAATCCCCAACGCGGCAAAGCCGTATCCATCCAGTCTGTAAATTCTGTAGGCCTATGACCACCCGAATCATCTCTGCCACAAAACCGAAGCGGCGCAAAAAAAGCAAGTTTCAGCTTAAATTATGGCCGACGGTACGCTTCGTCTTCACTATCGGGTTTTTTATTTTAATCGGCACGGATATCTGGAACGGAAGTACCTGCGTGGTGGATATTGGCCCCGTGCAGATTGCCTGCCCCCTGGGCGTGGCCCAGCTCATTGCAGCTTCCCGGAAAATCATCCCTGCACTCTTGGTGGGCGCGCTGGTAAGCCTGGGGTTGATCTTCTTCTTTGGGCGCGCCTTTTGCAGTTGGATCTGCCCCGGGCGCTGGATATTCAACCGAGGGCCGGTGAAAAACTCGAAACCCTGGAAATACCGCGCCTGGGTGCAACGCGTGATTGTTGGGGGTGTCGTCGGTGCGGCCTTCGTTTGCCATAATCCAATATTTTGTACTATTTGCCCGGCGGGCGTTGTTTGTCGCGGCGCGATCGCGGCTGGCAATGGCGGCAGCGTTCTGCCAACCATCGGCTGGTACACCATGCTCGTTGGCGCCGAATGGGCCACCGGACGCTCGTGGTGCCGCGATATGTGCCCTCTGGGAGCCGCGTTCAGTCGCATCAGCCGCTGGAATCCTTTCTTGAAAATTCGGCGCGCTGAAGATACTTGCATACCCTGTGTGGCCTGCCAGCGTGCCTGCCCTGAGGGATTAAACCTCTCAAAAGATCACGATTTTTCCACCTGTACCAAATGCCTGGAATGTATTGTGGCCTGCCCGCGTGGCGCAGTGGATGTAGAGTTATTGCAAATTAATTAACGCTACAACCGCAGTCTACCGGGGAGATCATCTGCAAAAAGGACAGACACCATGAAATACCTGTTTAAATTCAGTATTTTCCTTCTCGTTGGGTTGGGTTGTACCGCTTGCGGGCAATCCACCCCCGAGGTAACCCCCACATATATTCCAACGATCACCCCCAAAGCTGAGTCCGGAAACGGAATTCTGAAAATTGACGCGCCGTTCGATCCTCCCAATCTGCCCGCTGATCGCACAAAATTGGTTGCCGCATCGGGAGAATGCAGCGCCTGCCACAGCGGGCTGGACAATGGCGAAGGCATCGATTATTCCTTTGATACCAACTGGCGAAGTTCAATGATGGCGCATAGCGGCAAAGACCCCTACTGGCTGGCAACCATGAGCAGCGAAATCCAAAAATATCCCCAGCAGCAGGCGCTTATTGAAGGCGTATGCGTGAAGTGCCATATGCCGTTAGCCTATTTCGATTCGCTCGTAAACCAGTATCCCATTGGAATTCTGGGCGAAGGTTTTCGCGATTCCGAACATCCTTTGCATGATCTGGCTGCCGATGGCGTTTCCTGTACACTTTGCCACCAAATTCGCGCCGAAAATCTGGGTCAGGAAAATAGCTTCAGCGGCGGCTATATCATTGACGACAAAATGAGCACGCGCATCGCTTACGGGCCAAACGAAATCATCCCGGAACCAATGCGCATTATGGTGGATGGCAGCGGCTACGAACCGCG
>JACNJM010000337.1 GCA_014382605.1 Anaerolineae bacterium
GTCTGCCGCCAATGCAACCACGTCATCGAAGCCGATTACGCTTTACTCAATGCCCTCGAAACGCGCCTGCAAACAGAATATAACTTCACCGCCGATCTGCAACACCTTTCGATTTTTGGTGTTTGCGAAAATTGCCTGTAAGCACTTGCCACAGAGTCCGCCGAGAAAGAGAGCGCTTACGGTTTTTTTTAATCGCTGTGTACTCTGTGGCTGAAAAAAGCAGAGGAAATCAAAAATGTTACTCTCTCCCACACCCCTACACATCCCCGATGGATTTCTCAACCTGGTCATCTCGTTGATCTTTTGGGTGGCGACGATCAGCATGGTTGGTCTGGCGATCTCAAAGACCAATAAAACCCTCGGCGAGAAACAGATTCCGCTGATGGGTGTAATGGCGGCCTTCATCTTCGCCGCGCAGATGCTCAACTTCCCCGTGGCGGGGGGAACCTCGGGCCACTTTTTGGGTGGCGCGCTGGCCGCGATGGTGCTCGGCCCCTGGGCAGGGATTCTTGTCATGACTGCTGTGATTGCTGTGCAAGGCCTGCTCTTTCAGGATGGCGGCCTGTTGGTCATGGGCGCTAATATTTTCAACATGGGCATCCTCACCGCGGTGATCGGATTTGGACTCTATCGTATGGTTGGCGGAGCGAAAAAGGGGCTGCGCCTGACCATAGCCGGAGCCGCGGCCTGGCTGGCAACCATGGCCGCCGCCCTGCTGACCGCGCTGCAACTCTGGCTGAGCGGCACTTCGCGGCTGGAGATTGTGCTACCGGCCATGCTGGGCGTGCATATCCTGATCGGCATTGGCGAAGCCGTGATTACGGTTGCCGCATTAGCCTTCATTGAGCGCACGCGCCCTGACTTGCTCAACGCCGAGAAAACCGCGGCCAGCGGCGGGCGCGGCTGGATTATGGCCGGAATACTTGTCTCGCTGTTGGCCGTGTTGATCTCTCCGCTGGCCTCCGGTTCTCCCGACGGGCTGGAGCGCGTGGCTGCCGATCTCGGTTTTCTCGGCGATGGACAAGCCTCCTCCTATCAAATTCTGCCCGATTACACCATCCCCCTCCTCGGTGAAACCGCCCTTTCCACTATCTTCGCCGGAATCGTCGGCGCGCTGATTTTGATGGGGCTGTTGGTTTTGTTGGGGCGCAGTTTGCGAAAAGCAGGAAGCGGAAAGTAGGAAATATCCTCACGCCCAATTTTCCACTGCTCACATCCTACTTCCTACCACACCATGCACATCCACGCCTTTGATCAATTTCGCGCCCACGCGAGCGCACTTCACCGCCTTGACCCGCGCGTTAAAGTGCTGCTCACCGTAGGATATATCCTCTCGAATGCGCTGCTGCCCGATGGTAGTTGGCTGGCCTTTGCCGCGGCCTGGTTGCTGCTGCTATGGAGCAATGAACGCGCTCACCTGGGGCTTGGCTACACCTTCAAACGTTCATTTGTAGCTTTTCCCTTTGCTATTGCCGCGATCAGCGCAATATTTTCCCCGTCGGGCAATTCCCTCGCCGAGTGGAATCTTGGCTTCGTCACCCTCGTCCCCACCGATTTTGGCGTCGTGCGTTTCTTCAGCATTTTGGTTCGCTCCTGGCTTTCGGTGCAAATGGCGATTCTACTCGTTACCACCACCCAATTCCCCGACCTGATTCACGCCTTCGAGCATCTCAAAGCGCCGCGCACCCTCACCACCATCATCGCCTTTTTGTATCGCTACCTTTTCGTACTTACCGATGAAGCCTACCGGCTTATGCGCGCCCGCGAAGCCCGCAGCGCGGGACTGCCCGGATTCAAGCGCGGCGGCAGCCTGTTCTGGCGCGCCAAAATTACCGGCGAGATGGCCGGGCAGTTGTTTCTGCGCAGCTACGAACGCTCTGATCGCATCTACAATGCCATGCTCGCCCGCGGCTACACCGGGCACATCCGCACACTCAACCCGCACACCATGCAGCACAGCGACTGGCTGACGCTGTTTTTTTCGATCCCCGTGCTGCTTCTAATTCAACTCATCGGCTGGTACCGCTAATGCCTGTAAAACATCCAAGCACACAACAATTCATTCTGCCCGATTGTGAGGGCGATATTCTCAAAATCGAGAAGCTTAATTTTGCCTACCCGGATGGACATATTGCCCTGCGAGATGTCAGCCTAAATCTTTGTTCGGGGGATAAAGTGGCCCTGGTGGGGCCGAACGGGGCTGGCAAATCAACCCTGATGCTGCACCTCAACGGGATTCTACGTGGGGAAGGTGATCTGACGATTGGGAACCTGCCCATCAGCGATGAACAACTCCCGCTGATTCGCGCTCTGGTGGGGGTGGTTTTCCAGAACCCCGATGATCAGCTTTTTTCCCCCACCGTTTTCGACGATGTGGCTTTTGGCCCGCTGCACATGGGCTTGCCCGAAGACGAAATTTACCAACGCGTGGCACAAGCCCTGGATGCTGTACAGATGGCCGATTTTGGTGAGCGGCTCTCACATCATCTCAGCATGGGGCAGAAAAAACGCATCGCTATCGCTACCGTACTTTCGATGCAGCCGCAAATCCTCATCCTCGATGAACCCTCCGCGGGCCTTGACCCGCGCGCCCGCCGCGCACTAATTAATTTGCTACGCGAATTGCCACAGACCATGCTGGTCTCGACGCACGATCTGCACATGGTGCGAGAACTCTTCCCGCGCATGATCATCATGGATGAGGGCCGCGTTGTCGCCGATGGTCCTACAGGGAAGTTATTGGTCGATGCAACCCTGCTCGAAGCGCATGGGTTAGAAATGCCGTAATAAGACCTCCGAGCTTCTTGACGGGGGTTACTGCTGGCAGTACAATCAACCTTGTAAATGAAAATCGTTTTCAATTAGGAGTGATTTACGTATGAAATTTTGGCTGGCATTGTTAACTGTGATCCTGCTGGCAAGTTGCGCCTCACCCGCCCCGGAGGCAGAATCGGCATCGGGCGCAGAAGCCCTCACCGTAGTAGCAACGACAACCATCATCGGGGATGTGGTATCCCAGGTCGGTGGAGAACATATCCAGGTAGCCGTTTTGCTGCCCGTCGGCGCCGATCCGCATAGTTTTGATCCTACACCGCAAGATGTCGCCAAAATGGCCGATGCGGATATTATTTTCGCCAACGGAGTCGGGCTGGAAGCTTTCCTTGATAATCTCATCGAGAGTGCCGGAGCCGCCGAGCGGGTAGTGTATCTCGATGAGGGCATTGAATTGCTGGCGCGCGCCGGAGACACGGATGAACACGAAGATGAAGGGCACGAAGACGAAAACGGCGACCCGCACTTGTGGACGGATCCGAACAACGTGATCGTTTGGACGCACACCATTACGCGCACGCTCAACGAGCTAGACCCTGCACACGCCACGGCGTATTCCGAGAATGCCGATGCCTACGCCGCCGAATTAATGGAGCTAGATGCCTGGATCCGCGAACAGGTGGCACAAATCCCTGCCGAAAATCGCGAAATTATTACCGATCACACCCTGCTGGGCTACTTTGTCGACGAATATGGTTTCAATCAGGTCGGTGCGATTGTGCCGGGCTACAGCAGTATGGCGGAGCCTTCAGCGCAAGAATTGGCGCAAATCGAAGATGCCATTGTTGCGCTTGGTGTACCGGCAATTTTTGTGGGCAATTCGGTCAACCCCACGCTGGCTGAGCGCGTCGCCGCCGATACGGGCGTGCAACTGGTCTTTTTCTACACCGGCTCCCTGAGCGAGGCGGGGGGTGAGGCCCCAACGTATATTGAGTATATGCGTTACAATACCAACGCAATTGTTGAAGCCCTAAAATAGTGTTTTTCAGACCTCCGAGATTTTGAAAATCTCGGAGGTCTCTCTAAAATTATGTCCTTTTTCGACGAACTGCTCAAAACCAGCCAACACCTTTCCAAGCACCGCAACCCCCACCTGGATGACGAACAAATTCTACAGGCGGATGATCTAAGCGTGCGCTATGAAAGCGGCGCGGCGTTGGATGAAGTCACATTTTCGCTGAACGCCGGGCAGCGGCTGGCGATTGTTGGCCCGAATGGCGCCGGAAAAAGCACCCTGCTCCAGGTCATCGCCGGAGTATTGACCCCCACCAGTGGGCAGGTACATATCTTTGGGCATGCGCCAGGCGGGCATATTTGCATTGCCTATGTGCCGCAGCGCAGCCAGGTCGATTGGAGTTTCCCGGTCACGGTGAGTGATGTGGTGATGATGGGGCGCGTGGGTCAGTTGGGGTTGTTTCGCAACCCCGCCAAACACGATTGGCAACTGGTCAATCAGGCGCTAGAGGTCGTAAGCCTGACTCAACTCGCTAAACGCCAGATCAGCCAACTTTCGGGCGGGCAACAGCAGCGCATGTTTATCGCCCGCGCCCTGGCGCAAGAAGCCGAATTGATGCTGATGGACGAGCCGCTCACCGGGTTGGATGTCAATTCCCAAGAGCAGATATTTGCCATTCTGGATCAACTCAAAACGCAAAATGTAACCGTGCTGATTTCATTACATGATCTGCAAATGGCGGCGCAGCGCTTTGATGAAGTATTACTGCTCAACAAGCGGATGCTCGGAATCGGCGACCCAGAGTTGGTACTGGCGCCAGAGAATCTACTAGCGGCCTATGGAGGTCACCTGCACCTGGTGCCCACCGAAGATGGCCTACTGGCCCTCGGCGATACCTGCTGCGAAGGGGAACACGACCATGCTTGAGTTCATTCTCGAACCCCTGCAGTATGCTTTCATGGTGCGCGGCCTGATCGCCGCCGTTCTGGTGGGCATGGTCAGCGCCGTGGTGGGCACATATATTGTGCTGCGCGGCATGGCCTTCTTCGGCGATGCCCTGGCACACGCCATTCTGCCGGGGATCGCGGTGGGCTACCTGGTTGGGGGCGGGGCGCGCGAGCCACTTTTTTGGTGGGCGCTGGTGACGGCCATCCTCAGTTCGCTGGGCATCGGCGCCATCAGCCGCAACACCCAAATTAAAGAAGATACCGCTATTGGGATCGTTTTTGCCGGAATGTTTGCGCTGGGGGTGGCGCTGATCTCTACAGTGCGCAGCTATACCGTCGATCTGGCACACTTTCTCTTTGGGGATGTGTTGGGGGTGCGCAACGCCGATTTGTGGCTGATAGCGGCCTTCGGCGGTTTTGTATTGCTGGCGATTCTAGCTTTCTACAAAGAATTTATGGTGCTCTCATTTGACCCCATTCTGGCGGCGACATTGCGTCTACCGGTGCGCCTGCTCGATTTTCTGCTGCTGGTCTTGATTGCCATCACAATAGTGGTCTCGCTACAAACCGTGGGGGTGGCGTTGATGGTTGCCATGCTGGTGACCCCCGCGGCGACAGCCTATTTACTCACTCGCCGCTTGCCAATCATGATGGCGCTGGCCGCGGCGATTGCCTCAATTTCGGGCGTGATCGGGCTGTATATTTCGTATTATCTGAGTATTGCATCCGGTTCAGCAATTGTGCTGACCTGCACGGCCATCTTTGGGCTGGTGTGGGGGATACGGGCTACTGTCACGCGCCGCAGGGCGCAACAGTTCTGATAAATTTGAAAGGCTCTTGATTTATGATCAAATATCCGCGATAATGGATATAACTAACGAAAGGAGGTTCACAATAAAAAATACTCATCCTTTCCAACCCACTGGCACCTTTTCCCCAAAACCCGCCAGCGGATAAGTTCAAAAATATCCCAGGAAAGCTCAATAAGCTAATTTACAGGCTGGTGCTGGTGGACTCTAGTAAATGCAGGTGAAAATTGAATATTCAAGAAAGTGTATAAACAGACCTGTTGGTTCTCATAACAACGGGTCTGTTTGATTCATCCACCGCAACGACTCCCCCTACACTATAAGGATAAAGCCTATTTAATCTCAGCCAACACATCGGTGTCGGTTTCGTGTTCGGTGGCAGATTTAAGCGCGGCGCGCGCGGCATCCCCTCCAATTTGCCCCAGCGCCCAAGCGGCATGACCGCGGATGAGGGGTTCAACATCGTGCAAAGCCTGTATCAGCGCAGGGATGGCATCCGCGTTGCCGCGTTTGCCGAGAGCTACGGCCACATTGCGCAAATAGCCGCGTCGCTTGGTGCGCTTGACCGGCGTACCCTTGAATTTGCGATTGAATTCCTGCGGAGTGAGAG
>JACNJM010000325.1 GCA_014382605.1 Anaerolineae bacterium
GGTGTGGTCGAGACCGTGCAATTTTCTGCTCCGGCACAATCACCGCCCTCGGGCAAGAAGCTGTGCTTCGTACCGCCCACGAAGAAATACGGATCAGGAATGACCGGGGACTGTTCGGGCAGGATTTGCTCGACAGGTTCAGCTTCTTCGGCGGGTTCGCTTTCTACCCCTGGGCTGATTGCATCGCTGGAGAGCTGTTCAACATCCGAAGCTCCACTTGCGTCAAACGCAACATCAGGATCAGCTTCTCCCGATGCGTCTTCGGGGGGCGGGGGTGGGAAATCGGCTTCGGGGGCGGGGGTATTTTCTTGAACAGGATCAACTTCATCTGGTGTCTCTTCGGCCAGTTGATCCGCAGCAACATCCGCTTCAATCGTCTCAATCTCTTCACTTGGGAATGTTTCAGGCGGAGAAGGCGGCACACTTTCTTTTGCGTGAACAGTTGTCGCCAGAGAAGTGGAAAATACAAGAACCATGCCCAGGACGATTATCAACAGAACGTTTATTTTTAGATTAAACGTTTCGAGGAATATACCGAAAATAGGGGTGTGTGGGATGCTTCGCATCTCACACACCCCTATTTTCGAGCTTTTTTTTGCGAAAGTGCGTAGGTCCTGTATGTGACAGGCATTCCCGGCCATCAAATCGAATCTTTAGAATGCCTTATATCTCCCCCACTCATAAGTTGGTGGACGGTTTATGATTCCATATGCCGCTTGACGGCATAGACTACCAGTTCGCGGCGGTATTCGAATCCAAGAATATCCATCATATTCGAAATATGGACGCGCACCGTAGCATCGGCAATATTCAGTTTCGTTGCAATTTGTTGATTCGTAAATCCTTGCCCAATGAGTGCAAGTACATCTTTTTGCCGTCTGGTTAGCGCCTCGCTACCACCCGTGTTGGCTTTCCCAGAATGCGACTCACGGACAGTATTCATCAACTTGGCGGCAATCTTAGGCGGCAAATAGGCTTCTCCCGCATCCACCGTGCGGATAGCCTGGAGCAATTCGTCGCGCTGGGCGCTTTTGGTGATGAACCCCAATGCGCCCAACTGCACAGCTTGCAGAATATCTGCTTCTTTATCCAAACTGCTGAGGATAAGAATACGAATTTCTGGCAATAAATTGATTAAAGCCCGAATCGCTTCCAAGCCATTCATCTCCGGCATCATCAAGTCCATGAGCACAACATCGCTCTCAATCTGGGGAATCAAGTGCAGGGCTTCCATACCATTGATGGCCTCACCTACAATTTGCATATCTGAAGCAGCTTCTATTGCCATTTCCAGTGCATTGCGCATAAGTGGGTGATCATCGACAATAAATACGCGTATGATTTTCATAGGCTTAAACCTATTCCTCCGATTTGGCGGTTTGGGTACAATCCAGATTAATTTGCACAAGGATCGTGGTCCCGCCCCCGGGTTTAGAGTCAATCGTCAACAAGCCCCCCATGCTCGACACACGTTCGGTCATGTTTTTAATCCCCATGCCGCCACCATTTTCGACCTGATCTGGAGAAAAACCGCAGCCATTATCACGCACTGTCACCGTAACCTGATAGAACGAGCCAGAGATGGAGACCCAAACATGATCTGCGCGGCCATGCCTTAGGGCATTATTTAAAGCCTCGACGATAATAAAAAAGAGTTCTCTTTCGCAATCATCGGGAATGATGCCCCGATTGTCGATGTTCAACTCTGTTTCAATTCCCAAACGCCGCTCTACGGATTCTAAACGCGCTTCCAAGATTTCAAATAAATCCACTTGCTCATCCGGTGTCAAACTCAAACCATATAGCAACAGGCGCATTTCTTGTAGAGTCTGGCGGGCGCTATCGCCCAGCATCTCTAACGAAGTGGTCAATTTCTCAGACTGATTTTCCCGATGAAGGTGCTGGGCTGTCTCTGTCGATAGAACCAGGCTGTGCAACGATTGGGTCATTGAATCATGCAGATCGCTTGCCACTCGGCGGCGCTCTTCAATCATCGCCAAATCCAACAGGGCTTCTTCTGCACGCACCCGTTCAGTGATGTCCCTTTGTATGGATAAAGAATACAACAAATTACCATCCGTATCTCGTACGGCTCCGGCGCTGAGCAAGACCGTGCGTCGCTCCCCATTCCGCGAAATAATGATGATCTCTTCATTGAGTAGCTCCCCGTTTTTTTCCCACTTTCTCAAGAGTTGTTCTGCTGTTGGCTTCGACTCGGGGGCGTAGATAATATCCAATGGTTTACCCACCAGATCATCTTTGGCGTACCCTAATATTTCTAATGCAGCGGGATTGGCATCGAGGACGATACCTCCCGGCGAAACCATATAACAATAATCTGGTTCATACTCGAAGAATTGTCTGAAGCGCTCTTCAAGGCCTGACATGCGCTGCCCTAGCCTGGCAGCCATTGCATTGAAGGCATGGGTTAAAAAGCCAATCTCATCTTCGTTCTGAATTGGGACTTCAAGTGTCAGATCGCCAGCTTCCATTTGCCGCACCCCGTTTAACAAAGATGCCAGGGGTTTGATAATTGAGAAATGCAGCAAAAGAGGCAACCCAAACATCAGCAAGATACTACCGCCGATCATGATCCCGGCGAGGGGCAGCATAAAATTGTGCAGGTAGCGCCGGAAGGCAAGTTGGTAATTTTCAATCAGGGGAGATTGTTTCGTTTGCGCCGTAGTCAAGAGGTCATCTGCGTTAGTATGCAGGGGCTCTCCCATTCCGGAAACTACCCCGCGTATCCAGGGATTGGTGGAGGGAGTTGCATCCGGGTTGAAGGTATAGGGCAGCGGCAAACCATTGTAGGTCACATCAAAAACGCCATCGTGATACAAGATGACCTGGAAGGTGAACACAGCTCTGGGCCGGGAAACGGCAGGCAAATGATCCCAGGTAACGATCAGGCGCTGCCCGTCTGCATCGAGGCGAGCATATAATCCGCCGCCCTGACCAGCAGGCGGATTAGGATCGAGATCAATCAGCAGCGGGAAAATAGCCGGTGTGCGGGCATAACCGGTTTGCATATTGGGTTGCCAGAATGGTTTGCCCAAACTAATGACCCCTGAATTGACAATATAAATCTCGTTATAGGATTGCCCGTAAAAAGGGAAGGCAAAATTAATTTCATGATTGCGCAGTTCATCATATATTTGTACCTGCACATTTTCCCCCAACTCGCTTTCGAAAGCAAACTCAATCACAGCTACGTCATAGCCTCCTGAAATATTGGGCGTGAAACGCAGGGTTTGATGATCTGCCAGGTTGGGCCGATAGGTAGCGATATAAGCAGGCGCGATAAACCAGCCCGCCGATCCCAGCAATGCCAGGAAGAGCGTTAGTGAAAGAACAGAGATTTTGACTTGCACGCTTGCGCCGCCGGGCAAGAAGTTGATATAGTTGGTGGCAAACAGCCATAAGGCTACCAAGATGCCGATCGACATGGCAGCATTATAGATCGTGTATGGAAGCCTGAAGATGAGGGAAATATTGGTGAGACCTAATAAAAACAGGATCCCAAAAACAAGTACAAATACCCGTGCGCCGCGGGCTTCTTTTCCTTCAGGTTTCCAGAGTTTACGCATCCAACTCACCGGGGGCGAACCCGGAGTTCGGACATCGGCAGCGATACTCTGGCGCAAAAAGGCAATCGGGGCTAATAACAAAACAAAAGCCATGCTGTAAGCTGCGAAATAAGGACGATAATGGACAGTTTCCTGCGTCAGTAAGGAAACGTAGCGGTAAACCATGAATCCTGCTTCCCACAGCAAATAGGCCATGCTGACGGTCAGGCCAAAGTAGGCTTCAAATTTGCGGCTGGAATATTGTCGGGGAAAGCGATAGGCAAACTGGATCAGGAATACCAACCCCAATGCCAGGGCGGTGTTCTCGGCATAGACGGCGAATAAGCGCGGGTAAGGGGACAGGGCGGCATCCAGGAACATCAGCCCGATGAAAATGGTCACCGCGGCGAAGAAACCGGTCAGCAGAAACAAATTGGCGTTCCTGTTTTCCCGGCGACGGGCCAGGAAAACAGTGATCGCCAATGAGAGAATAAACTGGGTCAGGAAACTGATCGAGGCAGGGGTGAGGTAAATAAAATGCATCGCTGAATCTCCAACTACATATATGGAAATAAACCAAGAATTAGGCACATCACCCAAAAATTGTAGCTAACAAATAGGCAACATTTCCGTCATAACCTGGGTCTTCAGAAACACAGAACCTGGAGACGTTCTCATTTTACCCGATATTCATTCCCTTCTATGCACAATTCCCCACACTCACCAATCCGCTGTGGGCATCTTCCGGCAATAACTCGATAGCTATCAAGTAGATGACCTCAGCCTCAAGCGGGGATTCCTGTTGCCGTTTCCATCCATCCGCTTGTTGAAGATTTGCTAGCCATTTTGGACATAGACGAGTAGAAATGCAAATTTTCGTGATTGATCAAAACGTTGACATCCTGCATACCAAAAAATAAGAAACATTACTCAATACCGAAAATGAACAAAAATGCGCCCGAAATTTTTGCTATCCTTTTCAACGCGGTGATACAAGGCGCGGATATGAGCCTGATTAAGAAAGCGCAGCACGCGCTTCTTGAGTTGCCCACTGCCTTTGCCGGGAATGATCTCCACCAGCTTGATACGCTTCTCAACGGCTTCCTGAATAACGCGATTGAGTTCGGCTTCAATCTTGCCGCCGTGGTTATAAATATCGTGCAGGTCTAAGACGATCTTTGCCATGTTGGTCTCCAAAATGATTTGAATGCCCTACTCGGTTGGCAATGGTCTTCGTCCATTTTTTTTATTCATAGGGAACACTCATTTATCTCGCACTCGTAGGATTCAAATACGCTGTCAGCTTCTCCCACTCAAAATCAATATAAGGCATATCTCCCAAAATTCTTTCTTTACGGCCATCAATATCTTCACACACCAAGGATCACCCCGAAGGGTTTTCGCAACGATGTGCATATTTTTTCTCGCTGGCTGGCAAAGGAAACCAATTAAACGTTTACGCCAAAGGTGATGGGGGTGAGACATATTCAGTCCTATCGGCAATCACTGATCCAGCGTGGTCTGAAACTCAACACCATAAACCGGTGTTTGGCAGCGGTGGCATCCTTTGGAAGTTGGGCTGCAGACCACCGTCACACCCCACACCCTGCGGCACACCTTTGCCAAATCGCTGATTGACGAGGGCGTCTCGCTTGAAAAGGTTGCCAAGCTGCTGGGGCACAGCAATCTCAATGCCACGCGCGTCTACGTCACCCCCAGTGAAAGTGATTTGGAAGACGCGGTGGGGAAATTAGCTTGAGAGTGCCTGGGCTAGCAAATCGGCCACCCCGAGTTGGCTAGCCCATTTTTGTAAATAGTTGAGATCCAATTGATCGCCCTGGATACGAATGACATTGATGACATCTTGCCACTGACGATCAGATACTTCGCCCCCCTTGCGATACCAGTCTAGTTTGGCAAGAATATTATCCTCAGGGCTGGCGATATAAGCGTACCGTTCTGGGTCTATGGCCAATGGCAGGGAAATGCGGCGTTCTAATTGTGATTGATCGAATGGGCGTGGCGATTTCGGGAAGATATCCACTTTGAACATGGTTTCCTTGTGGATCAATCGGTTCAGTTAGCATCTGCGAATTCTGCCTCGGTCAATGTGCCCCAGATGCGCTTGGCAAGCTCTGGCCCATGGTAGATGACAGCCAGGCGATAGCGCAATTCAGAATCAGAAGCATCCGGGTAGCGATGGCGTAGCCCAATCTGGGTCAGTTGCTTGGCGGTTTGATACATTTGGCCAAGCATATCGGCCTTGCGCCAAGGTGGAACCTGGCGCAACATCGCAAGGTGCATGGCTTCAATTTGGGGGTGGGTGTCAGACAGCATAGATTTAAACCCATTCTTGCAGATTATAGATGTGAGTATGCATCTACATTGTAGCCTATTTTCGGCGAACGAATAAAGATTCAGCTTGAATATTTTGCAGACAGTGGTAGTAGAAAGCCCAATTTCGTGACTTGGTTGTATCACCAGGCGTTGTCGCCGTCACGAACCTGATTCACTTGCCGGAATTCAATTGGGCTAACTGTTCGCGCACCTGCAAAACAAATTCCCCCGGACGCAAGATTTTGATA
>JACNJM010000338.1 GCA_014382605.1 Anaerolineae bacterium
AAAAACTTTGCGATCTTCGCGTCTTCGCGGTGAAAATTTCACTAAAAATCTATTTAGATGCAATTGCCCTGCCGGTTCCAGTTCCGTTTGCGCTGGTTATTGTAGGATGGTAAGATTAACCGGATTTTTTGAACTTCAGGATTTAAGCAGGAAAAACCCAAAAATTAGGAGTGAGAAGTAGCCCATATACTCTTATTTTTGGGATATTTCTCATCGAACTGAGTAAGCCCTAAACCCAATATGAGGCAATAATTATGAAATCTTTTCGAACACAACCCGCTAACCATTTTAGCCTGCCGCGTCGTATTCATCGATTGGGTGAATTGGCCTATAACCTCTG
Organism: Anaerolineae bacterium; assembly: GCA_014382605.1. Lineage (GTDB taxonomy): Bacteria > Chloroflexota > Anaerolineae > Anaerolineales > UBA11858 > NIOZ-UU35. Next base: position 341 of record JACNJM010000338.1, read on the forward strand.
GTGGACCTGGAATCCGGATGCACAGCGTCTCTTTTCTCGCATCGACCACGATTTCTGGGAACGAACCTACCATAACCCGGTGCTGTTTCTACGCCAGATTGAGCGCGCCCATTTAAACGCTGTTGCCCAAGACCGCGGCTATCTTGATTTTTACGACCGCACTTTTCGTATTTTTGATCAATATATCAACACCAAAGAAACCTGGTTTATGCAGAATCACCCCGATCAAATCAATCGGCCGATTGCATATTTTTCCAGCGAATTTGGCTTGCACGAAACTCTGCCCATTTACGCGGGTGGCCTGGGCGTACTTTCTGGCGACCATGTTAAAGAAGCCAGTGATTTAGGCTTGCCCTTTGTGGCCGTGGGTTTTCTCTATACACGTGGATACTTCTCACAGCATATCACCGAAGATGGCTGGCAAGAGGCGCGCTTTAAGCGCCTGCACTTTGAAGATATGCCTGTGATGCCGATTCTCGATCAGGATGATAAACCGCTAACAGTGACAGTGGAACTACCGGGTCGCGATGTACTGGCGCGTATCTGGGAAATCCATGTGGGCCGCGTGCCGCTATATTTGCTGGATACCGATGTGGATGGCAATAGCGCAGCCGACCGCGAGTTGACAGCCCGCCTGTATAACAGCGACCTGGAAGCGCGCATCTCTCAGGAGCTGATCCTGGGCATCGGTGGCGTACGCGCCCTGCGCAGGTTGGGCTACAACCCATCGGTGTGGCATATGAACGAAGGACACTCTGCTTTTATGGGCCTGGAGCGTGTTCGTGAGATGGTGGCTGCCGACCATGCCTTTGAAGAAGCTCAGGCAGCCGTAAAAGCTTCAACGATTTTCACCACGCACACCCCCGTTCCGGCAGGCAGCGACGAATTCCCGTTGTGGCTGATTGATAAATATTTTGCCAACTTGTGGCCCGAACTGGGCCTGGACCGCGAAAGTTTTATAAACCTGGCGCGGCGCAAAATGTCGTGGGGTGAAACCTTCAGTATGCCGTTGCTGGCATTTCGGTTTGCTGAGCGGCGCAATGGTGTTTCGGAATTGCATGGACAGGTAGCGCGCAAAATGTGGAATTTCCTGTGGCCCGATTTGCGCGAAGAAGATGTGCCGATTTCGTATGTTACCAATGGCATTCACACCGGCACCTGGTTAGCCCGTCGTTTGGATCATCTCTTTCGCCGCTATTTGGGGCGCAATTGGGTGAGCCATTTGGATGATCCTGATCTGTGGGAAGATATTGACAATATTCCCGATGAGGAACTTTGGGCTGTGCGCCGCCACCTCAAGCGTAAACTGGTTTTCTATATGCGCGACCGCGCCCGAGAGCAATGGCTTTCTACCAGTGTACACCCCGTGCAGGTGATCGCATCTGGCGTGCTGCTAGACCCCTATGCTCTGACGATCGGCTTTGCGCGGCGTTTTGCTACTTATAAGCGCGCCAGCCTGATCCTCAGCGATCTTGAGCGTTTGTTAGATTTAATTAATCGCCCCAACCGCCCGGTGCAGATCATCTTCGCAGGCAAAGCCCACCCCGATGATCACCCCGGCAAGATGCTTATTCAGGAAGTCTACCGGGCCGTCAAAAAAGCCGAAAACGGCGGCCGTTTGGTTTTCCTGGAAGATTACGATATGAATGTGGCTCGCTATCTTGTTCAGGGTGTTGATGTCTGGCTGAATACCCCGCGCCGTCCCAACGAAGCCTCCGGCACTTCCGGCGAAAAAGCCGCCATCAACGGCGTGCTGAATTTCTCGGTACTCGATGGCTGGTGGCGTGAAGGATACAACGGACTTAATGGCTGGGCGATTGGTGATGATAATGATTATGAAGATCATAACTATCAAGATCAATTGGATATCGCCCACCTCTATGACGTACTCGAAAAAGAAATCATTCCACTGTATTATGATCGCGCTGAAAACAACCTGCCGCGTGAGTGGATCTCCCGCATGAAAATCGCCATCCGTACGCTGTCCCCGCAATTCAGTATGCGGCGCATGGTCAAGGAATATACCGAGCAGCTCTACCTGCCTGCGATCAGCGAGTAGGCTGTGCCCAATAATAAAAAATCTCCGCATCAAATTTGTGCGGAGATTTTTTGTTTCGTGCTGCGGTGGTTTTTCAACGAACTACGTGATCCTGAAAATTTTCTCTCCCGCGCGAATGGGGAGCTTGAGCCGATTTTCGAACGGCGTCAGCGGACATGACCAGCGGGCATTATAAGCACAGTAGGGGTTATAAGCCTGGTTGAAATCCACAGCCAATTTTCCATTGGGTAGCCGTTCGGGGTCCAGATAGCGTCCCGCGGGGTAGGTTTCGCTTCCGGCCAGTGCATCCACAAAGGGGATGAAAAAACCGTACTCGCTCTCGTACACCGTCAGGGCTGCTTGCTCGCCTCCCACGCTGAACCGAATCTTCCCATAGCGAGTGTATTGCTGCGTATCGCCCGTGGATGTTTGAATCGTAATTTCTTCCTGGGGGTCAAAAATTTCAATATCCGCCTCAAAGCGTAGCGTCACATTTTCCGGAAAATAATCCAGGCCGTCGAAATCTACCTGTTGTTCGCGGGTCAGCGGGCTTTGCGGATGGTCTGCAAAAAATTCGTCTTTTTCGGCACGGTCGATGGTTAAATTAGGCATGATGATCTCCAGTGGGTTGGATATACAAAAGATGAGTTCACCCGCCTGTATCTTACCTTTTCTTAAAACCCAACCGCCCCGTTGGGAAGGCTCCCGGTTCCCGGTGGGGCGGCTTGAGTATACGAGGAGAATGTGATGGTGATTATCATGCTTTCAGTTAAGTAGAAGATGAAAATCAGATAAAGGGATACTAAATATTTGCTGATTCCAAGATTGTGAAAAGTTCGTCGGATGAGATTGGCCCGCTGCGTAAAACTTGTAAGATGGGGCTGGTACAGTCCACCACGGTGGAAGGTGTGCCTCCGGGCGTAATCCCGCCATCCAGAATCAGGTCTACGCGTCCATCCAGTTGCCGCAATACATCCTGTGCCGAACAGGCATTCGTCTCCCCGGAGAGATTTGCCGAAGTAACCGCCAGCGGTCCGGTGATGTCCATTAATGCCAGCGCATCGGGGTGATTGGGCACGCGCACCCCAATGGTGGGCAGCGGCCCGAGGGCTTCGGGCAACGCCGGGTGCCGCGGCACAATCAGCGTCAGCGGCCCAGGCCAAAATTGCTCGGCCAGTCGTCGTGCCTGCGTGGGTGTTTCGCTGGCTACTTGCGATAGATCGTCGGACGAACTCATTAGCACAGCGATTGCTTTAGAGGGGGCGCGTTGTTTGGCTTCGTAAAGCAACTCAATGCCGCTTGTGTTCTGAATATGAGCGGCCAGGCCGTAGACCGTATCGGTTGGGAAAGCAACCAGCCCGCCTTGTTGGAGAATTTCGACGGCCAGTGAAAATGCCTGGGGGTCTTGCGTAGAAATTAGTCGGGTTTGCATAGGTTATCTTCAATGCGTAATAAACGGTCTCGGCCCGTCAAATCGGGCAGGATGCGAATATTGGCGTGGGGATAGTGTTGATGGGCGAGTTCCACGGCGCGCTCTCCGTGGGATGAGTCAATCTCAAAGAGCATGAGCCAACCCCGAGCCAGGTTCCGCCGGGCTTGCTCCAGGGCGCGGCCAATCAACTTCAGGCCGTTTTCTCCCCCATCCAGTGCCAGGGTTGGTTCGCGTTCGTGTACATCCAGCGTATGCAAAGTTTGAGTTGGAATATAGGGCAGATTGGCGGCGAGTAAATCCAGAGTTGTCGGTTGAAGGTTATCGGCTAAAAGATTTGCATGGATAAACTCAATGCGCTCGGCGACGCGATGTTTTTCGGCGTTGGCGCGGGCAATTTTTAGCGCCGCAAGTGAAATATCGCTGGCTGCAATATGCAAATCGGAGATGTGTTTTGCCAGTGTGATGGCAATGCAGCCGGAACCGGTGCCGAGATCGGCCGCGCGGCGTTTTTGCGGGTGTGTTTGCAGCCAGTGGAGGGCTTCTTCGATGAGCAATTCGGTTTCGGGGCGCGGGATGAGTACATCAGGGCTGAGGGTAAAATCCAGCCCGTAGAATTCCCAATGTTCAAGAATATAGGGCAGAGGGATGTGGTTTTCGAGTTGTTTTATGGCCTGGTTGAGTGATTTTTGCTGTGAGGGGGTGAGTGTGGTTTCGGGATACGCTAACACCCAGGCGCGTGACTTTTGGATGATATGAGCCAGCAGCACCTGGGCATCTAGGGCGGGGGTATCGCTATGTGTCGTGTGGTGTGTTAGTTGATGAAGCGCCTGGCGAATGGTTTGTTTGCCCACTTGCTCACTCTACCAGCCCCGCTTCTGCCAGGCGGTCGGCTTCATCGCGCATGATAAGTTCTTCAATAAATTCTTCGATATTGCCATCCAGCACGCCCGCTAAATGGTAAGAAGAAATATTGATGCGGTGGTCGGTAACGCGCGATTGAGGGAAGTTGTAGGTGCGAATTTTTTCAGAGCGTTCGCCGGTGCCAACTTGAGAACGGCGGCTTTCGTCAATTTCAGCCATGCGTTTGGCTTCTTCGAGTTCGTAGAGCCGCGCTTTGAGAATGCTCATGGCGCGCAGCCGGTTTTGCAATTGCGAGCGTTCGTCCTGACACTGGACAACCATGCCCGAGGGCAGGTGTGTGAGCCGCACGGCAGTGGAGTTTTTCTGCACGCTTTGCCCACCCGCCCCTGCAGATTTATAAACATCCATCTTGATGTCGCTGGCAGGAATATCAATTTCCACGTCATCGACTTCGGCCAAAACAGCTACAGTCGCTGTGGATGTGTGAATGCGCCCTTGTGATTCGGTGGTGGGCACGCGCTGCACGCGGTGCACGCCGGACTCAAATTTGAGGCGCGAATAGACTTCTTTGCCTTTAATAAGAAAAGAAATTTCTTTGAAACCGCCAACCCCGGTTTCGTTGGATGAGAGTATCTCTACTTTCCAATTTTGTTTGTCGGCATAACGGCTGTACATGCGGTAAAGGTCGGCAGCAAACAGGCCAGCTTCATCGCCGCCAGTACCGGCTCGGATTTCAACGATTACACTACGGGCATCGCGCGGGTCTTTCGGCAGCAGCATCGATTTGATTTGCAGCTCAAGTTTGGGGATGCTTTCTTCCAGTTCGCTGATTTCCAACTCGGCCAATTCAGCTAAATCGGGGTCATCGCTATCTACCAATGCTCTAGCTTCATCCAGATTCATGAGCGCCTGACGGTATTCGTCCGATTTTTTGATCAGCGGTTCTAGATCGGAACGCTCTTTGCCTAATTCGGCTGCGCGTTCATAATCATTGCCAACTTCCATAAATTCTCGGGTAATTTCTTCGTAACGATCGGTAATTCCAGCTAATTTTTCGAGTAACATGGCGCAGATTATACCATCCGGTGTTGTATACGGATGATGTCATTCTTGAAAATGCGAAGAATATTTGGAACGTAGGTTTTCTTGGCGTTCCCATGCTCCCTTCAGGATTCGACACTCTCAGTGGTGGAATTCTTTTCGATTTCGACTTAAAAAAGCTGTGGTTTGGTCTTTGGGGTGCGGAGCACCCCACACACCCCTATTTTTCGGCAATTTCTGACGGCGCGGCGGAAGCCATATTAAAGCTACTTTCCAACAATCACTTATCTTGGTATTCTTCATCGCTGCTGCTCAACTGACGAGGCACGCAAATAAGAAGTGACTGTCACTTTTGTAGTATTGCTCTCGAAGGGATGCTGGTAGAAATTGCTTATGGCGTAGGTGAAACTGTCG
>JACNJM010000189.1 GCA_014382605.1 Anaerolineae bacterium
TAAGTAGATTTTGGAAAGAACTTTGAAAAAGACTTTCGAAAAATAGGGGTGTGTGGGGCGCGGAGCGCCCCACACACCCCTATTTTTCGGCAATTTCTTACGGCGCGGCGGAAGCCATATTAAAGCTACTTTCCAACAATCACTTATGACAAGGCCCTCTCCTGATTTCGGGAGAGGGGGGTCTGGAACGTAGTCACAGACAGGATGAGGGCTTTAGGTAGATCGAGCATCATTTTACCAGTATAATGGTGTAGTATATGACTTCTTCTCTTGATCTATTCTTACTTCCCTTGTGGCGGCAAGCTGGCAAAGACCGCCCCAAACTTCCGGGATTGTATGCCACCGATGCGCCGCGACGCGCGGCGCGCGGGCGTTCGGGGGATCGTTTTTTTGTTTACCTGACGATGGAAGGGAACGCGCCTTTATCGCCTAAGGAATTGGATGCGCTGCTGGCACAGGTGGCGGATATGTATTTTAAAACTACGGGGTCTGCAACGGCCGCGATGCGTTCGGTGGCAGAAAAGCTGAATGAGCTTTTATTGAAGCGCAATATGAATGTTGCCAGTCGTGGCCGCCAGGCAATTGGCGTGCTGGCCCTGGGGGTGATGCGCGCTAATCACTTGTATTTATTACAAAGCGGCGCTTCTCAAGCCTATTTGATTTTTGCTGATGGGGCAAAACAATTCTATGATCCATCGACAACGGGCCGCGGTTTAGGGTTAAGCCGAGTTCCGGTGCTGCACTTTCATCAGGCAGAGATGCACCCCGGTGATGTATTGCTCGTTTCTCCCAATCCACCGTTAACCTGGAACACAACTACGCTGCGTAATTTGCATGGTTTAGCAGCGGGAGATTTGTATCAGCGCCTTGTGCGCCGTGCTGCGGGGGATATTGAGGCAGCGATGCTGATGGCGAAGAAAGGCAAAGGTGGGTTGCGCCTGGTGTCGCCGCGGGTGAATTCGGAGCCGCGTACCAAACCCGTAGAGGAATCCCATCCAAAGGAAGCAACGCCTGTCCGGAAGTCTGGAGCGGCCGCACGCCGCCCGATGCGCGGGCAGGCAGTTTCGCCACCGCCCTCATCACCCCCTGTGAGCAAAGTTTCAGGCGTATCGGTTGCCCCAGTCAGGGTCAGTGCGGAGGCCGAAACATCCACACCTGCACAGGAGCCTGCCGCAGCGCGAGCGCGTAAGGCTGGCGGGGCAGCCCTAAAGACAATGGCGCGCGCCATCGCGACGACGTTGCAGCAAATTTTGAGCGCTGTGCAAACACTAATCAGGCGCATGTTACCGGACGAGTCGATGATGTCGTTGCCGAGTTCAACGATGGCATTTGGGGCTGTGGCTATTCCATTGATCGTGGTGACGGTCGCGGCTGTAGTTTATTTTCAGAAAGGCCGCGTCCGATATTATGAAGATTATCTGGCTCAGGCGCAATGGGCCGTTGGGGAAGCGCAGCAGTTTGAGCACGCCAGTGAGCAGCGTATTGCCTGGCAAGCCGCACTGGATTATCTGGAACAGGCAGAAAGCTACCGGATTACGGATGATTCGCAAACGCTGCGGAATTATGCCAATGTGGCGCTCGATTCGCTGGATATGATCGACCGTCTGAGGTTCGAACCAATCATTGAAGGGGGGTTGCCCGCAGGGGTGGCGATTCGGCGTGTTGTGGCGACACGCGAAAATGAGTTATATATGCTGGATTCTGTTTCGGGTTCGGTTTTCCGCGCCGTAGCCACGGGCAGCAGTTATCAACTCGACCCGAATTTTACCTGTGGCCCTGTGCCCGGCCCGTTGATTATTGGCCCGCTAATGGATATTGAAGCCCTGCCGACGGGGTATCCCAATGGGGCCGCGCTAATTGCGATGGATGGCAATGGCAATCTGGTGCAGTGCATCCCGGGCAGTGAAAATCAGCTTTCGTATTCCATGCTGCCCCCCAGTTCAAACTGGGGCACGCCAATAGCCTTTGCAATGGATACTGGCGATTTGTATATTCTCGATTCGTTCACGAGTTCGGTTTGGGTATATGATGGCGCGATGGAATACCGTGATTTGCCACATTTCTTCTTTGGCGATCAGGTGCCCCCCTCCATGCAAGATGTCATTGATCTGACTGTTAGCGACGGGAATTTGTATCTGCTGTACAACGACGGGCATCTTGTAACCAGTGTTTATGCCGAAGATTCCATCACGAATCCGCAGCTTTTTACCGATACGCGTGAGGGCTATGAGAATGATGCTATCTTTGCCGGGGCCGATTTTGATGCAATTCAGTTCGCGCCGCCACCTGATCCATCGATCTATTTACTCGATGAGGATGCCCACGCAATTTATCATTTCACTTTGCAGATGGTTTATAAACGTCAATATCGTCCCCTGGGAATTCTTTTCGATGAACCGGCCAGCGCGTTTACGATTGGGCCGAAGCATCAGGTATTTATGGTGGTGGGCAATCAGGTATATTCGGCATTACTGCCTTAGGGGTGAGAGTTGGAAGGCCGAAGACGAGATATTTCCTGTCTCCCGTCTTCGGCCTTCCAACTTTTTAAGGTGTTGAAGTCGGCCAGGGGGTATAGGTTTCGCGGATGGGGGTAGACTCTGGCGTGGGGGTTGCAGCAGTAGTTGGCGCAATTAGTTGTGTTTGCGTCGGGGGAGGCTGGGTTTCCATTACCGCCGGGAGCGTACTCTGTGGCATAGGGGAAGGCGTTGACGGAGTGTTGGTAAAACGCCAGGCGAAAAAGGCCAGCACCGCCACTAGTAAAACCATCAGGAGCGCGGCTAGAACTCCGGCAACCCATAGCAATTTCTTGCTGGTTTTCTGCTTGGGTTTGATGTTTATTTGCTCATCTTTGGGGATTTTCAGCGTCACAATGGTGATATTATCATGCCCACCGCGCGCATTTGCCATATCCACCAGTTTTTGTAGCCCGTCTTCCAGCGAATTCTGTGTCACACTAGCCCAAATTTCATTATCATCAACCAGGTCCGTTAAACCATCACTGCACAGCACCAGGCCGTCACCGGGCAGCATCTGCGTACCCTGATTGGCAACCGCCTGCTCATTGCTTTGCCCGTCTTCGAGCATCATGCGGAAATCGACTTCGGTAGCGCTTTTCGAGCCAAGATAGCGGCGGATAATATGCGCTTGCGGATGTCCGCGCGCCTGATCGGGGGTGATAATGCCAAATTCAATCGCTTCTTGCACCCAGGTATGGTCAACACTCAGTTGGCGGATCTGTCCATCGCGCAGCAAGTAAATGCGCGAATCGCCGACTGTGGCCGTAAATAACTGCCGATCAATAACCCAAGCGCAGGCGCAGGTCGAACCCATACCGTGTTGGGTTTTGTCCAATGTCGATTGTGCGTGAACCGCCTGCCCTGCAGCTACGATCGCCTTTTCCAAAATGCCTTGTGGATCAGCGCCGCGACTCTCGGCCACTATGCCGCTGATCGTGTCTACGGCAATTTCTGCGGCGATTTCCCCAGCCTGATGCCCACCGATGCCATCGGCGACAATTGCCAGCAGCGATGGTATTGGCTCATCTTCGCTGAGCAAATGTGCTGAAACGCCATAACGGTCTTCGTTGTTTTTTCCGCTCATGCCGGGGTGCGTAATTGCCGCCACTACGATATGCGCATGTTCTTTTGGGATCACAGAGTCTCCTGAAGAGTGACTTTGGGTTTGGGGATTTGCTGTACGTTGCTGATTTTGTACTGGAATTGAACGCGTCCGATGAGAATTGTATCACCATGCTGTAGCGGCGCGCCCTCGGTGGTGAGTGGCTGGAAATTAAGCCAGGTGCCTGCCGTTGAGCCTTCGTCGGAAAGATAGAAGCGCTGATCTGCCGCACGCACCAAACGCGCGTGCAGTGCATCGACACTGTCGTCATCGAAGACGATACTGGCTTGCTGTGGATCGCTTCCAAAAGTGAGTTCGCGCTGGAGTAGGGGAATGCGGTTTTCCTCATCGAGTTCAAGAAAATCGGGCGCTGGGGCAGTGTCGCCGCGTTTTGGCCAGTTGATGCGATTGACCCATTGTGCGACGCGTCGGCGGGATGGCCGGGGGCGCGGGGCTTCTTCAACGGGTAAATCTGCGGGGGGCGTGGCTTCTAGTTGTGCTGGGTTTGGCTCCGGGGGTGGTGCCGCGCGCCTGCGCAGAATCAACCGTCCCATAGCTTTGGGGCGCAAACTGCCGCGCAAAATCAGTAGAAAAGCAGCGATGCTGAGCGCTAAAGCCGCGCTGATTCCCATCGCCAAAGGCATATTTTGCCGGATAAGCGTGAAGAGACTGAACGGCACCAGGTTGTTAAGAATATTGACCTGATGCTCAATGCTGTTGCCGCGCAGCCCCAGTTCGTCGATGGCTTCAACCCAGATCAGCGGGGCCGTGTTTTCGGTGTAGCTGGTGAGATCCCAGGTGAAGCGGTCGAAAGGTGGGGCTGTATTTTCGGCGACGACTTCGCCATCAACATACAGGCTGGTGCGCTGTAAATTGCGCAGGTGCCCATCGGGGAATTCAACGAGAATTTCCAGGGTTTGGCTGAGGGGGGCAAATTGTGGCAATTCATCGGCGCTGCGCTCGGGGGCATTTTGTTCGGTGCGCTGGATTTCCAGAGGGGGCGAAATAAAAATGGGGTTCGGCGGCTGTACACTGAGTTCAAACGATACGTCTTCGCTGGTGGTATTGATAAAGTTGTTGCTGATACGGGCGCTAACTTGGTGAGTTGCGCCCTCGGAGATTTGGGATTGAAAGCGTAGGGTGTAGGCATAGCGCAGCGGGTCTACATAGGGGTCTATGGATGGAAGTGGCTCTTCGCCCGAGTAGGCAAATAAACGCCCTCCGGTTTGTTGCGCGAATTGCGCCAGGCGTTGAGCGCCGTTGCTATCGAAATAGGCGCGCGAGGCAACCATCCAAATATACACACGGATTTCGCTTTGTCTGGCAAGCGCCGCCAGGCTGGGCAGTGCAGCGAGACTATCTTCGCCGGGGATGGGGGTAATCAGTAGAATGCCACGCCCCGTTCCGGGTTGGGAGGGTTCAGCCGCGACGCTGATGGCGCTTCCCAGCAGATCGAGACTGGGCACCGCGTTATCATAATTGGGTTCGTACTCGCGCAATTTTGATAACCAGGCTACGGGACGGTTATAGTGTAAACCCGAAAAATCATCGTTGGTGATGATACTGAGATCGTCGTTTTTCTGATCGACGGGGTAGGTATCAATCCACGCGCCAAGGGCCTGGCGGATTTCCTCATAGCGGGTTAAACCTTCGGCACCCTGAATAGCATAGGCCGGGCCCATATTGATCGCCACCACAAACTGAGCGCCGGGAGTGAGTTGGCGAATTTCGCTGATCGGTAAGTCTTTGCCGTCTTCAACGATGGTAACGTTTTCAGGGGTGAGATCATGCACAAAATTACCACCGCTGTCGTATGCCTGCAGGTAGGTGGATATTTCCGGAAATGCGTTGGTATTGAGTGGGTGAAGGATGGCCCGAGCGGCGCTCTGTGCGATTGCGCCCACAGGGATGAGCGCCAGAATCAAGCCCAGCAGGGTAATTCTGCTAACCAGCTTAAACATGGCTACATTCTAGCATAGAAAATCGTTGTATAATATTTAGGACTTTCGCTTCCGCGAATGAGAAATCCGATTTTAGTCACAGCAGAGGTTGCCATGAATATATTAGATTTATTCCAGAATGATGAAGATATTCAAGAATTTAAAAGTGGTTTCGTGATATTTAAGGAGGGGGACTCTGGGGATGTTATGTATGTGGTGATCTCTGGAAGTGTAGAAATGAAGTTAAAAGGCGTGGTGGTAAATCTGATAGGCTCAAATGAAGTTTTTGGAGAAATGGCTCTGGTGGATGGTTCGCCGCGCAGCGCTACAGCTCAGGTACTGAATGACTGCAAAATTGTCACCGTGAAACAAGCGAAATTTGAGGCTCTAATTCAAAAGCAGCCTGAATTTGCGCTTTATGTCATGCAGATAATGGCCGAGCGTTTGCGCAAAATGACAGAACTTTCTATACGTGAAAAAATAAAAAGAGTCGATTCCAAAATTCTGGACGCGCTATTTGATTGATTATTAGGGCTTTTACTGCAGTAGAAGGATTGGCCGAAAAACAGGGACGTATGGCCTCGCAGAGGCCATACGTCCCTGTTTTGTATTTAATTTGAATCCGTAATCGGTAACGGTTCTTCTGGGTCAGCCTCCAGGCTGGGATCATCTGATTTTGGTTGGGTGAGTCGGCGATAGGTTAGTGTCCAGGCGGTGTGGAGGTAGGCCTGGAGAACGCCATTGAGTACGATCAGTACCGGCATATAGCCCAGCATACACAGTCCGGCAGTTTTTAGCGTCGTGAAGAGATCGGGTGCAGAACCGCCTGAGCTATCCACGATCATTGGGACTATCGTTGAGAAGCCGATCACGAAAATGGGCAGCGCCAGTACAATACCAATGATGAAACCACCGACGCCCAGAATCAATCCCATGATGAGCAGGTTTGTCCATTGTGCGCGGAAGAAGTGCCAGGCACGCGTCAGGCTTTCGATGATGCCGGTATCTTCAATCACCAGGATAATATTGGCCTGCTGAATGATGATGCCAAGAATCCAACCCAGGGGCACCAGAATACACAGCAGGGGGAGCATACACAGGAAGAGAACCCCGGCGGTGAGAACGCCAAGAAGTACCAATGGCAAAATGAAGATCATCACCAGGATAAAACTCGCCAACCCGATGAGCAGGTTCAACCCCACTACGCGCCAGAAGAAGGGTTTGCCGCTGTTGAAAAGATCACCGAAAGCAATGCGCTCGGCCTCCTCATCACCTTGCAGTGTCCCCTGAATTAACCCCACGCGCCCGATGGTGCTCAATGCGAGCATTACGGCCCAAAGGATCAGGAAGATGACCAGAATACCGGCGATCAGGCCAATGATCTCCCAGGTTTCTATATTGTTGAAGAAACGCTCGACATTGAAGAAAAAGTGTTTCATTTCCGGGGGGAGATTTTGATCACCCGCGGAGAAATTATAATTTGAGTTTCCTCCACCGCTGCTGCCACCTCCGCTGCCGCCCTGTCCACAGCTTGATAAGATACCAAACAGCCACAGAATTTTATACTTCCAGATGATTTTCCATGCACGAGAGAGAATTTCGCCGAAATCCATTATGACCTCCGTTTTCTAGTAAAGAAAGTACAGTAATTCGATATACGCAATTTGACAAAAAAACACTCAAAAATCAAACTATTCCCATTCGATCGTTGCCGGGGGTTTGCTGGTGATGTCATAGACCACACGATTGACTCCGGCTACTTCGTTGACAATCCGGCTGGAGACGCGCCCCAGCAGTTCGTGCGGCAGTTGTGCCCAGTCGGCGGTCATAAAATCTTCGGTGGTAACCGCCCGCAGTGCGATGGCTTCTTGATAGGTGCGCTGGTCGCCCATCACGCCCACGCTTTGCACGGGCAGCAGCACGGCAAAGGCCTGCGATGTGCCCGCCCTCACCCCAGCCCTCTCCCCTCGGGAGAGGGCTGGGGTGAGGGGTTTCATCGTTAACAACCCCGCGGCTTCCAGTTCTCCAGTGAAAATCGCATCGGCGCCGCGCAAGCGTTCCAGACGCTCCCAGGTGACTTCGCCGAGACAGCGCACAGCCAGCCCCGGCCCAGGGAAGGGTTGCCGCCATACAAGTTCGGCGGGTAGCCCCAGGGCTTCACCCACGGCGCGCACTTCGTCTTTGAATAAATAACGCAGCGGTTCAACGAGTTCAAATTGCATCTCTTCGGGCAGGCCGCCCACATTATGATGCGATTTGATGCGCTGGCCTTGCGCCCGATCGGGGGCGCTGGATTCGACCACATCGGGGTAGATGGTCCCTTGCACCAAAAAGGGCGGCTGGCCCAATTTTTGTGCCTGTTCTTCAAAAATGCGGATAAACTTCTCGCCGATGATGCGCCGTTTTTGCTCCGGCTCGGTGATGCCGCGCAGCGCTTGCATAAATTCTTCGATGGCGTTGATGGGATGCAGGCACACGCCCAAATTTTCGCGGAAGGTTTTCACCACGCGGGCGGCTTCGTCTTTGCGCAGCAGGCCGTTATCGACGAAAACGGCGTCGAGCTGGTTGCCGATGGCGCGGTGCGCCAATGCGGTCGCCACGCTCGAATCCACGCCGCCGCTGACCGCGCTGAGGACGCACTGCTGGCCTACTTGCGCCCGGATGCGCGCTATGCTCTCGCCGATAATTGATTCCGGCGTCCAGTTGGGCGCGGCGGCGCAGATTTCGATGACGAAACGACGCAGCAGTTCGGGGCCGCTGGGTGTGTGATGTACTTCGGGATGAAATTGCACGCCGTAGTAGCCGCGCAGCGCGTCGCACATGGCTGCAATCGGCGAATTATCACTTTTTGCCAGGGACGCGAATCCGTTGGGGAGTTGGTCAATGCGGTCGCCGTGGGACATCCACACGCGCGCCTCCCCCGGGGGCAGTAACGCGTTCGGGCGCAGTACCCTCACCTGGGCGAGTCCGTACTCTTGCTGGGGGGCAGGCGCCACCTTGCCGCCCAGGGCGTGCGTCAGGGCTTGCATTCCATAACAAATCCCCAAAACGGGTAAGCCGGATTCAAGCACATAGGCTGGGATTTGTGGGGCGTTGGCGGCGTAGACCGAAGCCGGGCCACCGGACAGGATGAATCCTTTGGGGCTGGCTGCCAGAACCCGAGCGGGGGGTGTATCCCAGGGGTGCAACTCGCAATAAACGTGCTGCTCGCGCACTCGTCGGGCGATGAGCTGGGAGTATTGCGAGCCGAAATCGAGGATGGCAATGGAGTTCATAGCTTATGCGAAGGAGATTTTGTCCCCTTCCATAGATTTAACCGCGGCCAGCGAAACGATAGGCACGCCGAGCGGGGCCAGGATGGCGCGCCCCGGCTCGAAGGTTTTCTCGATGAGAGCGCCGATGCCCACAAGATTGGCGCCTGCGGCCTCGGCCAGGCGCACCAGCCCCATGATGGTTGCGCCGCTGGCGAGAAAGTCGTCGATAATGAGTACGTTTTCGCCGCCTGCCAAATATTCGGGCGAGACGATGAGTTCCACCGTGCGGCCTTTGGTATGCGAGGGAGCCAGGGTGAGTAATACCTGGTCGGGCATGGTGATGGGTTTTCGCTTGCGAGCGTAGACGACAGGCAGGTTCATGTGCAGGCCGGTGAAAACCGCCGGGGCGATGCCTGAAATTTCGGCGGTGAGAATTTTGGTGGCCCCAATATTTTTGAAGTGACGGGCAAATTCTCTGCCGGCTTCGTCCATCAGTTGCGGATCAACCTGATGATTGACAAAGCTATCTACTTTGAGAATGCCATTGCCGAGATTTTGGCCTTCGTTTTTGATTCGTTGAATTAAACTTTGCATGGCGGTCTCCGTGGGGTAGAGATTGTGCAAATAGAGGGTAACACCGCTGCTTCCTCCTTTATTTGCGAATTTCTTTCAGTTGTCTAGACTAGGCGAATTGTACTATAAAGCAATCGGCGGATGTGATAGAATCCAGCCCTGTGAAATGGATTTTAGCTTCCAACTCGCCGCGTCGCCGTGAACTGCTGGGGCTACTCGGTCTGGATTTCGTGGTGATGCCCGCCGATGTGGATGAATCTACACTCGAAGGCGAAACCCCTCAAGATTATGTGCTGCGTCTGGCCGAGCGCAAGGCCCGCGCTGTCGCGATCGGTCTTAATTCCGCTACCTGGGTGATCGCCGCGGATACCACGGTTGTGGATGATGGCGAAATCCTGGGCAAGCCGCGTGACAAAGCCGAGGCAGAACAAATGTTGCATCGTTTACGTGGTCGCGCTCATCAGGTTTTTACAGCTTTGGCTGTGTATAATGCGGAAAGTAGAACTTTGCAAACCGATTTGGGCGAATCGCAAGTCCCCATGCGAAATTATACCGATGAAGAAGCGCAGGCCTATATTGCTAGCGGCGACCCGTTTGATAAGGCTGGCGGGTATGCCATTCAACATGCTGGTTTTCATCCGGTTGAAGATATTCAAAGCTGCTATGCCAATGTAGTTGGGTTTCCGCTGTGTCATCTAGGGCGCACGCTGCGAAAAATGGGACAGCCTTTGGCTGCAAATGTTCCGGCAGTATGTCAGACTGCATTGGGTTATCATTGTCCGGTGTATGATATGATCTTGCGAGAAACTTTATGAATCATCAATATAAAAAATTGCACCACAATACCCTGAAGGATACAAGCGACACAAAGGCTGAAAGAAAAACTTTGAGCCTTTCGGTTGCTGTGGTGAGTGTTTTCCTTGTTCTTATCTTTTTGTTGGCAGGCTGCACCGCCTTCGGGCCAGAACCCACCGTTACCCCCAGCGCCACGCCCGAACCGACCGCAACCGCGCTGCCCACAGTTGGGCCGCAAATCACCCCTGTGCCCGATGTGGATGAAACCGTGCGCGCTTACCTGGATGCCTGGAAGCTGGATGACTATGCGGGTATGTACAATATGCTTACCAGCATTAGCCGCGATGCCATTAGCCTGGAAGATTTCACAGCGCGTTATACGAGCGTGAACGCCGAGATGGCGCTGAGCACCGTGGAATATGAAATTCTCTCTTCGTTGGTGCGTAACGCGCAGAGCGCTCAGGCCAGTTACCGCTTGACTTTAAATAGCATTTTGGTGGGCGATATTCAGCGTGACACAATAATGAGTCTCAGCTTGGAAGAAAGCGACTGGCGGGTGCAGTGGAGTGATGAGTTGATTCTGCCCGAATTGGCTGGGGGCAATACCCTGTGGATGGAGCGTCATGTCCCCTCGCGCGCTAATATTTACGATCGTGATGGTGAGCCGCTGGTCGCGTATGGCGAAGCCGTTTCGGTGGGCATTATCCCGGGGCGTCTCGACCCTGAGAACTCGCTGGGCTTCTTGGAAGACCTGCAATGGCTTACGGGTTTGCATCCGGGAACGATCCAGGCTATGTATGCCGATTTCCCCTTTGGGGTAGATTGGTACCTGCCGCTGGGCGAAGCTTTGCGTTCGCAGGTAGAGCGCTTCTACTCTGTAGATCCGCTTTACGATGACGGCCTGCTCTATATGTATCCCTATGAAGGCCGCTATTATTTCAATAACGGCATTGCTCCGCAGACCGTTGGCTATGTATCGCTAATCCAGGCCGAAGAAGTGGATGATTATCTGCGCAAAGGTTTTCGGCGTGATGAAATGGTAGGCCGCCAGGGAATTGAATATTGGGGCGAACAATATCTCACTGGCAACCGGGGCGGTTCCTTATATGTGTTGGGGCCGGATAGTGAGGTTGTCACACAATTAGCCGATGTTGAAGCCAAACCTTCGTTGCCAGTTTACACTACCCTGGATGCTGATTTGCAGCGAGCAGCGCAACTAATGTTGTCGAAGTATGCTGGCGCTGTCGTAGTTATGGAAGTCGATACCGGGCGCGTGCTGGCAATGGCCTCCTCGCCCTGGTTTGACCCGAATGCCTTCAACCCGAATAACTATAATTCTGGCTACCTGCTCGAGGATATTTACTCCCCCTATGGTGGCAATCCTCTCCTCAATCGCGCCACGCAGGGGCAGTATCCCCTCGGCTCGGTCTTCAAAATCATTACCATGGCCGCCGCGTTAGAGAGTGGCCTCTATACAATCGAATCTACCTACGACTGCCAGTACGCCTTTACCGAAATCACCGATATTGCCCCGCGCTACGATTGGACCTACGAACACTGCCAGGACGAACTGGCAACCGAGGGTGAATGTAAAACCGAACCCAGCGGTATGTTGACGCTTCCGCAAGGATTGATGCGCTCGTGTAATCCTTGGTTTTGGCATATTGGTTTGGATTTGTACCGCCAGGGGTTGACAGATGCGGTCTCTGAGATGGCGCGCGGTTTTGGGTTGGGCAGTCTCACTGGAATTCAAGGTGTAGAAGAAGAAGCCGGGCAGATTCCTGATCCCAATGAAGAAATTGATGCTATCAATAATGCCATCGGCCAGGGTGATACCCTGGTCACGCCCTTGCAAGTGGCACAATTTATCGCTGCGCTCGGTAATGGCGGCACGATCTACCAGCCGCAGTTGATTGACCAAATTGGATTGCAGGGCGAAGAGCCAGTTTATCAATTTGAGCCGATCATCACTGGCGAACTGCCAATTAGTGCAGATACGCTTGAAGCGTTGCAACGCGCGATGGTGAACGTTATCGAAAACCGTCGGGGTACAGCCTATTCGGTGCTGGGTGCGTATAGCTCCAATATTACGCCCTTTGCCGGGAAAACAGGCACTGCCGAGACAGGTCTGGGCGAATCGCACGCCTGGTTTGCCGGATATACTCGCCGCAACCGTGCCGACAAACCCGATATTGCCATTGTTGTAGTTGGCGAATTTGCGGGTGAAGGTTCTGAAGTAGCCGCGCCCATTTTCCGGGCAGTGGCACAGCAATATTTTGAAGGTCGGCGCAACTACCTGCTGCCCTGGGAATCGGCGGTTGGCGTAATAGCTCTTCCAGAAGAAGAAACACCCACACCGGAGCCTTAACGCAATATCTTACAAAGGGCACCAATATGAACCACCCCAAAAAACGAGAATATCACGACAAATCATTAGACCCTTGCGCTTTTGCGCCTGTACGACCTTGCGTTGATTTTCTTGTGGCGCAGACGAAAACCCAACTGGGGGGAATCTGATCTTGCGCGGTTTAGTTACTCGCTCACAATCTGGGTTCTTTACCGTGCAAACGGATGATGGCCCTGTTGTGTGTCGATTGCGTGGCCGTCTCAAGCGCGGCCGCCGCCGGGGGGATATTATTGCCGTTGGTGATTGGGTTCAAATCAGCGTTTTGGAGGACGGCAGCGGCATGATTGAAGAAATCGAATCGCGCCGCACTATGTTCTCGCGTTTAGCCCCCACCGCGCGCGGTGAATATCGTCAAATTCTCATTGCTAACCCCGATCAAGCCGTCTTTGTATTTTCCTGTGCAGAACCTGAGCCACGCCTGCGTATGCTCGACCGGTTTCTGATTGTCGCCGAAAAGGCCGAAATTAGTCCCCTGATTGTGTTTAATAAAGTTGATCTGATCGGGATGCGCACAGCGCGTAAATTATTTGGTCACTATAAAGATATTGGCTATTCAACTCTATTTACTTCGGCAAGTTCTGGTCGGGGAATTGCTGCCCTGAAAAAACACCTGACGGGGAAAATCTCGGTCTTAGCAGGCCCTTCAGGGGTAGGAAAATCGAGCCTGCTGAACGTGATCCAGCCCAATTTAGGATTGGCAGTAAAAGAAGTCAGTCAGTCTTCTAGCAAGGGACGGCATACAACTGTGGTGCGCGAATTATTTCCCCTGGAAGGTGGCGGCTACGTAGCGGATACTCCAGGCTTAAAAGCCCTGGCCTTGTGGGACATTGAACCCGAGGAAGTTGACGGATATTTTCCCGAGCTACGTTATCTCGTGGCAGATTGTAAATTTAGCGATTGTAGGCACTTGCACGAACCTGATTGTGCTGTCAAAGCGGCTGTTGAAGAGGGTTCTGTCCATTTTGAGCGTTATGAATCATATATTCGTATGCGCTATGGTGAAGAAGACGATGATTTCTACTAAAACAGGTTATTGAAAAAAGCACTAGCGACCGAGATCATCATCCGGCTCGCAATGACAGTGGATATATTTGACAGATGCGTAAGGATAATGTTTAATTCGATTTACAGTATAAGTTCTTGGTGTTTCCCTGATGGTGGTTCCTTCTGAATGATTTTTTGAACCTTTATCAAGGTAGAGAGTATTAAGTGCGAATACCAATTAAGGAAATTCCTATTGAATAGCGACCGCGAATTGGTTTTACAGCTCCAGAGTGGAAACCTGGATGCACTAGGTACTTTATACGACCGGTATCAGCATATCGTTTATCGTACCGCGTTGGCAATTACTGGCGATGCTGCTGCCGCTGCCGATTTGTTGCAGGATGTGTTTTTGCGCATTCATCGCTTTTCGCACCATATTGATCCGGAGCGACCATTAGAGCCCTGGTTGTATCGGGTAACGACCAATTTAACCTATACCTGGATCAAGCGCCGCAAACGATGGCTTTTTCATTCCATTGATGAAATGGCCGAATGGCTTAAGGGAAGTAAAAAGCAATCACCTGCTTTTCAGGTAGAAAAAAACGAAGAGTGGCAGCATGTTGCCTCCGCAGTTGCTACACTACCGTTTCGGCACCGGGTAGTAATTGTGCTGCATTACTTTAGTGATCTGTCATTAGATGAGATTTCAGCGGTACTTGAAATCCCAGTTGGAACCGTCAAATCGCGTTTACATTATGGACGCAAAGCGCTCAAAGCACAACTGGAAGTGGAAAACGACATCAGCATTAGGAAAGTTCAATATGAATTCACATAAAAAACAGAATCAAGAACTTTTCGATCACAGGCTGCGTCGTAGCGTGAAGCAGTGGTTGAATCAAAAGTCGCCTCCCGCCGATATAAAAACGCACATATTGCGAACAGCACAGAAAAAATCATCCAGCCAGGCTTCCTGGTTTATTCCAATGGTAAACCTGGTATTCAACCGTGAGTATAATGCCTCTTCATTTGACCGTTTTGCTCACGCAACAGCCTATTCGCTTCAGATGGGCGTATTGATCTTATAGGTATTGCCTCGACCACTATATAGAGATTATCCAAAAGCGGGTGCGCATAAGGGCGCACCCCTTATGCGCACCCGCTTTTCGTTTTTTATTCTAAAATTATGTTCAAAGCCCTCCGTCCATTCTTCGTCCTGACCATCATTTTGGGAATATTAACAGCCTGTACCCCTGCACCAACGCCCGAAGAACCCGGTGTTGATCTTACAGTACAGGCGTTGGTTGAGGCCATTACTTCAGCCACTCCGGAACCTAGTCCCACACCTGAACCGCCTAGCGTGTTAACGGTGTGCATGGGGAAAGAACCATCATCGCTATTTATATATGCCGATACAACCGCGGCAGCCCGCGGCATTTTACAAGCCATCTATGATGGCCCATTTGATCGCATTCATGGGCGAGTTCAACCGGTTATTTTGGAGCGTATCCCCTCGTTGCAAAATGGGGATGCAGAACTGCGCCCGGTGGAAGTTGTAAAAGGCGATATTATTGTTGATGCGGATGGTCGTTGGGTTACCCTTAATGAAGAAACTCGTTATCGCCCCAGCGGATGCTCCAGCGCAGATTGCGCTCTGGCGTATGCTGGAGACCAATCCGTGCTGATGGACGCGTTAGCTGTGCGTTTTCGCCTTTTGCCGGGCCTGCTTTGGTCGGACGGTACTCCCCTTACGGCTCAAGATTCGGTTTATTCATTCAATGTTGCGCAGGCCTTTTATGGCAATATATCAGATGTTTTGCGGTATACGCAAAGTTACATCGCACTCGATGCCCAAACCGTCGAGTGGTTCGCCATTCCGGGGTATCAGGGGGACTACGCTACCAATTTTTTCTCCCCATTGCCAGAGCATATTCTGGCCGCAATTGATCTGAATACCTTGCCGACTTCCGAGTTGGCTGCTCGCAATCCTGTGGGATGGGGAGCCTATGCGCTCGAAGAATGGATCTCTGGCGATCATATTACCTTTCATCGTAACGAAAATTATTTCCGCAGCGCCGATGGCTTGCCGCGTTTCGAGTATCTTGTCTTCCGCTTTGTCGATGGCGGTTCGGCTGCAATCGATGCATTGCTGGTGGGCGAGTGTGATTATATCGACCAAACCGCCCTCACGCTGGATGATGCCCCGCGGCTGCTCGAAGCTCAGTCTGGCGGTCAGATTGATCTGTATGTGGAAAATGACATTTCGTGGGAGCAAGCCGTGTTTGGCCTGGATACGTTCAGTGAAGCACGGGCGGATATCTTTGCCAGCCGGGAAGTACGCCAGGCGATTGCCATGTGTATAGATCGTCAGGGGATGGTGGACGGACTCCTTTCCGGGTTGGCCGCCGTATCCGATGGCTATCTGCCCCCAGAGCACATACTGTTTCCCGCCGAATTACCCACTTATCCCTACGATCCTCAGGCGGCTTTGGAACTTCTCGCCAACGTCGGCTGGGTAGATAACGACCAGAACGCAGATACACCGCTCACTGCGCTGGGCCGCGCCGATATTGCCGATGGCGCCCCCTTTGCGTTCGATTATTGGGTGCCCGAAGACCCCCAGAGACAGGCAGCCGCCAATTGGGTGCAAACCTCACTGAGCAGGTGCGGCATCCACGTCAATATAAAAACTCAACCCTGGGAGCAATTTCTCAGCCCCGGCCCGGATGGCGAAGTCTTCGGACGGCGCTTCGATATGGCACAATTTGCCTGGTCGATCGGGCAGGCCGCGCCTTGTTCCCTGTTCACCAGTGATGAAATCCCCGGCCCGTTGCCTGATTTTGCAAAAGGCTGGGGCGGCGGGAATATCGCTGGGTATAGCAACCCTGAATTCGATCAGGCGTGCGGCACTGCGCAAACAACCTTGCCCGACACGCCAGAATATTTGCAAGCTCAACAGCAGGCACAGATGATTTTCGCGCAAGATTTACCCGCCGTGCCATTGTATTGGAATCCGGAAATTTCCGCATTCCATGTGGATCTGTGCGCTATTCCAGGTGCAATGGATGTACAATTGCATTTGATGAGTATTGAAAGTTTCGCCAGCCAGGACGATTGTAGGCCGTGATGAGAATTTAGCGCCGCTTTTTTGGCATTGCGCGCTATTAGGCAAGTTTTAGGTATGTTATAATCGCCTGGCTAGTAATCGGGTGCTGTGCCATCAAACGACACAATCGCAGCATAGCGCCTGAGAAATTTTGGCTCTTTAGGAATCAGATAGTGGGTGTCCGTATTTAGGGGTATGCAGCGGGCCATGTCCGCTGCATACCCCTAAATACGGGATTTCTCACAGTAGGTCCTGAGGTTCTAAAAATTTACTGTACGGCGTAACAAATAAGGAGGTGGTGCCTGCCAAGACAGATGCGCAATTCAGAACACTCACCTGTACGTAAACAATCAAACCCATTTACCTAATCCAAATGGAGGAGTAAGGAAAATGTCTAAAAAATTCTATTTAGTTCTCGGTATCCTGGTAATCGCCAGCCTCGCATTGGCGGCCTGCGCTCCCGAGACTGTCACAGTCGTTGAAACTGTGATCGTTGAAAAAGAAGGCGAGACCATTGTTGAAACCGTGGTCGTCGAAGTTGAAGCTGAAGCCCCGGCAATGGAAGAAGTTCCTGCTGGCGGCGAATGCTGTGATGCTTATCGCATTGCTATCTTCGAAGAGCCTGTTTCGTTGAACTACTGGAACTACCTTGGACCAGGCAGTTCGGTTTGGACTCAATACGTGCTTGCTGGTCAGGCTCCTGCCCTGTTCGGCCTCTCCGATGTTCGTTTCGATTTCATCCCCTCCCTGGCTAAAGCAGTTCCCGAAGCTGTGGACAATGGCGATGGCACCTGGACGATCACCGTTGAAATGGTTGAATCAACCTGGAGCGATGGCGAAGCTCTCACCGCTGATGACGTGGTCTTCACCCACAACGCTTGTAAAGACCTCAAATTGACCCAGAACTGGCCCAACCAGTGTTCACCCAATGGTGTTGACGTTACCGCCGAAGCGGCTGACGAATATACTGTTGTGTACACCTTTGCCGAAGCCCCCTCCCTGGGTACTTGGCAGGCTGGTATTGCTTTGGCCCCGATTCTGCCCGAACACTTCTGGGCTGCTGGTGTTGCTGAAGCTTATGCCTTCATTGATGGCATAGTTGCTCCTGAAGTTGAGCGCCCCGAAGATTGCGAAGCCGAAGGCGCTGATGCCGATGCGTGTGCCGCCTGGGCGACCTACGATGAGGCTTACACTAACGCTCGCACCACCCTGTACGAAGCCGATGCGACTGACGCTCCCTCCGCCGGTGGTTATACCACCGACAAATGGGAAGCTGGCGCGTTCGTGCAGCGTACTGCCAATGAAGGCTACTACTTCAAGGGCGCCGAAATCGTTGAGTACGAAGATGGCACCTGGATGTTAGTCATGCCCGATGGCACCGAAATGATGCTCTACGGCGCCGCCGAAGGCGAAGAAACTTTGCGCTACACTTCTGGCCCTTACAGCCCCAATATTATCTTCTCCATCTACGGTTCTCAGGATGCTGCTTTCCTGGCTCTGGCCAATGGCGAAGTTGACTACGTGATCAACCCCCTGGGTCTCTCCCGCGGTTTGCGCGAGCAGGCTGAGCGCGGTGAAGGTATTACCACCTACACCAACGCCGACTACGGCATGTACTACATTGCTTTCAATATGAACAAATTCCCCATGTCGGATTACGCGTTCCGCCAGGCTATGGATATCGTGATTGACAAAGAATTCGTTGTCAACAGCGTACTCGGTGGCGTTGTCTTCCCCATGTACTCGGCCATGCCTCCTGGAAACGGTTTCTGGTACAACCCCGATGTTGAGACTCCTTACGTTGGTATGACCCGCGAAGAACGCGTCAATTTGGCCGTTCAGGTTCTTACCGATGCTGGCTGGTCTTGGGAAACTGCCCCCGCCTACAATGCTGATACCGAAGATGTTGATCCTGGTATTGGCGTCAAAGGCCCCGATGGACAAGAAGTTCCCGAACTGACCATCCTCGGCCCTGGCCCTGCTTACGATCCCCTGCGCGCGACCTTCAACCAGTGGATCTCCGAGTGGGCTCGCGAGCTGGGTATGCCTGTTCAGTCTGAACTGACCGGGTTCAACACCATCCTCGGCCCCGTGTTCGTTGAAGCGAACTACGATATGTACATCCTCGGCTGGAGCCTCGGCAACGTGGCCTTCCCCAGCTACTTCTATGACTTCTGGCACAGCAGCCAATGTACTGCCGACACCGGCAACTACAACACGCCGTGTCTTAAGAGCGATGAATACGATGCCCTGGTGGAAGAATTCATGAGCACTGGCGACCTCGCCCGCGCCCAGGAACTTGTTTACCAGATGCAGGTTGTTCTGGCTGACGAACGCCCTTACATCAACTTGTTCTACAAGCAGACTCACGATCTCGCCAACGAGCGCGTGGTGTTCCCCTACACCGAATCCCTTGGTGGTATTGAGTTCCAGACTGGTATGCAGACTGACGCTCAAGTTATGCTCTCCAAGTAGTTTTTGGATGTAAGAAATTACGGGAGCGGGCGGATTTCCGCCCGCTCCTAAATCAAAGCTTCTCCCAAAATAAGAAAAACTGAAATCATTGCTCTCACCAATGGTGGGAGAAACACAAAAAAGGGTGCGCATTGGGGTAGCACCCTCTATGCACACCCTTTTTTGTGAACTTCTTGCTGCGCAGGTTTAGCTTTGCGCAAGCACAACTAATTCAGGAATTATCCTTTGGTTTGCGTGTTCCGCACTCCGCTTCGCATCGGTGAGGGGTGCGGAGTGCAGAGTACGCAAAAATTTGAAGGAGACAAACAAAAATATGTGGAAATTTTTAGGTAAACGTCTTTTACAGATGTTCATAACGCTGCTCATGTTCCAGACTGTAACCTACTTCTTAATGGATGCACAGCCTGGCGACATCGCAGACTTGCTCACGATGAACCCGGATATTCCTCCGGCGGAACGTGATCGTATCCGCCAAGATTTGGGTTTAGACCGGCCACCCGTGGAGCGCTTTTTCAAATATGTCGGCAATTTTTATCGCGGCGATATGGGGGTGTCATTTTCCCAGTTTCCTCGCCCCGTCACTGAAATTATTTTCGAACGTCTTCCCCGAACGCTGGTGCTGTTCTTAACGGCATCGGTGATTTCGTTTTGGGCAGGTTATGTCTCAGGAAAAGTGCTGGCATGGAAGCGTGGCGGTGCGCTGGAGTACTCATCAACCCTGGTTGGCGTAATTTTGTATACCGTCTTCACGCCCTGGTTTGCTCTGATGATGATCTGGCTCTTTGCCGTTTATCTGGATTGGCTGCCACCGGGCAAGTTCCTTGATCCAATTATCTGGTTGAATGCCCCTGAAGGCCTTCACGCCAACAACGTCTTTTTGCGTATGATCTGGTCGGCGTTGATTGCCTCGGGTGTCTTAGTGGCTGGGTTGGTATTTACCGCTCGTTTGTCGACTCAACTTCGCAGGCTGGGACGTTGGATTAGTTTTATTGTCCCCATGATAGGCCTGTTTGTGTATTGGCGCTTCGTGGCCGCGGGCTTTAATTCTTATGCCTGGGATATTTTGCAGCACCTGGTACTGCCGGTGCTAACCGTCACCCTGATTGCTTATGGCGGTACGATGTTGTTGATGCGCACCAGTATGCTGGAAACCCTGCGTGAAGATTATATTCTTACCGCACGCGCTAAAGGTTTGTCTGAAAAAGTTGTACGCGACAAACATGCCGCCCGCAACGCCTTACTGCCTGTGTGGACAGGACTGGTCTTTAGCATTGGCGGTTCGGTGAGCGGCGGTATTATTACAGAAACCGTCTTTTCCTGGCCGGGGCTTGGCCTGACTTTGCTTACAGCTGCGCAGGTTGAGGATATTCCCCTGGCGATGGGGGCGCTCACCATTACTGGTTTATTGACGCTGGTAAGCCACTTGGTGGCTGATGTTGGTTATGCCTTCCTCGATCCGCGTATTCGCTATAACTAGGATGAGACATAGGAGATAAATCATGAGCACACTTTCATCCTCTGCCGAAATAATCTATGTCCCTCTCTGGCGGGTTCGTCTGCGCCTGTTTTGGCGGTCTCTAAAAACAAACTGGGCTACATTTACCGAAAACCCAATCGGATTAATCGGTCTGGGCCTGATCATTTTCTTTGGATTATTTGCTTTGGCACATCCAATTTTGATGAATACGGCCTGGGATCGAAAAGTTTACGATCCTGTCAACGGGTTTGATATCGAAATTCCTTTTCACCCATCGCCTCCCTCTGCCAAACATCTTTTGGGTACGGATCCTATGGGACGCGATGTGCTCAGCCAACTCATGTTTAGCACGCGTTTTGAGTTTGCTCTGGGTATGATATCGGCCCTCGTAACGGTTTTGATCGCGACCACTATTGGAGCAGTATCCGCCTATTATGGCGGTGTAATTGATGTAATCTTGATGCGTGTGGTCGACTTAGTGATTATGGTGCCGTTCTTGCCCATTCTGATCGTGATGAGCGCTTTGATGCATGTTGGTATGCTCGAGCTGGCGCTCGTGATTGGGGTACTATCTGGATTTGGCGGAACGGCTATTGTGATCAAATCTCAGGCGCTCACCGTGAAGGTGAAGCCCTATATCGAAGCCGCCCGCATCTCGGGTGGTGGCGATTTCCACATCATCTTTACACACATGGTGCCGAACTTGCTGCCCATTGCTCTTCTCTACATGATGTTTGTTGTCACCAGCGCCATTTTCTCTGAGGCAGTACTTTCCTTCTTTGGTCTCACCGAGATCGAAATGAGTTGGGGTCTGATGATCAACACCACGCAAGTTTTCGGGTATCTCATGCGTTTCGATACCTGGTATCTGTTAATCCCGGCCAGCTTGGCGATCACCCTTCTGTGTGCGGCTTTCTATCTAGTTGGACGCGCGCTTGACGAAGTGGTGAATCCCCGGTTGCGCGAACGGTAACCAGAACTGGCTAGAAAACAGGATTATTACAAATGACAGAAAAAGTTCTTGCAGTAAATGACCTGACGATGCATTATATGACCCGCAAAGGCCCCGTGTTTGCCGTGGATGGTGTTACCTTCCATGTTGACCGCGGTGAAGCTATTGGCCTGGTAGGCGAATCCGGCTGTGGGAAAACATCGATCGCGATTTCTTTGTTGAAATTATTGCCCAATAACGCAAAAATTCTCAATGGCGAGATCAGAATTAACGATACCGATGTTGTACCCCTGACCGATAGTGAAATGAACAAATATCGCTGGAAGAATATCTCAATGGTATTCCAGGCGGCGATGAATTCCATGAACCCGGTCTACACAGTTGAGGAGCAGATCCTTGAAGCGATGCGCGAGCATATGGCGCACCTCAGCGACAAGGAAATGGACGAAAAAATTGACCATCTTTTCACTCTTGTGGGTTTGGACCCAACTCTGAAAGATCAGTATCCTCACCAATACAGCGGCGGTATGCGCCAGCGTGCGGTGATTGCTATGGCGCTTTCGTGTGATCCCGATATTATTATCGCTGACGAACCGACGACCGCGCTGGATGTAATCGTTCAGGATGCCATTCTGAAGCGCGTGCGCGAAATTCAGATAGAACTGAATATGGCAATGATCTATATCTCTCACGATATTGCCGTGATCGCCGAAGTCAGTAAGCGTGTGGGCGTTATGTATGCTGGAAAACTGGTCGAAATGGCGAGTACCGAAGCCATTTTCCATCGCCCCATTCACCCCTATACCATGGCGCTGATGTCTTCGTTCCCATCCATCGTAGGTGAGAAGGCTGATTTGGTAACACTAGCCGGGGAACCGCCAGACCTGCTGAACCCGCCCCCTGGCTGCCGTTTCCATCCGCGCTGCCCTTATGCTACAGAAATCTGCCATGAACAAGAACCGGAATTTAAAGATCACGGCGCAGACCATTTTGCCGCTTGTTGGCATCCGGGAGGCGAAAAATAATGACACAAGATAACAATATTCTCGTTGATGTGCAAAATTTGTCAAAACTCTTCCCCATTGGGCAGGGCGTTTTCAAACAGGCAGATTCTTTTGTTCATGCAGTGAGCGAACTAAACTTGCAGATCAAACGTGGCGAAAGCGTAGGCCTGGTTGGCGAATCAGGTTGTGGCAAAACCACGACCGGGAAGCTGCTGACCCGCTTGCTTGATCCCACCGATGGAAATATCATTCTGGATACGGATGAAGGCCAAGTGGATATTGCCCACATGCGCGGTAAGAAAATGAAAATTTTCCGCCGCCGTGTGCAAATGATTTTCCAGGACCCTTACGAATCGATGAACCCCCGTTTGACGATTTATGATACTGTTGCTGAACCGCTTAATGTTCAGGGAGTGGGTTCTGTGGCCGAACGTGAGGCCCGTGTAGCCGATCTGCTCGAAACTGTCGGCTTGGCTCCGGCATCCAGTTTCTTATTCCGTTATCCTCACGAACTTTCGGGCGGTCAACGCCAGCGTGTTGCCATTGCGCGCGCCCTGGTGATTAACCCCGATTTTGTAGTTGCCGACGAACCTACCTCCATGCTGGATGTGTCGGTGCGAACAGGCGTGATGCATTTGATGCAAGATTTGGCCGATCGCTTCGGCGTGACGTATCTTTACATCACACACGACCTGGCCGTGGCTCGCTATATGTGTGATCGTATCGCAGTTATGTATCTGGGTAAAATTGTGGAGATTGGTGATGCTGAAGATGTGTTGCAGAATCCACAGCACCCCTATACTAAAGCGCTGATATCGGCTGTGCCTGTGCCTGATCCTACCTACACACGTGAACCTATCAAGATTAAGGGGGGCGTTTCACGTCCTGTCGATCCGGCTCCGCGCTGTCGTTTCTATGAGCGCTGTCCGCTGGCCGATAAAGTTTGCGAAAGCAATGACCATCCACCGTTAGAAGATAAAGGTGGCGGGCATCAGGCAGCTTGTTATCACGTGTAGCCCAAATTGATTGCTTAGACGCCAGCGAATTTCGCTGGCGTCTTTTGCTATTCAGGATAATTTCTCGTTCTGTGTGTCATTTCGAGTTGCCCTCAATTATATTTACATTCTTCTGAACCCTTCTGGATTTTCTTGCAAAAAAAAGAGTCTTTGGGAATCCGTGGTAGTTTCTATAGAGCCAAAAATAATCGTCTGCGTGCTTACTTCCATGTTACAATAATTTTCATTATGGCCGATTATCGAGTTTTAATCGTAGATGACACACGCGAAGTTCGCCGGGCACTGGTCAGCGCCATCGAAACTTTGGATGCCAATATCGAAATCAGGGATGTGCCATCGGGAGAAGAAGGCTTGCTGGAACTATCCTCTGGTCCCTTTGATTTGCTCGTCTCCGATGTGCGTTTGCCGGGTATTTCTGGGTTGGAATTGCTGACCAAAATTCGCATCCGTCAGCCGGAACTGCATGTTATTTTAGTCACTGGGATGGTAGATGCGCACGTGCGTCAGGCCGTTGCCGATGCGGGTGCGACGGCTTTTTTCCTGAAACCAATTGAAACCGCCGATTTTCTGGATGCCGTTGAGCGCGCGTTGGGCTTGATTGATGCTGTGATCATTGAACCGAATATTCCGGATGACGATCTGGAGAAACCTGTCGAAAGCGTGGCAGAGCGCCTGACCAGCCTGCGCAAAGATTTAAACGCCATTTCGGCAGTGATGCTGGATGAGCGCAGCCGTGTACTGGCCCGTGCAGGCGATCTGCCAGATGCTTCAATTGAAACCGCGCTGTTCCCTGCCCTGATGACCGCCTTCAGCGCCAGTAATCGGATTTCTAAGTTGCTGAATACCAAGCCGCCGCGCGATATTCTCTTTTTTGCGGGTGTTAAATACGATATTTTCTTGGCACATGTGGGCGAATCCTATGCGTTGCTGGTTGCAGCTAACCCGGGGACGAGTAGCGACCAGATGGCAGAAGCCATACGCCTGGTTCATAGTGGCTTGCAAGATTTATTGGCCATTCTCTCTAAGATGGGTGTCCGCCTCACCAGCAGCAAACAACCCACCCGTCAAGAAGTTGAGCCGGAACCCCCGTTTGCAGATGATGTTGAAGTCGCCCCTGAGATGGCGGCACTATTCGAAGAAGTTGCCTCATCCGAAATCGAACAAGATGCGAATGTGTTCTGGGATACAGCCTCAACAGATGTCTCACGCGATGGCCTCACGAATGCCGATTCGTTGAGCTATGATGAAGCCCGCCGCCTGGGGCTGACCCCGGAAGAAGATGCTGAGCAATAATATTGCCACCCTCTAGGGCTTATGATACAATCTCGCTCGCCTCGTGAACGGCGTGCATACTCGTAGGGGAGTGGTGCAATGGCAGCACAGCAGTCTTTGGAACTGTTGATCATGGTTCGAATCCGTGCTCCCCTGCCTTTTCTTTTGTAATGAACGGACTATCTGACGACGACCCCCATTTAGATTACCAATTGAAGAATAGTATTCTGAAAACTTCGTGTAGCGAGACCGCGGCACGAAGTTATTTCGTGTGGGAAATGAGATATCGATAAAATAAATGCGCATGAGCGTAGCCGTGTACTGGCTCGTGCAGGCGATCTGCCAGATGCTTCAATTGAAACCGCGCTGTTCCCTGCCCTGATGACCGCCTTCAGCGCCAGTAATCGGATTTCTAAGTTGCTGAATACCAAGCCGCCGCGCGATATTCTCTTTTTTGCGGGTGTTAAATACGATATTTTCTTGGCACATGTGGGCGAATCCTATGCGTTGCTGGTTGCAGCTAACCCGGGGACGAGTAGCGACCAGATGGCAGAAGCCATACGCCTGGTTCATAGTGGCTTGCAAGATTTATTGGCCATTCTCTCTAAGATGGGTGTCCGCCTCACCAGCAGCAAACAACCCACCCGTCAAGAAGTTGAGCCGGAACCCCCGTTTGCAGATGATGTTGAAGTCGCCCCTGAGATGGCGGCACTATTCGAAGAAGTTGCCTCATCCGAAATCGAACAAGATGCGAATGTGTTCTGGGATACAGCCTCAACAGATGTCTCACGCGATGGCCTCACGAATGCCGATTCGTTGAGCTATGATGAAGCCCGCCGCCTGGGGCTGACCCCGGAAGAAGATGCTGAGCAATAATATTGCCACCCTCTAGGGCTTATGATACAATCTCGCTCGCCTCGTGAACGGCGTGCATACTCGTAGGGGAGTGGTGCAATGGCAGCACAGCAGTCTTTGGAACTGTTGATCATGGTTCGAATCCGTGCTCCCCTGCCTTTTCTTTTGTAATGAACGGACTATCTGACGACGACCCCCATTTAGATTACCAATTGAAGAATAGTATTCTGAAAACTTCGTGTAGCGAGACCGCGGCACGAAGTTATTTCGTGTGGGAAATGAGATATCGAGAAAATAAATGCGCATGCAGCTAAGCAACGTGCGTCTTTTGGCCCTGTTTTATTGTGGAGTTGAACATGAAAACTAGTGTTGTGATTTTAGCGGCTGGCAAAGGCACTCGAATGCATTCAGAATTGCCGAAAGTTTTACACCCCATTCTGGGGCAGCCGTTGATCCAGTATTCGGTTGCTGTGGCTCAGTCAGTCGCCCAATCGCCCCCAGTGTTGGTGGTGGGGCATGCTGCCGAAAAGGTGCGCGCCGCTGTTGCTGAGGCTGCCGAATATGTGTTGCAGGAACCGCAGTTGGGCACAGGCCATGCTGTGCAACAGGCCGAAACGCGCCTGCGTGGTAAGAGCGAATATGTACTCATACTGTATGGCGATATGCCTCTGGTGACGGCTGAAACCGTGCAGAAGCTCCTGGATGTGCAGAAAAACCATATTGGGCCGATTAGTGTGCTGACTCTGATTTCTGATGATCCACGCGGCTTTGGGCGGATTGTGCGCGGCGAAGATGGCTCGGTGAGGGCCATTGTAGAAGAAGCGCAAGCTACGCCCGAAGAGATTGCCATAAAAGAGCTGAATACCGGCGTATTTTGTTTCTCGGCAGATTGGTTGTGGGACGCGCTCAAACGGGTTGAACTTTCTCCCAAGGGCGAATACTACCTGACCGATTTGGTGTCAATTGCTGTGAAAGAAGGCCGCAGCGTTCGGGCCATCCCTGCGACCGACGAAACCGAGATGATCGGTATTAACACCCGCGTGCATCTCTCCGATGCCGCCGCAAATATGCAGCAGCGCATCAACCGCGCCTGGATGCTGGCAGGCGTCACCCTGCAAGACCCCGCCACAACCTATATTGAGCCAACAGTGCAGATTGGCCATGACACCGTCATTGCCCCTAACACCCATCTCATCGGCTCAACCGAAATTGGCACAGCCTGCATCATCGGGCCAAACACCTTCATCCGCGATTCGAAATTAGGCAACCGCTGCGAAGTCTTTGCCTCCGTGGTTGAAGCAGCTCTACTCGAAGATGATGTGGATATTGGCCCCTTTGCCCATTTGCGTAAAGGCGCGCATCTGGCTGCGGGTGTCCACATGGGTAATTTTGGTGAAGTGAAAAACTCTTACCTCGGGCCGGGTACCAAAATGGGGCATTTTTCCTATCTGGGTGATACCACTACCGGAGCCAGGGTCAACATTGGGGCCGGGACGATCACCTGTAATTACGATGGCGAACACAAACATCCTACAGAAATCGCCGATGATGTATTCATCGGCAGCGATACCATGTTGGTTGCGCCATTAAAAATTGGTGCAGGCGCGCGTACCGGAGCAGGCTCTGTGGTCACGAAAACAGTTGCAGAGAAAACTCTTGTTGTGGGCATGCCTGCCCGCGCAATACGGAAATTGGATTAGTATGCAAACTTCAGTAATTGTTTTAGGTTTATTATTTGTTTTAGTGGTTGATCTCATTGTTATCGCGGCGCGTGCTGCGTTACGCCATGTCAGCCTGGCGCGGTTGATTCATATGCGCGAGTTGAATGAACCCAATGCAAAGCGCACTCTTGAATTGATCGAAAAAATGCCGCGCCCTTATGCTGGTTTGCATCTTTTCCAGTCCTTATTACGTTTCTTCCAAATTGGCGGTATCTATCTGGTGGTTCAAGCCGATGCGCGTATCACCACGCTCTTGGGTAAGTTCGGTGTGTTGCTGGCGGCTGGCTTGGTGGTAGCCTGGGTAGAGTGGGTCGTTGAGCGTAATGTGTTACGCGATCCCGAAAGTTGGATATTGCGTTTATCGGGTTTTGTGCGTCTTGTGACCCTGCTTTTTTCGCCCTTTATCGGAGCCAGTTTATTCTTGTCGCGGGAAATTATCCAATCCAACGAACACACTAGCATGGTTACCGAAGATGCATTGAGAA
The DNA here is from genome assembly GCA_014382605.1 of Anaerolineae bacterium. GTDB lineage: Bacteria > Chloroflexota > Anaerolineae > Anaerolineales > UBA11858 > NIOZ-UU35. The sequence continues at coordinate 27,932 of JACNJM010000189.1, forward strand.
CGCTGGTGGATGTGGGGCAAAAAGATGGCATTCTTGAACAAGAAGAGCGAAAAATGATTCACTCAATCTTCCAGTTGGATGACACCCTGGCCCGCGAAATTATGGTGCCGCGCATTGATGTTCATGCCCTGGAAATTGGCGCTCCATTATCTGTTGCTGTAGATACCCTGCTCAATTCGGGTTATTCGCGCGTGCCCGTCTATGAAGAAAATATCGATCATATATTGGGCCTGCTCTATGCCAAAGATTTATTGCAAGTTTGGCGTGAAGGCAATGGACAAAAAGACCTGCGCCGCGATCTGCTGCGCGAACCGTATTTTGTTCCCGAAGCGAAAAAACTGGATGAACTCCTGGCTGAAATGCAGCAAAAACGCACCCATATGGCGATCGTCGTGGACGAGTATGGTGGCGTTGCCGGCGTGGTGACTCTGGAAGACATCATCGAAGAAATTTTCGGTGAAATTCAGGATGAATACGACGAAGAAGAACTGCCCTACCGCCGACTGGAGAATGGCGATTATGTTTTCCAGGGCCATATTGATCTGGATGACTTCAATGAGATTATGGACTGCGACTTGCCCAACGATGAAGCCGACACGCTAGGTGGGTATATTTACACGCGTCTGGGGCAAATTCCTATTGCCGGTGAAAGCCTCACCCAAGACGATTTAACTCTGACCGTGGAGCTGGTGAGCAAACGACGCATCCGCAAAGTGCGTGCGCAGCGGATTTGGTCAACAGAGCAAATCAATGAAAATGATTAAAATGCAAAAAACTGAATTGATTCAAAAAGCTGTGAAGGCGCGTAAAAATGCTTATGCCCCTTATTCAAATTACCCGGTTGGGGCGGCGCTCTATACGGCCACTGGCAAAACTTATCTTGGGGCAAATGTGGAAAACGCCGCCTATCCGGTGACGATGTGCGCCGAGCGAGTGGCGATCTTCAAGGCAGTTTCGGAAGGAGAGCGAGAATTTGAAATGATAGCGGTAGTCACCGAGAATGCTGGCTCCCCCTGTGGATCATGCCGTCAGGTCTTGGCGGAGTTCGGGCTTGATACTCTGGTGTTGATTGCCGACGAACAAGGCAATCTTGTCGAAGAGCTGAGCGTGGGCGAACTACTCCCCAAAGCCTTCACCCCAAAAGATTTGATTCAGCCAAAATAACTACCAATTGGGCACGGGGGTAGCGACAGAAATCACCGATTGTAGCATCCAGCCTTCCGGCCCGCCAGGGAGGCGCACATTCAGCCATCGCCGGTTATCAGCCTCCGCGGGGACATCCGATAGAAGTTCGATCAAAGTGCCATTCAAGAACGATGTAAGCGCACGGCCGTCAAATCCGGGTTCGCTCCGCAGAATAGCCCCGCCATACTCTTCGGGGGCATTGACGCGTGCATAAACCGGTGTAGGGCTGGGTGGCAGCGTGATTGTGGGCGATGGCGTGATCGAAGCGGTCAACGTAACATGCAGTGTAACCGTAGCCGGGGGAGGGGTTTCCGTAATGGTAGGGGAAAGTGTTGGCGTAAACGTTAGTGAGGGTGTGGGCGTTTTACTGGGCCGCGCCGTTGGGATCGCAACCTGCCCCCCTACAGCTGCGCCAGCGCCGCCCAGCCCAATGATCAGAACCAGGCCAATCAGGCTGAGCATCCCCCCGGCCGTGTAGCCAAAGAGAGTCAGCGGGCGAAAACCGAGCATAACCAGCGTAAAAGTACTCAAAATGATTGCCCAGGCCATATGGATGATAAATACCACCAGCCCATCGGGCCATAAATGGAGTGTACCGCTGCCTAACCCATAACCGGCTGCGCACAGTGGTACATAAATTTCGTAGGCCAGCGCCACACTGGCAACCGCCGTGCGTTTACCCCCGCGGGCGATCGCAATAGTTGTTAGCGCGCTACCGATAGTCAGCACAACAAAATGATGCCAGGCAATGCGCGTGTGCAAATAAGCCTGGGTGATCTCGAATATCCCACCGTTGCGGGCAATCAACCCCAGGCTCAGGCTGGCAATAAAGACCAACCCGCTGCCCATGACCAGCCCCAGCAGATTGCGGCCAAAAAACTGAGCAGAGCCGCTAATTGCGCCCAGCGCTATCCCCACCAGCGGCGCCATCGTCGGGGCCAGAACGGCTCCGAGTACAAGTAATGCTGGTAAATCAAGCAATAAGCCAATGCCGACCGTCAGCCCCGCCAGCACAGAAAAGAGAAAGAAATCAAATGATGGCGATGTGCGCTGTGCAATCTCGTCGAGAAAAGCCTCGCGCTCATCCGGAGTCAGTGGGAGCAACTTGCGCTGGGCACGCCGTCTGCGCGCGGCTGGCAGGTGCTGGGGATCATCGGGGGTTTGTTCTGTTTTGGGGAGAGTCATTTTTTTGCAAAAACTGTGCGTGCTAAATTGTTTTGTGATGCCGCAATTGAATCGTATTGCTCGAGCCTGTGCTTATTATACAATAGGCGCACCGGCTCAGGGTTGCAGGATTACGAACGCGGTGAATGCCCGAATGAAGTAAAATATAAGCTGCGTTGATTTTTTATGTGAGCGCTTTTTGAGCCAGCCGAAAAATATCATTCCGACCGTTGGAATGAATCCCTTCCATGTAACGCGAATCGTTGTCAGCACTGGCTCAGTTTTGAGCGAAATCTCAGGAATTT